>SVBN01000034.1 GCA_015058875.1 Erysipelotrichaceae bacterium | reverse complement strand
CTCCGGCATCGACAGCGGTAGTCTCCCGCTCCCGGCTGCATTGCGTCCGGCATCCAGCTGACCGGGAAATTCCGGTTGAAGTCCATGGAATAAAGCGGTCTTGCCATGGTGATATTCACGCCGTTGAATTCATCGATCATGCCTTCTGTATAGACATTGTAGAATTCGCCCTTCTTCTCATCCGGCTGTCTCTTTGTCATCAGGAAGTCGCTGTCATCGCGTTTTTTCCAGGCACCTGCCGGCGTCTTGACGCGCATCATGACGATCCTGCCGTTGTCATCGAGATCCTGTGCCTTCAGCCCGTGGTTTTCCGACTGATCCGCCGGATAGATGCGGTTGATGGAACGGACCGTATTGGCGGTATGCAGATATTCATCCACGCCGTCCGGTGAAATCCGCGGAATGAAATAGAATGTCTGATTCCTCAGCATCTCCGCAATTTCCGCATCCTCATGATTGGTGAGCAGATAATCGATCATATGCAGGCAGGCCATCGATCCGGAAACCTCTCCGGCATGGGTATTGCCGTCCATATAGAACGCCGGCTTTCTGTCCGCCGGGCGCAGCGCATCATCGCTGAGCGTTACCGACCAGATCGTTTTATTCTCTTCGGTTGTTCCGGCAGATTCCAGCTTCATCAGCTCCGGATACATACCCGCAAGCTTCTGCAGGGCGGCTGTCAGCTCGCTGTAGTCAAAATAGTGATCGTAGACAAATTCTGTTTTCATATGAATCTTCCTCCATGCTTCTCAGGGGATTTATTTCAGATTGTAAAGGTTCGTGTATTTCTCTTCCAGATAATCCAGATAATAGCTGACATTGAAGTCCTCACCGGTCGCCATGCGGATCAGCTCGTCCGCTTCATGCATATTCCCATAGGTATGAATATGCGCTTTCAGCCAGTCCATGATTTCCGTATACCGGTTTTCCCTCAGCAGCGCGTCGACATCCAGATTCTGACGCACGGCGTGATTGAACTGGGCCGCAAATGCGCTTCCCAGCGTATAGGTCGGGAAATAGCCGAACAGCGCATACGGCCAGTGCATATCCTGCAGAACGCCCTTCTCATCGTCCGTCACTTCCACGCCGAGATATGCACGGTATTTTTCATTCCATGCCGCACTCAGATCCGCCGTATCCAGCTTTCCGGAGAACAGATCCTTTTCCAGCTCATAGCGGATCATGATATGCAGCGGATAGGTCAGCTCATCCGCGTCCATGCGTACTTCTCCGGGATGCGACTCATTCAATGCTCTCCAGAACGTATCCAGGGATACATTGGAGAGCTGTGAAGGGAAGATTTCCTGCAGTGCGGAATAATGCACTTCCCAGAACGTCTTTGTCCTGCCGAGATGATTCTCGCAGAATCTGGACTGCGATTCCTGCATGCCGGCGCTGACATGCGCCAGTGCGGTTCCGGAATACTTCGGATTCATGCCGTGCGTGTAATAGGCGTGTCCGCTTTCATGGATCGTGGAAAGCACCGCCATTGCCGTGTTGTATTCGCGGTATTTGGTGGTAAAGCGGATATCTCCCCAGCAGATCCCGGTGGTCACCGGATGCTCTGATTCGCTCATCTTTCCCCAGTCCGGATCAAAATGGATATAGTTCAGAATCCTCTGCATGAACCGGCGCTGATCATCTGCGGGAAAACGCTGATTCAGGCAGGATGTATCCACCGGTTCCGCTTCGGACACCCTGCGGATCAGCGGCGTCAGCCGGTCTCTGATCTGCTCAAACAGAGCGTCATAGCGCGCTGCCGTCCATCCTTTCTGATTCCGGTCCAGAATCCGGTCATACAGATCCAGACTGCTGTCTTCAAAGGAAACGATGTGTTTATAAGACTCCAGCAGACGCTTCAGATACGGCTCATACATGCCGTAATCCTTTGCGGCCTTTGCCTTCAGCCAGGCTTCCTCGGATTCTCCGAGGATCTTCTGATATTCCACATAATCCTCATTCGGCACCGAGCGGTTCCTGCGGGCACTTTCAAGTTCCAGCTGCACGAGTCTGCTGTTCTCCGGATCCAGCTCTTCCTGTGAGAGTTCTTCCATCAGTTCATACATTTCCGGATCATTCCGGATCTTCATCAGATCGCCCGACAGCAATGCCGTCTTCTGATTCCGGTACTCCGCCCCCTGGGAAGGTGCCTTGGCGGTCTTGTCAATTCCGATGATAGTCAATGCCATCTGGTAGGCTGCGATGCGTTCCAGCCAGTCATGAAACTTTCTGAGTTTATCTTCATTTGTCATGTAAATGATCTCCCGATGAGTGAAATTATATCAGAGGGAATCCCGCTGTCAGAAAAGAACTGCCCGAATTCCGGCAGTTCTGTTTCATTTGCATTTATTTCATTGAAACAAGGTTTCAGTCTGCGGCAGTGATCTCATACTGATCCGTCACATCCGTCATCTTGCAGAAAAGGGCGTATCTGGCGTCCTGGAAGTCATCCGTACATGTCAGCATCGTCACGATCCTGTCGCCCGGATAGACCCAGACCTCCGCCCGGAAATCCGAGACGTCGAACCAGTGCTGCACATAGCTGATATACTGCTCATCGCTTTCAAACGACGTCATCAGGAACGGAACCGTCGCATCATTGACCGATCCGGCAAAGGCTTCCAGAAGATATACCTTTCCTTTCCTGGTTACCAGCAGGAATGTCTTGTGCTGTTCATAGTATTCCTGGCTCTTGTAGGATTCCAGTGATCCGAACATCGTCCCGTCCTTGCGGCCGTGCGCAAACAGCGGCGTATTGTAATCCATGAAATCGGGATCGGAATCGGAATGAGTAAATACGCAGCCCATATGGTTCCATTCACCGGTAAACAGATGGTTCAGATAGTATTCATTGTCCGGATTCTGAACGATCGGATAATTGATCACCGAAGTATCCTGCATCAGCCAGCCGACAACATCGGGATTGATTTCCGCAAGCGATTTGAAATCAATGTCGATCTTTGTTTTTTCCGACTCCGGTGCCTGGGTAACATTGACCGTTTTCCCGCTGAGATCATCGTAGGAACCGGTGCCCTGTTTCCGCTCCAGCATTGTTGAGATAAACAGATATCCGGAATAGCCTGCGCCGCAGACGGATGCGATCAGCAGAAGGCTGAACAGGATCACGCCTGCTTTGGAAAGCTTCTTTTTCTTCCCGGGCTTTTTTTCCGGCTCCCGGATTTCTATCATCTGTGTCTTTTCGAATTCTTCACTCATCTCAGACGCTCTTTCTAATCATAGCTGCAGTTGAAATATACAAACAGCATTCTGTCCTTGCCGTTCATATCGCGGATAATCTCGTATTTTGTTTCCGGAAGAAGCTCTTCCACCAGAGCGCTCATGCGCTCACGCTGATCCCAGCCCATCTCGAACGCCATAAAGCTCTTTTCTTTCACAACCTTCCGGCATGACTCAAAGATCTGCCGGTAGAATTTCAGTCCGTCCTGCCCGCCGAACAGCGCCACATGCGGCTCAAAATCCACCACCGAGCGTTCCATCTGCTCTTCGGCAGGGATATAGGGAGGATTGGAAATCAGGACATCCAGACGGATTCCCCGCTCAATCAGCGGCGCCAGCATATCGCCGGCATACATTTCAATATCCGCCCCGTTGTTTTCCGCATTCAGCTTTGCGGTTTTCAGCGCATCTTCCGAGATATCCGTTGCGCACATCCGGACTCTCGGTTCTTCCTTTGCGACAGTGATCGCAATCGCGCCGCTTCCGGTACCGATATCCGCACATTGAATTTCCGGCTGATCCGGGAAAATATGATCGATTCTGGCCAGGATCTTTGCGCACAGTTCTTCCGTCTCTTCCCGGGGAATCAGCACATCCGGATTTACAATCATCTGATAGCCGTAGAACCAGGAATAGCCCAGCACATGCGCCATCGGTTCCTGATTCAGGATCCGCTCCATTCCGTCTTCAAATGTTTTCTTCAGATCCTCCGGCATCGGATCATCAAAATGCATATAGAGGTCATAGCGTTCCTTCCGGCTGATTTCCACAAGAAAAGCCATCACTGTCTGCGGCGGTACATCATTCTGCAGACATAGCTTTTCATATTTTCTGACATTTTTGGAGAATGTTGTCATCAGCTTGCCTCTTTCAGCTTCTCCTGCTCTTCCGCCGCCTGCAGACCGGCAATCACATCATCCAGCCTGCCTTCCATAATTCTGTCGAGCTGGGTAATCGTCAGTCCGATCCTGTGATCGGTCACCCGGTTCTGCGGATAGTTATATGTACGGATCTTCTCGGAACGGTCGCCCGTGCCGATTTTCGCGCGCCGGATTGCGCCTTCTTCTTCATCCTTCCGCCGCTTCAGTTCCTCATAGACTCTGGCGCGGATCAGCCGCATAGCCGTCTCACGGTTTTCAATCTGGGAGCGGCCTTCCTGACAGTTGACTGTAATCCCGGTCGGGATATGCACGATGCGGACCGCGGAATCGGTTTTGTTGATATGCTGGCCGCCGGCGCCCGATGCACGGTGTGTTTCGATCGTCAGATCTTTCGGATCGATCTCGATATCCGCTTCCTCCGCTTCCGGCTGGCACAGAACCGTCGCCGTCGATGTATGAATGCGTCCCTGGGTCTCGGTCTTCGGAACTCTCTGGACACGATGGGCTCCGGATTCAAACTTCAGATCATGATATACATCCGTTCCCTTGACGGAAAAGATGATCTGGCTGAAGCCGCCGGCTTCGGAAGGACTTGCTTCCATCACCTGTATCTTCCAGCCCTTTGACTCTGCATATTTGGTATACATGCGGTACAGATCGCCGGCAAAAATATTGCCTTCATCACCGCCGGCTCCGCCTCGGATTTCCATGATGACATCATGGCTGTCATCCGGATCCCGGGGGATGAGAAGATGCTGGATATGTTCCAGAAGCGCTTCCCTTTCGGGAACGCATTCTTCCATTTCCACTTCCGCCATTTCCCTGATTTCCGGATCGCTCTCTTCCATCAGCGTCTGTGCTTCCTCAATCCTGCTGTCCAGTTCCTGCAGCTTCCGCCAGGCGTCCACCGTGCCCTGAAGACGCGCCTGTTCACGGGAAAGCCTCGTCAGCTCCCGCGGATTTGTGACGACATCTTCCTGCATCAGCGATTCACTGATCTCATCATATTGTTTCTGTAATTCAGCCAGTTTTGTCCGTACTGCATCCATTCAAATTCGTCCTCCAGTTCAGTGCCGGAAGGCTCCGAGATCGTCAGACCTTCTTCCGTGCATGATTTTCAGCCGCCGGAGCGCCTTTGCCTCCAGCTGGCGGATTCTCTCTCTTGTTACGTGGTATACCGCGCCGACCTCTTCCAGCGTCTTGGGATCGCCGCCGTCCAGACCGTAGCGCATTTTCAGAATATTCCGTTCCCTTTCCGGAAGATCTTCGAGAATCCGGTTGATCTCTTCCTTCAGAAACGAACTGTTGGCATAGGCGATCGGATCCTGGGTATTCTTGTCCTCAATAAAATCACTGAGAACCGAACTGTCCTCATCTCCCGCCGGCGTTTCCAGGGATACGGTATCCATGGATATCTTCTTGATCTCCGCCACCTGTTCGGCAGTCATTCCCGCGCCGATTTTTGCGGCGATTTCCGCATCCGTCGGATCGCGGTCCAGCTCCTGAATCAGGCTTCTCTCCGCCTTTTTCACTTTATTGATCTGTTCGTTCATATGAACAGGTATCCGGATATCGCGCGACTGGTCCGCAATCGCCCGCATCACTGACTGCCGGATCCACCATGTCGCATAGGTGCTGAAGCGGAAGCCGCGGGAATAATCAAATTTCTCCGCCGCGCGCATCAGTCCCATATTGCCTTCCTGAATCAGATCCTGCAGAGACAGACCCCGGTTAATATACTCTCTTGCGACCGAAACAACAAGTCTCAGGTTGCTTGAAATCAGTTTCTCACGGGCAGACTCATCGCCTTCCGCAACAGCTTTGGCAGTTTCATATTCTTCTTCCGGCGTCAGAAGCGGAATACGGCCGATCTCCTGCAGATAAAGCTTGACGGAATCTCCTGCCCCGCTCCTTCTCTTTCCGGTTTCCAGATAAGGATCCGAAACCGCCGTATCTTCCGTTTCTTCCTGCGCAGTTTCTTCCTCTTCTTCGGGCCGTTCTCCCTCTTCATCGAGCGATTCGTAAAGATCGATCGGGATTTCCTGATCCTCGCACCACTCATAAAGAGCATCCAGATCCTCTTCACCCAGTTTCAGTTTTTCAGCCTGATCCAGCAGTTCCTTCTGACTGATCATTTCCCCCCTGGCTGTTTTTTCATTCACAAAAGCACGGATCACGTCGAGTGCGTTTTCCGCATGGACATCTCTTCCATTCTCCGGCATGGTGATACCTCCCGTTCCCCTTCTGATCATATTTTATGTCAATTGTCGCGAAATCCGCAAAACACGGATTTATTCTGAAACTGTCTGCAGGAATCTGTCACCGGTCCGTTTTACGCCGGTATTTCCGGATACTGTTTTCGTCCGTGATTATATATTGCACTTTTTCAGTGCCGCTGCAGTATTCCTGCCAGATATTCTCATTTTCACACAGTTTGCCTCATTCTTCAATGTGCTTTCCCATATCCTGTTTTCTGCCCGGTCCATCCCTCCCTGTTAATAATATTTGCAGAAAAATCCGAAAAACACCGAAAAAACAAAAAAAGACCCGATTCACACGAACCGGGTAATCGAAGCATGATTATTTCAGACCGTACTTCTTGTTGAAGCGTGCTACACGACCTTCTGCCTGAGCGAATCTCTGACGTCCTGTATAGAACGGATGGCAGTTCGAGCATGTATCAACCTTGATTTCCTTTAATGTGGAACCGGTTGTAAATTCGGAGCCGCAGCTTGTGCATACAACCTTAGCCTGATAATACTTCGGATGGATATCGTTCTTCATGTCTTTTCTCCCTTCTGCCTTAAACCTCATGCGGGTTTAAAGAAAGCGCAAAAAGATAGTATCACACCTGCGCTTTCAGAGCAAGAAAATTGTTTTAAAGCACTACGGTTTCTTCCGCTTTTCCTGCCTTCGGACAGGAAGCGCAGATTGTTACGGTATCGCCTTTCTTTCCTTCCACAACCCAGCTCAGTTTCTTTTCCAGCGGAGTTCCCATGACGGTCGTTCCGCCGAGTCCCCAGCCATAGCTGCCGCGGTACCAGTAACCGTTCAGATGACCGAGTTTCTGCTTTGCCTTTCCTTCAATGACTTCTGCGCCTTCCAGCACGGCGGTAATTTCTTCCGCCTTGCCGTTCTTCATCGCTTCTTTTGTGACATAGGTGGGCAGGAAGGAGCTGTTGAGCAATGTTGTTTCAATCCGGAAATGCTGTTCCCCTACCGGCTTCACGGATGTATTCCGGAACATCAGATGCGGCAGCGTCTTCATTTCTCTCAGCAGGAAGCGCGTGTGCTTCTCCACTTCCGAAGCAATCATGCTGCTGGGTGCGTTCTGTACCACTCCCTTGTAGTCAAATCCGCCGATTTCGACTTTGCCGAGCTGCGGATGATCGAATTCCGTCCAGTTTTTGAATCCTTCTCCGTTATTATGCTCATCCAGCCACTTCAGGCGCTTCTTCAGCTGGTCCAGCATCTCATCGTCCGTCTTCTCACGGTTCGGGCAGATATAATCAAATCCTGCCTTCTTATCCAGATCCCAGCATTCGCACGTATAATTCAGCAGACCCATGCCGTAATAGCAGAAATCATCCATCAGTCCCAGAATCTCTCCGGGCAGGCTGCCGTGGTATTCATCGCTGACATTCCAGCACGGGTATCCGGTCTCTTCCGTCGCCATCTTTCCGATCGCACGGTAGATCTTCATATCATCCTGTTCCGCAAGCTTTCCGGACTGGAATCCCGGCGGGAACAGATACTGTCCGCCCATTGTATGGAAATGCAGTACAGTGCACAGATTGCGGTGTTCATCGAAGAACTTCGCCATGGCGGCACTTTCCGGATTCGAGAGTGCATAGGAGCCTGCGCCTCTCTGCTTGTTTTCCGTATTCCAGCTGATCGGGAAGTTCCGGTTCAGATCATTCCCCCACAGACCCGGTGCGTTTCGGATCTCGCTGTTCTCCTCATACTCCAGGATCGTTCCTTCCGAGTAAACATCATAGAAGTCCCCGTCCGTATCATCGGGCAGACGGCGGATCATAATGCGCGGATCTTCCGGACAGATTTTAAAGGCTCCGTTCACGGATTTCACGCGCATCTGACGGATGACGCCGTCTCCGTCCAGATCCTCTGCCTGAAGGCCCGGCATCGGCTGTTCAAACGGATACATGCGCGGGACGGAACGGATCTGAGCTGCAGTCGTCAGATACAGTTCGGAACCGTCCGGAGAAATTCTCGGAACACAGTAGATCGTATTCTTCTCCAGCAATGTCCTGACCGGCTCCTCCTGAAGATTGGAAAAGACGGTATCCAGGAAATACATCGCGCTGGCGTTGCCGAGCACTTCACCGGCATGGATGTTTGCAGTAACGCCGAATCCCGGCTTGTCTTCAAATGATCCGCAGGAAAGATCGGTAATCTCAATCAGCCAGATCTGTCTTCCTTCCGGAGTTGTGCCGATGGAAGAAAGACGGGCATAATCGGGATGTTCCTGCGCATACTTCTGCAGGATTGCGGTGATCTCATCGTATTTGAAATAATGGTCGTAAGTTCCGGCTGTTTTCATATGTTCTTTCCTTTCTGCAATGCAATATTGCATTCATTTTATCAGCTCAGTGCAGAGAAAACGGGAAGGCTGTCCTCCCTGAAAGCATTATTTTTTATCATTTTCTTCTTCTGTTACATTTTTACAAAAAAAGAAGAGCATCTTTGTACTCTTCCCTGTGTGTCAGTCAATCATGGAACGGCTGATATGCGCGCCGAGCGCTCTCAGCTTGTCGTCAATCCGGTCATAGCCGCGGTCAATGTGATACACATCGTGGATCTCGGTTGTGCCTTCCGCCATCAGTCCGGCAATTACCAGGCATGCGCCGCATCTCAGATCGGTCGCAGTCACCTTGTCGCCGTACAGAGGCGTCGGTCCCTTGATATATGCGCTTCCGGATCCCAGTTCAATGCTGGCACCCATTCTCTGCAGCTCCAGACAGTGCTTGAAGCGTTCCTTGTAAATCGTATCCTTTACCTGACTGATGCCTTCTGCCCCGGTCAGGAGTGCGGTCAGCGGCTGCTGGAGGTCCGTCGCAAATCCGGGATAAGGTTTTGTCGTAATATCTACGGCTTTCAGCGGTTTCTCCGCCTTTCTGACAACGATGGAATCCACGCCGATATCGAGTTTTGCGCCCATTTCCAGCAGCTTGCTGGTAAGGCCTTCGATATGCTTGGGAATGACATTCAGAATTCTCATCTCCTCGGCGCATGCGGCAGCCATGATGACGAAGGTTCCCGCTTCAATGCGATCAGGTATAATTTCGTGGAAACATCCGCTCAGTTCACGGACGCCGTCAATCGTAATGACGTTCGTGCCTGCGCCTCTGACATTTGCGCCCATCCGGTTCAGGAGTGTCGCAACGTCGATGATCTCCGGCTCTCTTGCGGCGTTTTCGATCGTCGTTCTGCCGTCCGCATAGACAGCCGCCATCATGATATTGATCGTCGCGCCGACGCTGGCAATATCCAGGAAGATCTTTGCGCCTTTCAGATGATCCGCCTTGATCGTATAGCAGCCCCGGTCATAATCCACACTTGCGCCGAGCGCTTCGAATCCCTTGATGTGAAGATCGATCGGCCTCGGTCCGAGATAGCATCCGCCCGGCATCTTCATACGGACATATCCGTATTTTCCGAGCAGCGCCCCCATGAAATAATAGGACGCTCTCAGCTTTGTAACGACATCATCGTCCAGATCCACATTTTTCATATTGGTCGGATCAATGATCAGATGATCGTTGGATCTCTGAATCACGTCGACATTCAGGATATGCAGAATCTCAGACAGAGAATCGACATCCGCAATTTCCGGCACGCCGACAATCGTTACCGGCCCGTTGGCAAGTACAGCCGCAGGAATCAGCGCTACCGTTGCGTTCTTTGACCCGGAGATTGTTACATCTCCGCTCAGCGGTCTCCCTCCCCGTATTCTGATTACTTCCTGCATATATTTCCTCCTTCTGCCGCAAGGGCATGCATTTCATAAATATCACTGACCAGCGCATCCGCTCTGCTCTGATCCTGGCGGAAACGGTCATCTTTTCTGGCGATCACCGTCATCCCGGCATTCTTTCCCGAGGCGATCCCGCGCGCACTGTCTTCATAGACAATGCACTGCGAAGGACTGACGCCGAGCATTTCCGCAGCCTTCAGATAAATATCCGGGGCTGGTTTCGGCGCAAACTGCTCATCTCCGCATAGAATCACATCAAACAGTTCCAGGATGCCCATCTTTTCCAGCGCCGGAATCACCGATCTTCTGCGCGAACTGGAACAGCATGCCGTCAGGAATCCTTCCTCCTTCAGCTGATGCAGCACGGTATCCACACCCTCAAACATCAGCTGCTTTGCATCGACCGGATGTTCGCGGAACCATGTCTCATTTGCATTCCGCAGCTCGTCAATGCTGTACCGGTTTTCCAGTAGTCCGGAAAGCACATGGTATGTGTCCGCCGTACGCATCCCGATGATGACACTGACATCCTGTTCCGTCCCCTGAAACCCGAGATTCTTCATCCAGTTCCGGGTTTCTCTGATATACCAGGGTTCACTGTCGAACAGGATCCCGTCCATGTCAAACAATACCGCTCTCTTCATCCGTTTCCGAGTGTATTTTACTGTACTTCAGGCATGAAAAAAAGAGGGAATCCTCAAGATTCCCTCTGCCATGATCCTTTGATTATGCCTTGTCAGCAGAACCGAAGAAAGATGTAACCATGTCAACAACTTTCGCTGTGATTGCATCTGTGCCCGGCTTCAGGAGTTTACGAGGGTCATAGCCCTTGCCCTGACGGTCTTTGCCTTCTTCGATGTACTTGCGTGTTGCTTCAGCAAATACGATCTGCAGGTCTGTGTTGACGTTGATCTTGGAAACGCCCAGTGTGATGGCCTTCTTGACCTGATCCTGCGGGATACCGGAACCGCCGTGGAGAACGATCGGCTTGTGTCCGATAGCTTCGTCGATTTCGCCCAGACGTTCGAAGTTCAGTCCTGCCCAGTTCTCAGGATATACACCGTGGATGTTGCCGATGCCTGCAGCGAGGAAATCTACGCCCAGGTCTGCGACTGCCTTGCACTCTGCCGGATCAGCCAGTTCGCCGTTGGAAGTAACGCCGTCTTCTGTTCCGCCGATACCGCCGACTTCGCACTCAACGGATACGCCCTTGGAGTGAGCGAGTTCGATGATTTCCTTGGACTTCGCGATGTTTTCTTCGATTCCGTAGTGGGAGCCGTCGAACATAACGCTTGTGAAACCGGCTTCGATGCAGGCCTTTGCGCCTTCGTATGTGCCGTGGTCAAGATGCAGAGCAACCGGAACTGTGATTCCCATGGAATCATGGAGATCTCTTACCAGGTCAACAACTGTCTTATAGCCGCCCATGTACTTGGCTGCGCCTTCGGAAACCTGCAGCATAACAGGGGAGTTGGCCTTCTGTACGCCGGCGAGGATAGCCTTTGTCCATTCCAGGTTGTTGATGTTGAAAGCGCCGATTGCATAGTGGCCTTCATGAGCCTTGTTGATCATTTCTGTAGCATTTACCATTACCATAATGAGTTTCCTCCTGTGAAATATTTCGTAAAGTTATTTTACCGTATTTTCACTCTGTTGTTAAGCGATGTTAACAGGATTCATAACAAATAACGGAAAAATGACACACCGGATTCAGTCCTCCGATTTCAGTTCGAACAGCATGTCCCTGAGCTCGGCCGCACGTTCGAAATCGAGAATTCTTGCGGCTTCCTTCATCTCCTGCTCGATGCCCGCAATCATCAGCGCCTTGTCCTCTTTGGACATCTTCACTTTCCGGCTCATATACTTCGCGGCCATTTCCTTTGTTTCCTTGCCGCGGATCGCTTCCTCCACCGGTTTAACGACCGTTTTCGGCGTGATACCGTGCTCCCTGTTGTACGCTTCCTGAATCGATCTTCTGCGGTTGGTTTCATCAATCGCGAAGCGCATGGAATCGGTAATCACATCCGCATACATGTATACTTCTCCGCCGGCGTTTCTGGCTGCACGGCCGATGGTCTGGATCAGGGAACGGCTGGATCTCAGGAAGCCTTCCTTATCCGCATCCAGAATGCAGACAAGCGATACTTCGGGAATATCCAGACCTTCTCTCAACAGGTTGATGCCGACAATCACATCGACCTTTCCGAGTCTCAGATTCCGGATCACTTCGGTGCGCTCCAGCGTCTTGGTTTCATGATGCAGGTAGCTGACCTTATAGCCTCTTTCCTTCAGGAACTCCGTCAGGTCCTCCGCCATCCGCACGGTAAGCGTCGTAATCAGCACGCGCTCATTCCGGGCAATACGTTTGTCCAGCGCCTCGCAGATATCGTCCACCTGTCCCTTGCTGGGTTTGACGGTAATCCTGGGATCCAGCAGTCCGGTCGGACGGATGATCTGTTCCACCACTTCATGATTTACCTTGTCCAGTTCGTAATCGCCCGGCGTTGCCGAGCAGTAAATCACCTGGGAAACCATGGATTCGAACTCATCGAACTTCATCGGACGGTTGTCCAGCGCCGAAGGCAGACGGAAACCGTACTGCACCAGCGTTTCCTTGCGCTGACGGTCGCCGTTGTACATGCCGCGGATCTGCGGCAGCGACGCATGCGACTCATCCACAATCAGAAGATAGTCCTTCGGGAAATAATCAAACAGGTTCCACGGACGCTGACCGGGTTTTCTTCCGTCAATATGCATGGAATAGTTTTCAATGCCGGCACAGTATCCGTTTTCCCGCAGCGCCTCCAGGTCAAACCGGGTGCGCTGTTCCAGACGTTCCTTTTCCAGCAGCTTTCCTTCCTGCTCAAAATATTTCAGGCGCTCTTCCAGCTCCGCTTCGATATCATTGCACGCCCTCAGCATGCTTTCCTTTGATCTGGCGTAACCGGACGCCGGGAAGATGTTGTAGAACTGATAGGCATTCTGGGTGTGACCGCTCAGCGGATCAATCTCGGTAATACGGTCGATCTCATCCCCGAACATCTCAATGCGGATATTGAACTGATCCGTATAGGACGGCGTCAGTTCGATCACGTCGCCCCTGACCCGGATGGTGCCGCGCGACTGTTCCACGTCGTTGCGGGTATACTGCAGCTCCACCAGCTTTCTCAGCAGCTGATTGCGGTCATAGCTCTCCCCGACGCGGATCGTGAAGAACATATCCTTATACTGCACCGGGTCGCTCGCGGCGTAAATGCAGGCGACCGATGCCACGACAATCGTATCCCTTCTTTCCAGCAGGGAATTCAGCGTCGATTCGCGGAACATATCCAGCTCCTCGTTGATCGCCGCCGTCTTTTCAATATACATATCATTCTTCGGCACATAGGCTTCCGGCTGATAATAGTCAAAGTTTGAAACAAAGAATTCCACACGGTTATGCGGAAACAGTTCCTTGAATTCCGAATACAGCTGTCCCGCCAGCGTCTTGTTATGGGAAAAGACCAGGGTCGGCCGCTGCACGCGCTGGATGACATTCGCCATCGTAAAGGTCTTGCCGGTACCGGTGGCACCTTCCAGAACCTGTTCATGCTTTCCCGCAAGCACACCCTGCACGAGGCGGTCTATCGCCTGCGGCTGGTCGCCGGTCGGTGAAAACGGCGATACCAGTTCAAACAGCTGATCAGCCATGGAGAACCTCCAGTGCTTTCTGAAGCTGAATATCAAACGCCCTGTCCGTATTCCACGCCAGCACGACTTTCGACAGCAGGGAGCGGTACGTTACCGCATCCAGCACGCCGGAAGCTTCCAGGCTGTTTTCTTCCTGGAACGCAAGCAGCTGTGCGGAGGTTCCTTCGGAAAGATAGCCGTCCATGCGGTCGATATCATATCCGAGAAAATTCAATGACATCTGGGCAAGTCTTACGTGTTCGGAAACCGTATCCTTTTCAAACACCTCTTCGTCATCCATGGACAGGAAGGTTTCATACAGGACATCGTCCAGAACGACTTCCTCATCCGGCGTGATTCCGACATTGTTGACCCAGATGCCGGAAGGAGACACCCACTTGGATGTCGTATACTTCAGCGCGCTGCCGTCGTCAAACATTCTGGTGATCTGAACCGTACCCTTGCCGTATGTCTGGGTGCCGACAGTGACGGTTCCGGGCACAAGCTCCTTCATGGCCATCACAAACACCTCCGCGGCACTGGCAGTATTCTCATTCATCAGGATGACATATCTGTCGAAATTATCGAACGGCTGGCCCTTTGATTTGATTTCAAGCTTTGAGCCGTCGGAGTATTCCTGGCTCATGACAACCGTGCCTTCTTTTACAAAGCAGCCCATGACCGCCTGCAATGCAGTCAGATATCCGCCGCCGTCATCTCGCAGATCGATGATCAGCCCGCTGATCCCCTGCGCTTTGAAATCATTCATAATCGCCCGGACTTCATCGCCGGTGGTTTCGCCGAACTGCTGGATCTGGAGAACGCCGAATGTTTCGCCATGATCCTCAATCGTATCCTCGCTGGTTGTGGAACTGACTGCCCTGCGGATAATCTTCAGGGTAACGGTTTTCCCGTTGCGCAGGAAATCGATCACAACCGGATCTCCCTCTTCGCCTCTGACAAGATCCGCCACTTCATTGGCGGTCATGCCGTCCACATTGACGCCGTTGACGCCGTGGATAATATCTCCCGGCTGTACGCCGGATTCCTCTGCAGGCGTATTCGGAATGACCCGTTCCACCATATGGAGTCCTTCGGCTGTGGAGAAAAACTGTACGCCGATGCCGATGAAATTCCGGTTGATCGACTGGGTAAATGCCTCAATCTCTTCCGCAGACATATAGCTTGTATGCGGATCTTCGTCATTTTTCGTCATTCCGTACAGCGCCTGATCGCTCAGACGTGTCGACACGTCTTCAATATCCTTCGCAAAGAACCAGTCCTCTGACATCACTTCCAGAATATTGCTGAATTTTTCATCGGAGTTCATCGGAATGACCGTGGAAATATTCTGCTGTGCCTGATGGGCAAACGGCATCGGAACAAACGAACCGAGGCACCATCCGATCAGAAACAGAAATACCGGCAGGATCACCAGCCAGGTTCTGAGTCTCCTGTTTTTATTTCTCAGGCTCCGTTTTTCAATTGTGTCCGACGAGCGTTCGCGGCTCGTCTGAAGCAGATCCTTTTTCTCTTCACTCATAATACAGACCTCTTGTGAAATAACAGAGCAGACGACCATGCGTCTGCCCGCTGCTTTTGATCAGCTGCCGTACACCTCTTCGGGACGTACACGGCAGGGTGCTTTATATCCGTTGTTGTCGCAGGTATTTCTCAGCGCGGCCGATCCCCATCCGCAGCCGAACGCCATATCGCCGTTCCAGCTTGTCGCATAGGAGGCAAAGTTCTTCTCATCGCCGAGATAATAGATTTCAAAGTGACAGTGCGGTCCGGTGCTGTTTCCGGAAGATCCGGTCTGCGCCAGTTCCTGACCTGCCTGGACAATATCGCCCTTCTGAACCTTGAAGCTTCCTGCCAGCAGATGGATGTATTTGCAGGCATACAGACCGCCGTTGATCTTGACCAGCAGATAGAGCTGGTTCCCGCCGCCCCATGTGCCGCCGTTTGCGACGCCACATCCGTTGCCCAGATACCCGTATCCGCAGCCGTCCGCCGTTTTCAGAACTACGCCGTTGCCGATGGCCACCGCCGTTGAGCCGAGCGAGCACTGGATATCATTGCCCAGATGCACGCCTCCGCCGAAGCTGGCCGAGTAATGCCAGGTCCCGCCGAGCCTGGAAAGCTGGCCGCCCTTGATGGGGAATGTAAAGCCGTTTGCCGCAACCACGTCATTCAGGTGCTCGGAGATCTCCTGCATCTTCTGACGGATCGCTTCGATATCGCCCGCGATCCGGTTGCCTTCCGCTTCAAGGTCAACCTTCTGACGGCGGTATTCATTTTCAATCGTCTGCGCCTGATAGCTGAGCGCAAGCAGGTCCGCCTGCTTGGCAACCATCTCTTCCTTTTTGCCGGCCACGATGGTCTTCTCTTCTTCCAGCTCTTCTATTTCTTTGTTCAGCTGTTCTTTTTTCTCATTCAGTGCCGCAATATCATCGCTGAGTTCATCCATGACGATCTTATCGTAATTCATGATGTCGCTCAGACCGTTGACAATCCGCATCAGGTCCTCAAACGTGCCGGCGCCCATAACGATATCCAGCACCTGGTTCAGGCGCATCGTTCCCTGCGCATTCTCAATCCGCTCCCGGATTTTCGTTTCGGCTTCCTGAATGTCCTTCTCATCTTCCTCAATCGCTTTCTGGGATTCTTCCACTTTGCTTTCCTTGATTGCAATGCCGGCGTTCAGGTCCATGATTTCTTTGCTCAGGGCATCAATATCGGCGCTCATCGCATCGGCCTGGGTCTGATAGTCCCTGACCTGTTTGGCATATTCGGCAATATTTGCGGCGATCTCCGCAGTCTTGGAATTGATTTCCTTCACACGCTGGCTCATCTGCGTGCTCTGCGTTTCCATATATTCCATGAAGGCAGTGCAGGAACTGCGTTCGGCATAAGACATCGTGCTGCTGTAAAGACACAGATTTGTCCAATAGGTTGTGTCGCTGAAATCGGGATCTTCCGCCCTGACCGGCGTCATGATCCCCCAGCACATCACAAATGCCAAAAAGGCTTTAAAAGCCTTCTGTTTCATCGCTTCCACCTCAGATATCTGTTGACGGAGAAGAAGGAACCGATCAGGCCTACCACCATGCCGAGCACAAGCAGGACAAGCGCAAGCTGCCATGCGAAAGGCACAGGCTTGATCAGCGTGAACATTTTGGTGATGACATAGCCTCCGGTCAGTTCATAGAGATAATGGTAGCCGTAATAGGTAATTGCCATCGGGATCAGTGCACCGATCGCGCCGATGATCGCGCCTTCCACCACGAACGGGGAACGAATGAATCCGTTTTTCGCACCGACATTGCGCATGATGGCAATTTCATCGGCACGGGCAAGGATTGTCAGCTTGATTGTATTCTGAATCAGGAAGATCGCCAGTATGGACAGTGCCAGGGCGAGGATTCCGCCGCCGATACGGATCGTTCTCAGCATATGAATCAGCTGGACGGCGCTCTGTCCGCCGAAGTTCGTATCGAAAATACCTTCGATCTCTTCAATCTTTTTGGTGATTTCCTCCAGTCTGGTCCCGTCCGTCACTTCCACATAGAATGCGTCATGCATCGGGTTGTTGTCACGGAACGGCTCCATGGCCTGGCGGGTGCGTTCGTCTTCAAAGCTGTCCAGATAATATTCGAATTCCTGGTCCTTAGTATAATATGTGATATTTCCGACGCCGTCGATTTCCGAGATCGCAAGCGCAATGCGGTCTTCTTCTTCCGCCGACTCATGATCGAAATCGACGCGGGCGTTGATGGTGATTGTCTGTTCCAGTCCTTCGGTAAACTGACGGACATTGACCGTAAAGATCAGAAACAGGCTGATGATAATCAGGGTCAGCGTTACTGCGGTAGCACTGGAAAGCGACATGGCACCGTGACGGATCACGCCGCGGAAGCCTTCCTTTACCGGTCTGAAAAGTCTACTGATCATGCTGTACATAACCTCCTTCTGCCAGGTCTGCCACAACATGTCCGTGTTCCAGAACAATTGTGCGCTTCCTGTGCTTGTTGACGAGGGTCAGGTCATGCGTCACCATCAGGATGGTCGTGCCGTATTCACGGTTGATCTTTTCCAGCAGTGACATAATTTCGTCTGACATCGCCGGGTCAAGGTTTCCGGTCGGCTCATCCGCAATCAGAAGCTTCGGACGGTTGGCAATCGCTCTGCCGATCGCGACACGCTGCTGCTGGCCGCCGGACAGCTGATCCGGGAAGGAGTTTCCCTTGTCATCCAGTCCGACCAGATTCATGACTTCTCTCGTGCGCCTGCGGATCATTTCCTTTTTCATGTTGATCACTTCCAGCGCATAGGCAATATTTTCAAATACCGTCTTGCTCGGAAGCAGCCGGTAATCCTGGAATACAACGCCGATATTTCTGCGGTAAATCGGTACTTTTGAATGCCGGAGTTTTCCGACATCAATGCCGATGACGCCTACCGTGCCCTTGGTCGGGATTTCTTCTCCGTCCAGGAGCTTGATCAGTGTGCTTTTCCCTGATCCTGTAGGTCCGATAATATATACAAATTCACCCTGGCCAACTGTCAGATTGATATCATAGAGTGCATTCGTTCCGTTGCGATATTTTTTATAAACATGGGTACATTCAATCATCCGGGAACCTCCGTTATATCCTAACTATTATAGAACAATCCGTCTCTGATTGGCTAGAGACGGAAGCCGTATGTAAAGCCTTCTCCGTGCATATCCGTCGCATCTGTCGTAATCACAAACGCTTTCGGGTCACATTCATCGATAATCTGAAGCAGTTCCGCATACTGTTTCAGAGAAACCACGCACAGGAGCACCTTCTTTTCCTCCATCCGGTACGCTCCGTAACCGGACAGAATTGTCGCGCCGCGGGAGAGGCGCCGATCGATGCACTGATAGATATCCTGCCAGTTTTCCGAAATGATCTGAACCGATTTGGAGACCGAGCCCTCGCCGATGGAGAATACCCGGCTGATGGCAAGCGACGTCGCAAATACGGAAATCAGTCCGAGCAGAACCGCCGAAAGATCATATGCCGCAAATCCGAGCGCAACCGTCAGTGCGTCGGTAATGCCGACCAGCAGGGGAAGACGTATACCGGTCAGCTTGTTGATAATCATCGGAGGGATATCCATCCCGCCGGTACTGGCACCGGTGCGCATGACCATGCCGACGCCGATTCCGCCGACAAGTCCCCCGTAAAAGCTGGCCAGGATCGGATCCACCTGAGGGACGCTGAGAAACTTCAGACAGAAGCCGGTAAAAACCGGATACAGCAGTGAGGAAAGTGCCGTTTCATAAAAGAACTGCCTGCCCAGGACAATCCGTCCGAGAAACAGAAGACACAGCACAATGATATTGGCAATCAGTGTCTCGTCCGCATGAATCAGCGGGGACAGCGCCACCGCAATGCCTGCCGCACCGCCGGACAATATACTATAAGGAATAATAAACAGCTCTACCGCCAGCGCCACCAGAAAGGTCCCGGCTGTAATGAGCAGTATATTCATTCCGCTTTTCAAGATACGTTCTGACTGCATGGACGTCATTATAGCATGTATCAGCGGTTTGTGGTATCATACCGGGAACGAGGGAAAAAAGATATGAAGCGCTGGCGGCATTGGTGGATCTGGCTACTCGTAGCCGGCTATATTTATCTGATCTTCCGGAATTCCATGATGGTTGCGGAAGTGTCTTCAGGCATGTCACTGAAGGTGACGGATTTTTTCCTGCGCCGTCTTTCCCGTTTCGGACTGTACGCATCCGACTATTCGCTGGTGCATCATTATATCCGCAAGCTCGCCCATTTCACTGAATTTGCCGGTCTCGGTTTTCTGGTCTCACTGGCCATGCATATCTGCCCGCTGTTTCCGAGCCGGTTTCTGAATTTCATGCTGTTTCTGATTGCCGTCCCGGCAATGGATGAAACCATCCAGAAGTTTACCGACGGCAGAAGCTTCCAGTATACGGACATGATGATCGACGGATGCGGCTTCCTGTTCGGCGCGTTTCTGTGCTATCTGATCATTCTCGTGCTTCTTGATATCACCGGCTTTCTGCAAAGAGGCAGAAAACCGGTGTGATAACCCCGCTGCGGCTGAAGAAGCCGCTTTTTTTACTGTTCCGGTACAGAAAAGGGAATAAGGACAGCAGTCTTTATTCCCTGATAAGCATTCCTGTCTTTGCGCCGGCAAGACGGATCAGATCCTGCGGATCCGCTTCGATCTGGGTACCGATCCGCCCGGCGGACACATAGATCGTATCCGACAGCAGCGCCGATTCATCAAATACCGTCACAAACTGTTTTTTCATTCCCAGAGGGGAACACCCGCCGCGGATATAGCCGGTGATATCCTTCAGTTCCCTGACATGGATCATTTCCACCGAGCGCACGCCGACGCTTCGGGCACACGCTTTCAGATCCAGCTCTTCCTTCACCGGTATGACAAACACATAAAACTGCCTGTCATCTCCTCTTGTGACCAGTGTTTTGAACACCTGATCCGGATCCGCACCGAGCTTTGCGGCAGCCGTGACGCCGTCCACAATCCCGTCTGAGGCATCATAGTTATGCACCTGATAGGAAACGCCTTCGGTATCCAGAATCCGCATCGCGTTTGTTTTCTTTTCTTTTTCTGCCATGCATTTATTCTGACAGCAGAATTCTGTCGTTGTCAAACTCCGTGCCGGTCCCCTCCCGGAACATTCTCAGAAGATCTTCCGTGCCCAGTGCTTTCCGCTCTTCCCCTTTCAGGTCGAGAACAATCCTGCCGTCCTTCATCATCAGCGTCCGGTTTCCTGCCGCAAGAGCCTGATGCAGATTATGCGTCACCATCAGGCATGTCATGCGGTGCTCCGAAACAATCCGCTCTGTCAGATCCATGATGACGGCGGCAGCGGAAGGATCCAGGGCGGCGGTATGCTCATCCAGCAGAAGCAGTTTCGGCGGTACGATCGTCGCCATCAGAAGCGTCAGCGCCTGGCGCTGTCCTCCGGAAAGCGTGCCGACCGGCGTATCCATCCTGTCTTCCAGGCCCATACCCAGCTGTCTGAGGCGCTCGCGGAAAAACTCCCTGTCCTTTCGTGAAATTCTGGAAAAAGGCTTCGGATTTCCGGCTCTGAGCCATGCAAGCGCAAGGTTTTCGCCGATGGTCATATGCGGCGCAGTCCCTTTCAGCGGATCCTGAAACAGCCTTCCGATATAAGTCGAGCGCATATAATCCGGATCAAATGTAATATCCTTTCCGTCCAGAATCAGATTCCCTTCATCCGGTATCTGGACGCCGGAGATCATCTGGAACAGCGTTGACTTCCCGGCGCCGTTGGAGCCGACGATCGTAATAAAGTCCCCGTCTTCCACACGCAGGGATATATGATCCAGCGCGGTTTTTTCATTAACCGTTCCGGCATTGAATATCTTTGTCACATTCCTGATCTCAAGCATTGGAAGCTCTCCTCCGGGCTTTCTGTTTCAGCTGTCTCTGTGCCTGCAGGTACGGCGCGCTGATTGCCAGCGCTACGATCACGGCTGTCATCAGCTTCAGGCATTCAATCGGAAGAATCCTTGTCTGCAGAATCACGGCATAAATCATGCGGTAGATAATATTGCCGGCAAGGCAGGCAATGATATTCCGGCTCAGGGATTTCCTGCCGCCGACTGCCGTCTCGCCGATAATCAGACAGGCCAGACCGACAACCACAATGCCGGTACCGGCGTTGATATCCGCGCTCTTCTGGAGCTGTCCGGCGATTCCTCCGGCAAGTGCCGTCATGCAGTTGGAAAGAAACAGACCGATCATGATCATGCGTCTGGGATCAATGGAACTGGCGGACACCATATCCGGATTATCACCCGTCGCCCGGATAGAAAGACCGAGACGCGTTTCCAGAAACCATCTCAGCACTGCCATGCACAGAAGGCTCGCAAACGCCGCAAGGATAATGGAATACCAGCTTCCGCCGATTCCCAGCGCCCGGAATTTTGTGAATACCGTCTCACTTTTCAGCAGGCTGATACTGCTGGAAAAACCCATGACTGCCAGATTGACGGTATAAAGTCCCGTGTTTGTGATAATTCCGGCAATGATGGAAGGAATCCCCATGTGCGTCTGCAGGAAGGCTGTCACCAGTCCGGCACAGCCTCCGGCAAGCACGGCCAGAATCAGCCCCGCAAACGGATGGCCCATTGCACAGAAGGATACGGAAACCGCCATTCCCAGCACAAAGCATCCGTCTGTTGTCAGATCGGCAATATCAAGAATTCTGTAGCTCAAAAGCAGCGCCAGGGATACCAGCGAATAGATGCATCCAAGCTGCAGAGCTGTCTGTAATATATAAAGCATTCACGCCTCCGTCAGTCGATTGTCGTTGTGACTTCCACCAGTTCGCCGAATGAGGACAGCACGGAAGCATCCAGTCCCAGTGCATCGGCTGTTTCGGTATTCACCGTCACGATGCCGCCGTCCATCAGATAGTAATCATCCAGGTTATCCATTCCTTCCGAAGCTGCCTGATAAGCCAGGTCCGCCGTTGTTTTTCCAAGTTCCGTATAGTTGACGCCGCACGTCGCAAACGCACCGTTGCGGACAAAGGAATCCGCTCCGGCATAGTGCGGGATCCCGGCCTCAGCGAAGGATTCGGCAATGCTCAGTTCGGCGTCCATGATCACATTGTCCGTAGGGGTAAAGACTGCGTCTACGCCGGCACCGATAAGGGAGCTGGCAGCCGCCATCACTTCATCACGGGTATTTCCGGTCGCTTCGACATACTGTATCTTCAGGGAATCCAGATACGCCTTCGCCTCTTCCACCGGTTTCTTTGAATTCGTTTCGCTTTTGCTGTAGAGCAGTCCTACGCTTTTCACATCGGGATCCGCCGCCAGCATCATATCGATAATCTGCTTTGTATTCAGCGCGTCGCTTGTACCGCTGACATAATCAATCCCGGTCAGTTCCGCCGATTCCGGATCGGATACCGCCGCAAAGATTACCGGCGTCGCGCTGTCCTCGGCACATGCGGTCATGGTGACAGCTGCCAGGGTGGCAACGGGAATGATCGCATCCACATGATCGGATACCGCCTGATCGCCGATCGGCTTCAGAACCGACTGATCATTCTGTCCGGAATAGATTTCATAAGTGATTTCCACGCCGTCCCTTGCGGCAATCGCATCCAGTTCGGCTGCGGCAGCGTTTGCAATTTCATCCAGGGATGCATGATCCAGCTGCTTTACGATTGCGATATGATACGCTTTGGTCTCCTGAGCAGCGGGAGCGTCACCGCCCGAGGGAGTGCTTTGGGATGCGCACCCTGCCAATGAAAGAAGTACAGATGCAGAAAGAAGTACAGATGTAAGCTTTGTCATGTGATTTTTCCTCCTTTTTCAATGCATTTTCTTCCATGGCATCCTGTAAACAAAAAGCGCTCATCCGTAAAAGGACAAGCGCTGAGCCTGCGGTACCACCTTCATTGATCCGGGAAAATAATTCTCTGATCCTCTCTTCGGAAAATGCAATCACATTTCCTGTCTTTTAACGCCGACACTGCGTCCCGAATACTTGCTTGCGCGTTCATCAGGCCCTCGCGGGTCCATTTGCATACTGCATCACTGCAGGGCTCTCACCTTCCCCTGCTCTCTTTGAGCTGTCCGTATGTTTGATCTCCCGGTCACCGGTTTAATAACATTTAACGAAAAAACCGGTTCCGGTGTCAATAAAACCGCATATCCTCCGGAGAAAATATGCGGTGCATATCAGTCTTTCAATGAAAATTTTTCAATCCTGTTACTGAACCTGGACAAATCCGAGATCGCCTTCGCTGCTCGCAAAGATTCCCTTTCCGAAATCAAAGACGTCATAGGATCTCAGCAGTTCATATTTACCCTGCTCGCCGGCGAAGATCTCGCAGATCTTCGTTGCGGTCTGCTTGCTCTGTCTCAGGCAGAACATGTAGTTGGAGATCTTGAAGAGCACCGGTGCCTTTTCAATCAGCATCAGTGGCTGATTGGTAGTAATCACCATCGAAGCGCCCCTGCCTCTGACGATTTCCGCCGTCTTCAGCAGTTCATATTTGTTCAGCTCATCCGCCATAAACGGATATGCTTCATCGACGATGATCATATCGTCTGCCTGTACCTGATCCCTGAGGTGTGCAAGTTCAACATCCAGGCTGTGGTTGGGATCATCGTCATACAGATCTGAGGCATCGATGATTGTCAGTCTGTCCCGGAAGTTCATGGCCGGACTTCCGGCATCCAGTTTTACCATGACTTCACCGAGTCCGTGATAGGAGTCGGCCTTGTTTGTCAGAAGCAGAATTCTGCCGTCTTCCTTCTTCTCAATCAGTTTGCGGATCAGGAAAGTCTTCCCCGAAAGCTTGTCGCCTACAGCCAGTGTAATGGAAGGCAGATCCAGTACCACCGGTGCGTTGGTTGTCAGGTCTTTTGCGATTGTCAGTTTATTCATGTTATCCTCCTGATAAAATGTTTCCCGTTCCATTATAAAATGCAGAACGTGATTTTAATCACAGACATTTTCTTTTTTCAGCAGATCTTCCTGATACCGGCGCGATACTGCCATGGTTTCCTCATACCATTTACGGAAATACTGCTCCAGCTGCGGATCCTGCAGTTTTGCACAGTTCCTGGCAATATTGTCCGCTTCCCTCGCCGGATCGTAAACCGGCAGTCCGTTTTCCTTTTTATATGCAAGCAGTCTTTCCACCGCATGCATTCTCTTTTCAAACAGCTTTACCAGCTGATCATCCGTTTCATTGATAATCAGTCTGTTCTCTTCCAGAATATTCATAGCCTTTTTTCCTCTTTCTCCTGTTTATTATACAATGTATTCATTTTTCTCCATTTTCACAGGGTATCAAAAAGCGATATACTGAATGTGGAAATAAGGAGGAACAGCAGAAATGGGATTTGAAGATAAAAAAATCGCTCTGGTCGGGGCAGGACCTGCCAATCTGAATGCGGCCAAAGTACTTGTTTCAGAAGGCTTTTCCGTTGATATCTATGAAAAGGAGGCAGCTGTCGGCGGAGCCGTCTATACAGGCATACCCGACTTCCGCATGCCGAAGCAGTTCATCACAAAGCTCGAAGCCGATCTGAAGGAAGCCGGCGTCCGTTTCCATATGAATACGGAAATCGGAAAGGATATCACCTTCGGGGAACTGACAGAAAAATACGACCGTGTCATTCTCGGCATCGGTGCCCAGGTAGAAAACAAATTCGGCATGGAAGGTGACGGTTATGTCGCAGGACTGACCCTTCTCTATGATCTGAACATTCTGAAGAAGCACGAAGAATACAAACAGCGCTACTCCAAGGCGGTCGTATGGGGCGGCGGGAATGTCGCAATGGACTGCAGCGCAAGCCTGGCAAGAATCCTGCCGGATGTCAGAATCATCTACAGAAGAAGTCCGGAAGAAATGCCTGCCTCCAAGAAGGAAATCAAGGACAATATGGCAGTCGGTGTTCAGTTCGAATATCTTGAGAATATCAAGGATCTGATTCTGGATGAAAACGGAAAAGTAAAGGGCGTGCATATCGCAAAGATGGAACTGGGAGAACCGGATGCCTCAGGCAGAAGAAGACCGGTTGAAATCCCCGGCTCCGTTTATGAATTCGACTGCGATCTGGTGGTTGCGGCAATCGGACAGAAAGTGGACTTCAGCGCCTTCCCCGGTGTTGAAAGAACAGAAGGACATCTTTCCACAGTGAAGAACGTCTACATTACCGGCGACGCATTCCTCGGTCCGAAGAATATCGGCCTGGCCGTAAAAGACGGCAAGGAAACCGCCGCGGAAGTCATCGCTTCCTTCAATTGATGCATGTTAGGGAACTGCTCCGGCAGTTCTTTTTTTGCGAAGAAAAAGGCTTCCGTGAGGAAGTCCTACTTCTGTTTCTGCGCATCCCTGATCCATTGGGGCAGGCGCTCAGCGATGGAGGAAAAACCGATATTCATCACCGGAAGCGATGCTTTGCGCACATTCACCGTTCTGTGGCGCACTCTCGGCCGGGTTCTGTGCAGTGCCTTCAGGGAAAGTCTTGCCTGATGCGCTTTTTCATCAAAGTCAATAATCTTTACCCTGACCGTATCACCGACATTCAGAAAGCTGTTGATATCCCGGACATATCCGTCACTGATTTCCGATATATGAATCAGGCCGCTGGTATTGCGGTCCAGGGAAACAAATGCCCCGTAGGGCTGTATCCCGGTGATTTTTCCTTCAACAATCTGTCCGATCTGATAAGTCATTTCTTAAAATTTCCAATCCGGCTTTCATTCTATCACAGAGCGCAGATTGTGTGCTATACTTTGGTGCGCGAGGTATATATATGGGCATACGTTCGATGTATCCTTTCTGGTCAGCAATTATATCCGCCGTCATTGCACAGGCTCTGAAACCTTTTATTTTTTACTTCAGAAAGCGTGTTTTCCGGTGGCGGATGGCATTTGACAGCGGCGGATTTCCGAGCTCACACAGCGCTCTGGTTTCCGCACTGGCCCTCTCGGTAGGACTTCAGGAACATTTCCGTTCGACGATTTTTGCGGTAGCTCTGACGCTGGCTGTCATCGTTATATATGACGCCGCGAACGTGAGGTATTATAGTGGACAAAACATTAAAATTACGCAACAATTGGTCAAGGATGTTCAGGAATCACTGAATACCGAATTTGATGATCCGATCTACAGCATCAAGCTGAAAGAGGTCCTCGGTCATAAATGGGTGGAAGTCATCGGCGGCATTCTTCTGGGGATGACGATCGCACTGATCTTCCATTATGCAATCTGAGAAAGAAGGATATACAGATGAGTGAGAATCAGGAAACAGTAACAGAGCAGCCTGTATCCGCAGATCTGCTGGAGCGCATTGAAGCGACAATCAACCGGATCCGTCCTTATATCAGACAGGACGGCGGTGATATCCAGCTTGTCGATTATAAAGACGGTGTTGTCACCGTGCGGATGCTCGGTGCATGTGCGGGATGCTTTATGGCAAATGCCGACATCTCCGAAGGTGTGCAGGCAATTCTGATTGATGAAATACCGGAAGTCACGAAAGTCGTGATGGAAGAAGCGTCATTGGATCCTGCCGAAAATCCATTCATGTATTACTGATCTGAAAGAAAGCCGGAAATACCGGCTTTTTTATTGAAATTTCATATTTTGGACTGTTTTTTGATTTTAATCCGCAGATTTGCGGATATTTTTCATTTTTTTCGGTGAAATGCGATTTTTGCGAGCGTATCATCCGATTTTTTCTTGACCTTGCCGTAAAATCCGATTTTAATATTGCGTGTAAGGAGAACATTGGATATGGAAAAACCGTTTGAAGAATTCGGCTGTATGGTATTCGGCGAAACAGAGATGCGGGAGCGTCTTCCCAAACCGGTATACAGCTCATGGAAAAAGACCGTCGCAAATGAATCTCTGCTTGACCGCACAACCGCGGACGCCATTGCCCACGCCATGAAGAGATGGGCGCTGGAAAAAGGCGCAACGCATTACACGCACTGGTTCCAGCCGATGACCGGCGGAACGGCGGAAAAGCACGACTCTTTCATTGATCCGGATGAAAACGGTGAACCGCTGACACACTTCTCCGGAAAAACACTGATTAAGGGTGAACCGGATGCCTCCAGTTTCCCGAGCGGCGGACTGCGCGCCACATTTGAAGCCAGAGGGTATACATACTGGGACGTCACCTCCCCGGTATTTATCCGGGACAACGTCCTCTGCATTCCGACCGTATTTGTATCCTACAACGGAGAATCCCTGGACAAGAAAGACCCGCTGCTGAAATCCATGCGGGCCATGAACACTGCCGCAACACGGGTAGTCAATCTGCTTGGGGATAAGGATGTGAAATCCTGTTCCGCTTCCGTCGGTCTCGAACAGGAATACTTCCTGATCGACCGGAATGATTATAATGCCCGCCGCGATCTGAAACTGACCGGCAGAACCCTGTTCGGTGCGCCTGCTTCCAAAGGACAGGAACTGGATGACCATTATTTCGGTTCCATTCCTCCGAGAGTCTCCGCATTTATGAAGGAAGTAAATCAGGAGCTCTGGAAGCTGGGCATCTATGCAAAAACCGAGCACAATGAAGTCGCGCCGGGACAGTTTGAACTGGCTCCCGTATACACCGACTGCAATATCGCAGTGGATCAGAACCAGCTCACAATGGATGTGCTGAGAAAAACAGCTGAAAAGCACGGTCTTGCATGCCTGCTGTATGAGAAACCGTTCGAAGGAATCAACGGTTCCGGCAAGCATAACAATTATTCCATCGTTACCGATGACGGGCAGAATCTCTTCTCCCCCGGTGACAAGCCGGCCGAGAATGTGCGCTTCCTTGTATTTATCTGCGCATTTATCAAAGCAGTGGATACCTATCCAGAACTGCTGAGAATGTCCGCCGCATGCGCCGGAAATGATCACCGCCTCGGTGCCAGTGAAGCTCCGCCGGCAATCATCTCCATCTATCTCGGTGATTATATTGAAGGTATTCTGAACAGCCTTGTTGCGGGAACCGGCAGCGAGACCGCAAAAAAGGATACCAGGGAATTCAATCCGATTTCCGGTCTGTCCTATATCCCGCATGACAATACCGACCGCAACCGTACATCTCCGGTCGCATTTACCGGAAACAAATTTGAATTCCGCATGCTCGGGTCCTCCATGTCTGCGGCTGTCACCAATACGGTCCTGAATTCCATCATGGCAAAGACGCTGAATGATATTGCGTCTGAGCTGGAAGGAATCAAATATCTGCAGGATGTCCGGGCAAAAGCGCTCGATATCTGCCGTGATATTGTCCGTACTCACCGCCGTGTCCTGTTCTCCGGAGACGGATATTCCGAAGAATGGGTTCGTGAAGCGGCGCGCCGCGGACTTCCGAACATCCGTTCCTCCGTGGAATCATTCAATATCCTGGACCGGAAAGACACGATTGATCTGTTTACCGGTCTGAATGTATACAGCGAAGTGGAACTGGCCGCAAGAAAAACCATTCACTGCGAACAGTACATCCACGCGGTCGGAATTGAAGTCCGGACCTTGATCAAAATGATCCGTGAATCCGTGCTTCCCGCCATGACCGCAGAGCTTGCCTTCTACGGCAGCTCCGTCTCAGAAGCAGGCAAATATGCCCCGAAGTATATGACAGACAGAGCGGAAGAACTCTCTTCCCTGATCACAAAGATTTATGAGAACAGTGAAAAGCTGGATGTGCTGTATGCAAAGAAGGCCTGCAAGCCGATGAATTCGGAAACCGGAAAAGAAATCTACACCGAGGTCTGCCCGCTGATGGAGGAAATCCGTTCCTATATCAACCGCTACGAAATGATCGCAAGCGACCGTTTCTATTCCCTGCCTTCCTACGAAAACATGCTGTTCAGACTCTGAGGCATCACACAGCCGGCCCCGCACGGGACCGGCTTTTGATGTTCCGAAAAGAAAACCCGGAACAATCCGGGGTTCAGTCAGATTAATTGTATTGATCCTTTAAATTTGGACGGGGAACAGAATAAACTCTAAAACAGAATTGGGACAGGAAAAGATATCTGATCAGATATTGCTGTAAAGCAGTATGGGATCAATATCTTTTTATATTTATGAACTAAT
>SVBN01000033.1 GCA_015058875.1 Erysipelotrichaceae bacterium | reverse complement strand
CTTTGGCAGCAGTATCAACGATCGGTTTTGCAATATTATCAGCGATCATAAACGTATGTCTCTGATTAAAGTATAGCCGATCGTCAGTAAAAATGACTTAAGGTGCTAACCTTAAGTCACTTTGTTCTCGGTATTCTGCATTTTCAGCGGGGTATGTCAGAATATCGGAAGAATATGATTGACATCATCTGCCGCAGAAGACGGATATGCTTCAATAACGGTGTTTTGTCAATGAAATGAAGTGAATCTTTCATTGACATGTCGCGATGCTGGAAATAAAATTTATTTTGCACGTTACTGCGTATACTGCAGGTTTGAGGATCATTATTAACTCGCAGATATGCTTTCATATCGTGCAGGGAGGAAAAGAAAAAATGAGAAAACTCAGCATGTTCGGTGCTGTACTCGCTGGTGCGCTTGTTCTGACAGGCTGCTCCTCCGATTCCGCAGCTCCGGCAACAACAAGCGCTCCCGCTGAAGCAACAGCTGCGGCTGAAGGCGGAGAGCAGTCCTCTGCATCAAAGAATCAGATCATCTACGGTTCTACAACAGAACTGTCCGGCGACCTGGGCAATGCATGGTGGACAAACAACGCGAGTGACAAACTCGTCCGCGGACTGATCGATGACTACAGCGTCATCGTATCCAACCAGTCCGGTGAATTCGTAGAAAACGCATCTGTCTGCGAATCCGTTACATCCGAAGAAAACGAAGACGGAACAAAGACATTCACAGTCAAGATCAAGGAAGGTCTGAAGTTCAACAACGGCGATCCGATCGATGCAGGCAACTATGTTGCATATGCACTTGTTCAGATGTCCCCGGCAGTTCTGGCAGACGGTGCCAAGGTTTCCCCGGCCACACTGTTCGGTGCAGCTGATTACCAGAGCGGTGCCGCAAAGGAACTCGCAGGCGTCAGACTGATCGACCAGTACACTTACAGCATAAGAGTCAACGCTGACTATGTTCCTTACTATTTTGAAACAACATATGCTTCCCTGAGCCCGATTTCCCTGAAGATGTACAGTTCCGCTGATCTGACAGTCAAGGATGACGGCAACGGTGCATATCTGGACGGCGGTGAACTGACTGCTGAAGAAGTCGATGCTTCCCGTTTTGTATATGAAAACAGAATTTCTGCAGGTCCGTACACACTGGCAAGCTTTGACCAGGCATCCCTGGAAGCTGTTCTGAAGATCAACCCGAACTATGCAGGAAACTTCGAAGGCCAGAAGCCGAGCGTTGAAACAATCATTATCAAGAAGGCCAACCAGGAAACAATGCTTGATGAACTCAAGACAGGTTCCGTTGACTTCCTGTCCGCTCTGACAGACGGTGCACAGGTTGACTCCGCACTCGACATGGTTGAAGCTGGCGGATTCAAGACTGTCGACTATGAAAGAAACGGATACGGCAAACTGATGTTCCAGTGCGACTTCGGTCCGACACAGTTCAAGTCTGTCCGTCATGCTGTTGCTTATCTGCTTGACAGAAACGATTTCGCAAACACATTCTGCGCAGGCTACGGTTCTGTCGTAGACGGCCCTTACGGACTGGCTATGTGGATGTACCAGGATGCCAAGGAAGAACTCGCTGAAAAGCTCGAAACATATGCATACAGCGTTGATGATGCAATTGCTGAACTCGAAGCTGACGGCTGGGTACTCGATGAAAACGGCAATCCGTATGAATCCGGCATCCGTTACAAGGAAGTTACACCGGAAGAAGCAGGAACATATCAGCACAATGTTACACTGGCTGACGGCAGAATCCTGATGCCTCTGATCATTGAATGGTCTTCTTCCGAAGGCAACTCCGTATCCGAACTGCTGGCGGTCATGCTCGCAAACGGTGATCAGACAGCTCAGGCCGGCATGAAGATCAACCAGAATGTCATGAGCTTCTCCGACCTTCTGAACTACATGTACCGTGATGCTTCCCAGGGCGAACAGTACGGCGTTCCGACATACGGAATGTACAACCTTGCCACAAACTTCACAGCTGCTTATGACCAGTCCTTCAACTGGGTTACAAAGACAAGCAATCCTGATGAATATGAAATGGGATACAACACAAACTTCACAGATGACGAACTGCTGAACACACTGTCCATGGATATGGTTTACAGTGTTGAAGCCGGCGATGATGAAGCTTATCTGAAGACATGGGTTGATTTCATTGATGAATGGAACGACTATCTGCCGGAAGTACCTCTGTACTCCAACGTCTACTATGACGTTATGAACGACAAGATCCAGAATCTGGAATGCAACTCTCTGTTCGATTTCGATCAGGCTGTTGTATACGCTACAGTTGAGTAATCACTGCTGGACGCGTTCATAAAAAACTGAAAAGATACTGAACCAGCAGGGCAGTGTGCTCTGCTGGTTCAGGCATCTTCAGATGTCAATTTCGGTTCTTTATAAATGGCCGGATGCCTTGTCCGGCTGTTTCTAAGGAACCGAACTGAATGAAGGAGGAAGGGGCTTTGGCGAAGTATATCTTAAAACGTCTTGGATATCTGGTCGTCGTATTCTTCATCGTTTCACTTCTGATGTATATGCTTTACAATCTGATTCCGAGCGATCCCGCAAGAGATCAGCTGGAAGGACTGAAGAGCACATTGAAACCGGAAGAGTATCAGCAGATGTATGCGAATCTGCGGAAACAGATGGGATTGGATGATCATATCCTGATCCGCTATGCGCGGTGGATGGGACTGATTCCCAACATGGAAGGAAAATTCTACGGACTGCTGGAAGGAAATTTCGGCTTTTCGCAGTACTTCAAGAAAAATGTGATCGAGGTTGTGGTTGAACCTCTGAAGACAACCATTTTCATCAACATCTTTGCGACAATTCTGGCGCTTGGAATAACGATTCCGCTCGGTATTTACTGTGCGGTGCATAAAGGCGGAAAAATCGATAATTTCACGCAGGTATTTACGATTATCGGGTACAGTATTCCGGTCTATATCATCGCGCTTGTATTTATATTCATCTTTGCGGTACTGCTGAGATGGTTCCCGGTATCGGGCATGGGCACTCCGGGTGCATCTTATACCGGTCTCAGGCTCTGGCTTGACAGACTGTATTATTTTGCGCTGCCGCTGATCGTCATGACATTCGGATCGCTGGGCGGCATGACCAGATATGTCAGAGCGGCGATGATCGATGCCCTCAGCATGGATCACATCAAGACAGCGCGTGCCAAGGGCGTAAAGGAAAAGGCAGTGATTTACTCGCATGCCTGGAGAAACGCGCTTCTGCCGGTCGTAACACTGATTATTTCCTGGTTCCTCGGAATATTCTCCGGTTCCGTTATCATTGAAAATACATTCAATATCAACGGTATGGGCTCCCTGTATATCAAGGGACTGAACAACCATGACTATGAACTTGCGCTTGCGATACAGATGTTCTATACGGTCGTTTCACTGGTCGGTGCACTGATTATGGATCTCAGCTACGGCATTGTCGATCCGCGCGTTCATATTGACAAGTAAAGGGGGAGAAGAAGATGAGTGAAAAGAAGAAAAAGAATTCTCTCCTGACAATGCTGTTCGGCAACCGCAATAAGGAGATTGATATCCTTCAGGAAGAACAGATTCAGTCACCCGGAAAGATGATGCTGGACAACTTCCTTCATAACCGTCTCGGCATGACCGGCCTGATCGGCTTCCTTGCGATCTTCCTGTTCGTTCTGATCGCACCGCACTTTGTCCCGATCAATCTCGGCGAGTCGGACAATACGCAGACCAATGTTCCTCCCACAAGCAATATGATGTCCTATCCGAAGCAGATGGAAGGCAATACCGCTGCGATCGCTTCCGGACCGACCTTTGGCGTCGGATGCGACAAAGACGGACATATCTATACATGGGGATATACAAAAATCACCGATGTGATTAACGTCAATAAGATTCCGCAGGAAGTCCTTGACGCAAAGATCGTGGACGTTGCGGCAGGATATGACCATATCGTTGCACTGGCCGATGACAATCAGCTGTATGTCTGGGGCAATACGAGACTCGGACAGGACCGGATTCCGAGCGAACTGAAGCCGAGCCGAACGAAAGGTACGCCGGAAATCGTTCAGATCGAAGCCGGTTACCAGATCTCCGGTGCGCTGACAGCAGACGGAAACGCCTATTTCTGGGGCAACGGAAACATGGCTGATATCGACGTTAAAAAGGAATTCCAGGGCAGAATCAAAAAGATCGCGATTGCGACTTACAACTACTGCCTTCTGCTGGATGACGGAAGCGTCGTGTATGCAGGAATTCAGAAGAACAACGCATTTACCAAGATTCCCGAAAATCTGAAGAGCGGCGTCGTCGATATTGCGGCAAGCGGAGATACGATGGCTGCCGTCGACGAAAACGGCAGGATTACCGTCTGGGGAAATGCGACCCATGGCGAACGGGATATTCCGGAAACCGAATCCAAGCCGGTGGAACTGTACGGCGGAAGATACCATTATACGGCACTGATGGAAAACGGCGACGTCGTTTCCTGGGGCAGCAATTCCCACGGCGAAACAAACGTGACCGCAGCCGTCAACTCCGGCGATATCGAAACCGTATTTGCCGGTTTCTATCAGAACTACGCCGTTACGACGACGGGAAAGATTCATACATGGGGTCTGAAAGGTCATCTGCTCGGAACGGATGATCTCGGAAGAGATATTCTGACGAGAATTATCCACGGCGGAAAAACGACGATGACAGTCGGTGCGATTGCCGAAATTATTTCGATTATCATCGGTGTCGTACTCGGTGCGATTGCCGGATATTTCGGCGGCAAAGCGGATATGCTGATAATGAGAATATCGGAAATTATCGGCGGTCTGCCGTTCCTGCCGTTCGCGCTTCTGCTGAGTGCCATCATCGGTACCAGATTTGACGTCAAGATGCGCATGTATCTGATCATGGTTGTCCTCGGTCTGCTTTCCTGGACCGGCATCTGCCGTCTGATCAGAGCGCAGATTCTTGCCGAGCGTGAAAAGGAATTCGTACTGGCGGCCCAGGCAATGGGCGTAAAGGAAGGCACGATCATCTTCAAGCATATCCTGCCGAACGTGCTTTCGATCCTGCTGGTACAGGCAACCCTCGGATTTGCGACCTGCATGCTGACGGAATCCTCGCTGTCATATCTGGGATTCGGCATTACGCCTCCGACACCGACATGGGGCAATATGCTGACGGGTGCCAACAACTCGATCGTTATTCAGCAGTACTGGTGGAGATGGGTCTTCCCGGCCGCAATCTTCGGTATCTGCACAATCTGCATCAATTTGATGGGTGACGCGATCCGCGATGCGGTGGATCCGAAGTCGCTCGGACGATGAAAGGGGGAAATGAAGAATGGCATTGCTTGAAGTTAAGAATCTTCATACCTACTTTCATACCAAAAGAGGTACGGTAAAGGCTGTCAACGATGTCTCCTACTCGGTAGAGGCAGGCAAAACACTGGGGCTGGTCGGTGAATCCGGTTCCGGAAAATCCGTATCCGCCATGAGCATTCTGCGTCTTCTGGACGCGAACGGCTGGATTGACAGCGGTACGATTATGTTCGACGGGCAGGATCTGACGAAGATCTCGCTCAATGATATGTACAAGATCCGCGGCAATCAGATTTCCGTCATCTTCCAGGAACCGATGACATCCCTGAACCCGATTTTCACGATCGAACGTCAGGTATCCGAAACCTTCATGATCCATCAGGGCATGAACAAACAGGAAGCCGCGAAAAAGGTTGTGGAAATTCTCGCGGACGTCAAGATTCCGAATCCCGAGGTAGTCGCGAAGCAGTATCCGCATCAGCTTTCCGGCGGTATGAGACAGCGTGTCATGATTGCTATGGCGCTTGCCTGCAAGCCGAAGCTGCTGATTGCCGATGAACCGACAACCGCACTGGACGTTACGATTCAGGCGCAGATTCTGAGACTGATGAACGAGCTGAAAAAGGAAACCGGAACATCCATCCTGTTCATTACGCACGACCTCGGCGTCATTAACCAGATGGCGGATGATGTCGCTGTCATGTACTGCGGACAGGTTGTGGAAATGTCTCCGGCGAGAACGATCTTCTCAAGCCCGCAGTTCCAGCATCCGTATACGGAAGGACTGTTCCGTTCCATTCCGCGTCTGGATTCCAGACCGAACGAACGTCTGGAGTCGATTCCCGGTGCCGTGCCGCATCCGCTGGATCTGCCGAAGGGATGCAAGTTCGCTCCCAGATGCAAATATGCGACGCAGAAATGCATGGAAGAAGAACCGGCGCTCGTAAAAGTAAATGAGACTCAGCAGATCCGCTGCTTCTATCCGGATATGGAGGTGCGCCATGGAAAATAACAGAAAAGTGCTTCTCAGAATATCCAATCTGAAACAGTGGTTCCCGCTGAAAAAGAAGGGGATGTACGTCAAGGCAAACGACGGTATCTCCCTGGATATTTATGAAGGCGAAGTATTCGGCCTTGTAGGTGAATCCGGATGCGGCAAAAGTACATTCGGAAGAACCATTCTGCAGCTGTATAAACAGACAGACGGCAGAACGATGTATTACGGAAGAAGTCTGGAAGACATCGCGCCGAAATATATCATCGAAACGATTAAGAACCTGCCGAAGCTGAAGGAACGCATCTTTACGGAAGCGAAGAAACGCGACGATCTGCAGGCTGCGTATGACAGACTGTCGGAAACCGAACAGTATGCAAAGCACGGGGAACTGGAACAGGCAAAGAAGGAAGCCAATGACGCGCTTATCGATGTCGCCAACCTGATCGGCGGATTCCTGGTTCTCGATAATCTTTCCGAAGTACAGAAAGCTTACGAGAACTGGTATGCGGCAGCGCTCAGCAGACGCGAGCTGACTGAAAAGAAAGCAGAGACAAACGCGAAGCGCGAAGATGCCGAATTCAAAAACAAAAATGTCAGTTCTTTCGACAGCAAAATCGCCGAATATGAAAAGCAGATCGCGGAATGTGACGCAAAGGTCGAAAAAGCGAATGCGGAGATTGAACAGCTGCGCAGCTCCTGCCGGAATCTCCCTGATTTCGATAAATACGAAGCGCTCAGGGACGACGGCATCGACCTTGCCAGACTGGAATACAATGAGATCCGTCTGCTGAGACAGGATCTGCAGATCGTCTTCCAGGATCCGTATTCTTCCCTGAATCCGAGACTGACAATCGGCCAGATCATCGGAGAAGGCCTGATGGCCCACAACATCTTCTCAAAGAATTCTCCCCGCATGCAGGAGTATATTCTCCAGGTCATGGATGAGTGCGGTCTTGCGCCGTACTTCCTGCACCGTTTCCCGCATCAGTTCTCCGGCGGTCAGCGTCAGAGAATCTCGATTGCCAGAAGTCTTGCGGTCCGGCCGAAGTTCGTTGTCTGCGATGAAGCGGTATCCGCTCTGGACGTTTCGATCCAGTCGCAGATCATCAACCTTCTGCAGGATCTGCGTGAGAAGCAGGATCTGACCTATCTGTTCATTACCCATGACCTGTCCGTCGTCAAATATATCAGCGACAGGATCGGCGTTATGTATCTCGGCAACATGGTAGAGCTTGCGGATTCGGCTGCTCTGTTCGAAAAGCCGATGCATCCGTATACCCAGGCACTGATTGCGGCGATTCCGACTACCGATCCGGATGCCAGCCGCGAGCTGCAGATTCTGGAAGGAGATATTCCTTCACCTGTCAATCCTCCCTCCGGCTGCAAATTCCATACCAGATGCCGCTACTGCACCGAGAAGTGCAGACAGGTTGTTCCGGAATGGAGAGAACTGGAACCGAATCACTTCGTGGCCTGCCATCATCCGCTGAGTCATTTGGATATTGAGAAATAACCATGCTGTTTCAGGGAAGGCTGGACAGGGCAGTAAAGTTCCAGGAAGAAAAAAACCGTCATCTTCATGAAAGTGAATATGACGGGAAAAAACTGTATGATCCGGAAATTGCAGATGAGATGGAAAAGGGCGATATGCTCGCCCTGATTCTCTCGGGATGTCTGACCATCCTGCCGGTATGCGCACTGGTGCTGTTTGTCATCGTGGCTGCCGGAATGCTGTTTTTCCATATATGGTGAATCGGAGGACTGTGAATCAGTCCTCTTTTCCGATATGCATCACATAAATCTGACATGGATTGGCTTCATCCCAGAGATCCGGGATCACTTCAAATTCCCGGAATCCAAGTGAGCGGTAAAACAGATTGGTACGGTCATATTCTTCATATCTTCCCATCTGAACCGTTTTGACCTGCAGGAAGGAACAGCCTTCCTCAGCAGCTGCCTGTTTTGCAAAGCTGAACAGCTCTGTCCCGATGCCGATATGATGATATTCTCTGAGAATTCCCATCACTGAAATTTCCATGGTATCTTTTCCGGTTTCTTTCAGGCAGAGGAAGCCAATGGGCTGATCACTGATGAACGCCGCAAACATCTCTTCTTCAGCAGAGGCGCTGATATATGCTTCCCTGGCTTCGGTAATGCCGAACCAGTCCGTCAGGGAATCCAGAACGTATCGTGCGATATGCATCTTTTCTTCGGGATCTGTAATTCTGAGGATCATAAGCCTGCTGTGTTTCATGTCAGTTCAGCTCCAGAGGAAACAATTCCGTGGTTTGATAATACTTCTGAGGGATCAGCGGTTCGGAATCATATCCGTCGACAGTGCTGATCTGTATGGTTCCCTCAGCAGGTTCATAATGAATTCTGCCGGAATACAGCCCGGTGCCGCATCCGATTTTAGCCATCACAAAACGCAGATCTCCGTCACTGCCGGTGGAACAGATGCCGCGGTAACCGGAAGGTACAAATGTATCTTTCATCTGAACAGCGATGGTCTGATCCGCCCGGATTTCAAGCGCCATGGACTCACTCTGCCAGCAGCCGGAAATCAGTTCATCATCTCCGTCAAAGCCGGTGCGGCGTTCTGCGTCCGCAAACAGAAAGTACGTATCGGACGGATGGGAAGGAAACAGGGACGGCGCATAGTGATCCCGCTCCAGAACGATATTGTCTTTCCCGTCGGTCAGCGGCGAGCCGTTCCCGTCCCAGTGATCAAAGATCAGCGCGTCTTCAGTGATTGTCATGGTATATGCTGGATGGGGATCATTGAACAGATCCATATAGGTATCGGGATCCTGCGACTCATAGAACGTATAGATATCGACCGGTACGGATACAGTTTCCGTATCGTTCATGTCAATGGCTTCCTTCGGGATGACAGCAGCACCGCGGTATTCAAACAGCTCGTCATCCAGGTATTCGCTGATATTCAGCATGATCATCCAGAGACTGTCGCATACTTCAATTACTGTCTTGCTGCCGCCATTGTTATCGGAAACGTATCTGCCCGAGAGCTTCTTCCGGAAAGAGAGCCGATCAAATAACGGTCCGTATTCACCGGTCGGAAGCAGCCTGTTTTCTTCGGAAGGCATGTCTCCGGTTTTTCTTTCATAGAGTCTGCCTTCTTCGGAATAAAACGTACGGTTATCCGAATCGCATTCGAAATAACAGACCGGATGGTAAAAGATCAGATTGCCGTAATCATCCCGGATCCCGTAATAACCATCGTCCGATGCCCGGGCAAATTCCGTGACATTCTTTCCGACATGCACGGTAAATACAAGATCCTGCCAGAATACCGGACATAAGTAGTTTTCCGGAGACGGAACAGATGCAGTCCAGATATAATCGTCATTTCCGGGCATGATCATAAACGGTGCAGGATCTCCCGAACTGTTATAACCTCCCAGAGCGGTAACTCTGACACCGTCGGCCTTATCCGGAATAATGATATCCGTATGTTCCGGATTCATATCCCAGATATATTCTGCCGCAGATGCATTCTTCCCGTTTCCGGAAATATAGAAATGCGTGTTTTCGTATACAGTTTCATCGATTTGCTGTTTCGCGCATCCGCAGAGCACGGATGAGGAGAGTGTCAGGCATAGTAGTGAAACAATCTTCTTCATAGGATTATGACCTCCGGATCTGTTAATTCCATTATAGGGCAGGATACAGCGTTTGCATTATCTGCCGGATAAAGAAAAAATGCAGGAATGAATCCTGCATGGGAAGATCAGATTTCTTCTGCCTTAACCGGGTCAGATTTTTCTTTCGCTGCTTTTTTCGCGGCGCGCTTTGCCTTACGGCGCTCATTCAGCGTTCTCAGCGGCTTGCGGAACAGCCAGATCAGAGCAGCCAGCACAATGAGGAACGGCAGGGCGTATACGGCGTCGATAACGAAGTCTTCGAGGAAGTCCCGGAAGTTTGTCCATGAGCCTGTCAGAGCCTCTCTGAAGCGCTGTACGAAAGTGACTTTGCTGTTGTAGATGATGACTTCCGAAATCGTCAGATCAAGCGTGGAATACTGCACGTCCTCATCCATATCCGCTTTATAATTCTTCAGGTTGTTCAGTTCATATTCCACTTCGGAAAGCCGCTGTTCCAGCTGGATCACATCGGTCAGATTTTCCGCTGTCTGAAGCAGTTCCAGAAGTCTGGTGCGCTGTGTTTCCAGAGTTTCGATTCTTGTTTCGTTGCTGTTGTAGCGCTTGGTGATATTGTCTACCCAGGTGGATACATTGGTCACTTCACCGCTGCCTTTATACAGGGCATTGATGAAGGAATCAAAGTCCTGTGCCGGAATACGTACGGTCAGATTCATGTATCTTCGCGATCCGGATGATCCGCTTTCCTGCATGGACTGGGTCACGGCATGGTATTCTTTCAGGATGCCGTTCAGCTCATCCCGGAATGCATCATATTCCTTTGTCTCGATATGAACATTGCCGGTATAAACAAGCTTATTCGCAGAATCTTCCTGATAGACGGAATATGAGGATCCTTCATCCGCTTCTTCCGCGTCATAAGAATTGTACGCCATGCCGCCGTAGGCTGCTTCAGCGGGAGCCGCCATGGAATCGGCCGAGTAGTATTGTTCCGAACCGCTTTTTGCCGATCCGCCGCAGCCGGCGAGCATCAGGCAGGAGAGAATGAATGCTGTCAGTTTTTTCATATTCTTTACCCCCATATTCGATATTCTTTTCCGAAGAGCTGTGCCTCTTCACCCTGTAACACAGGTTTCCGGTGAATTCGTCACGTATGATTCGGAATTTCTTTTCTCTGTAATTTCATTGTACCTGTACTGTGATGAAAAGGAATGATATTGATCGGAAAAAGTCTGTTTTGAGGAACACCGGGCAGGTGAAGGGCGGAATCCGGATTATAATGAAGCAGAGAAACAAAAGAGAGAAAAATGATGAAGACAGAAGAAATGGAAAAGAAATTTATCGCTGCGTTTATCCGGCGGTCCCGCAAAGAGCGGCTGACATATGAACTGTCACATCCGGAAAAGAGATACCGTGGTCTTGAACGCTTCTGTCATACGGCAGAAGAGCTGCTGGATCCCGCCGGGATTATTCTGAAGGGAACCGGCTTCACTCACATGCAGCTGTTTGCGGAATTCATGAAAGAACATGGGAAGGATGAATGTCTGATCATTTCTCCGGACCCTCTGCTCGATCAGTGTACGGCATCGCTTTCCGAGTGTTTCTGCCGCGTATCCATGTCAGCTGATGCATCGGTGATCATCGCGGATACCTTTGCACTCACGACGGAAGAAGCGGGAAAACACGGTACCATGCAGTATCTGTCAGTTCTTTAATTGACAGATCTTTTTTGTATTGTAGAATTACTTTTGTGTGCAAATATAATACGGAGGTAATCACATGAAAATTGCGGTCACTTATGATAACGGAAATGTCTTCCAGCATTTTGGAAGAACGGAAAACTTTAAAATCTATGAAGTAAAGGACGGGGAGATTCTCTCCTCGGAAGTAGTCGGATCCGGCGGCAGAGGTCATGAATCCCTGGCTGAAGTGCTTCTGGAAAACAGCGTCGATCTTCTGATCTGCGGCGGGCTCGGCGCAGGTGCGCAGAATGCTCTGGCTTCCGCCGGTGTGGCTGTCGCTGCCGGAGCGCAGGGCGACGCGGATGAGGCGGTAAAGGCATTCCTGAGAGGGGAACTGCAGAATACCGGTGCGAACTGTGATCATCATCACGAGGAAGGCGGATGCGGTCATCATGAAGAGGGCGGATGCGGAAGCTGCGGCGGCTGCCATGCCCCGGCAATCGAGGGCAAAAACGTCGGAAAGACCGTACGTGTCCATTACCGCGGTACATTCAACGACGGAACGCAGTTTGATTCCTCCTATGACAGGGGAACACCGCTTGAATTTGTCTGCGGTGCCGGCATGATGATCCGCGGCTTTGATCAGGCGGTTGCCGATATGGACCCTGGACAGATTGTGGACGTGCATCTTATGCCGGAAGAGGCTTACGGTCAGCCGAATCCGATGAATATCTTCCAGGTGGAAATCGTTCAGATGCCCGGTTCGGAAGGTCTGGATGTCGGCCAGCAGGTGATGCTGAGAGATGATTACGGCCAGCGTTTCCGTGTCAGAGTCATTGATAAGGACGAAACTACGATCACATTCGATGCGAACCATGAAATGGCCGGAAAGGAACTGAATTTCCGGATTGAACTGGTTGAAATCCTGTAAGTACATGAAACTGCCTGCGGGCAGTTTTATTATTGCCCGCTGCGGATGAATCCATTCCTGCGATCTGTTAAAATGGAATCAGAAAGAATGCTTAATCATTTACAGATCATATACAGGCCTGCCCTGTTTCGGAGGTGTTTTATGAGCAGACCGTCATGGAAGGACAGATTCAGCTACTGGTTTGATAACCATATGTCAAAGGGCAGTATCGGACTGATCAGGATCCTGCTGATTTTTTCCCTGCTTGCCGTACTGCTTGTATCGGGGCTGATCATGGCATTCGGCTTCAATGACGGTGAAAGCTTTGCCGGTGTTCTGTGGAACAGCATCGCGACGATCATCAATGCCTGGATGCCTTCGTTTGAAGAAGGAAGCATCGGATATCTTCTGTTCATGGCACTGACCGCATTTGCCGGACTGCTTGTTACAAGCGTGCTGATCGGTATCTTTACCAGTGCCATAGAGGAGAGAATTACTGCTCTCAGAAAAGGAAATTCACCGGTAATCGAAGAAGATCATATCATTGTGATCGGCTTTTATCCGGGTGAATATACACTGCTGAGACAGTTGATCCTTGCGGCGGAAGATAACCCGTGCACCATAGTGATCGGCGCAGAAGCCGAACGGGATGAAATCGAGTCCTATATCCGGGATAATGTGGAAGTTCCGAAAAATATCCGCATTATCTGCCGTACAATAGACCCGTTTGATCCGGGTACGATGGAAAAACTGTCGGTGAAAACATGCCGTACAGTCATTATCTCTCCGACAGATGACAATACGACGATCAAAATCCTGCTAGCCGTATCTTCTCTGCTGAAAGATACGGGAAACAGAAAGATCATGGTAAATGCCATCACATCAAAAGAGGAAAACCGTTTTCCTTCCACGCTTGCAAGACGGATGAACGTCGTTACGCTGCAGTCCAATGATACGCTTGCCAAAATCATGGCCCATTCCTGCACGCAGACGGGTCTCTCGGAGGTGTTCCGGGAAATCTTCAATTTTGAAGGTTCCGAGCTGTATCTTGTGAAACTGGCCGGACAGAGTGATATCCCGTTTGAGAAACTGATGCGAAGAATGGACGGAGGCGTACCGGTAGGAATCTGCCGGAACGGAGAAATCCGGATGAATCCGCCCCGGGATCTGATGATCAGAGAATCGGATGAGCTTCTGGTATATGCCGAAACAGGAGATTCGGCGTTCCTTAAGGAAGATGAGACAGTGATTCCGGAAAATCTGAAGCTGAGGCCTGTAAAGCCGGAAAAGAATACGACAGTCCTGATTTTCGGCAACCGCAGTACTTTGAAAATCATTCTGAGAGAACTTCCCGATAATGTCCGCAAAGCGGTTCTTGTCAACTACGACCGTTATAACTATGATCTGATCCGCAGCATCTGCGAATCGCGCGGCATCGAACTGGAACTCACGGAAGGTGATACCAGGGACGAAAATGTTCTGTATGAGATGGTAAAGACTGCCGAGCATATTATTATTCAGAGCAATTACGGTGATGAGGAAGAAGCCGACATGAATACGATCTTCCTGCTTCTGAATCTCAGGGAACTGAAAACCAGATATCATCTGAAATTCAATATTACGGCTGAAATGAGAAAGGAAAGAAACCAGGTGCTTGTTTCCGGAACCGACCGGACAGATTTCATTGTAGCTTCCAATATGTCCTCGCTGTTCCTTGCCCAGCTGGCAGAAAGTCCGAGACTGATTGGAGCGTTCCGGGAAATTCTTTCCAATGAAGGCAATGAACTGTATATGAAGCGGGCAGGAAATCTGAACTGTGCCGGTACTTATAAGGTTTCTGAGCTGCGTCAGATTCTGCTCAGACAGGGCTATATCTTCCTGGGTTATATGAGCGGCAGTTCCGTCTACCGGTTAAATCCGCCGCTGAATGAATCCGTCACGATCCGTCCGGGAGACAGCCTGATTGTGTTCGGGGAGCATTGACGCGATGTATCTTATGAGTTTTTTTGCCTTTCGGTAATTTTTTGTCTATTCACTTTAAATAATCATGATGTCATAATTATCTAAGATGTTTTTGGGCGTTTTTCCAAGACGTCCGAATCATGACGAACTTCATTATTCTCTGAATAATAACTTGAGAGGGGGATACCTATGAGAAAAGCCTTATGGGCAAAACTGAAAGAGGCACTCGTATCGGTTGCACCGGTTGCACTGATTGTTCTGGTTCTTTCTTTTACGCCGCTGGCAAAGCTGACGATGGGGGAAAGAATCGTCTTTGCCATATGTTCGGCGCTGCTGGTGGCAGGCATCGGCCTGTTTAATCTCGGAGCGGATCTTGCCATGTCACCGATCGGAAGACATGTCGGGGAAGGTCTTACAAAATCCGGTAAAATAAAGCTGCTGGCCTTTACATGTTTTCTGATGGGAGTACTGATTACGGTTGCCGAACCGGACCTGTCGGTGCTTGCCGGACAGATCAGCGATGTCATTAATCCGATGCTGCTGATTGTCACGGTCGGAGTCGGCGTCGGTCTGTTTCTTGTGATGGCGGTTTTAAGAATTATTACCCGTACTGATCTGACGGCGATGCTGCTGTTTTTTTACATGCTGCTGTTTGCCTTTTCCGCGCTTCTGCTGGCCAGAAACGGACAGGCATTCCTGCCGCTTTCATTTGACTCGGGCGGTGTTACGACAGGCCCGATTACCGTACCTTTTATCATGGCGCTCGGCATCGGCATTGCCCAGACGATCGGCGGAAGAAATGCGGGGGAAAACAGCTTCGGACTGATTGCATTATGTTCTGCAGGACCGGTACTTGCAGTTCTTATACTCAGCGTTGCAGCCGGAAGCGGAAGCATATCTTTCCCGCTGCCGGATTATTCCATGAACATAACTGCCGGTGAGTTTTTCCTGCTGCTTGGAGAAACGGCATGGGATGTCGCAAAATCGCTTCTGCTGATGTCTGCCTTCTTTGCCGTACTGCAGACATTTATTCTTCACCTGCCGCGGCAGCGCATCGCTCAGATTCTTTTCGGACTTGGATTTGCATTTGCCGGACTGGTTATTTTCCTGATGTCGGTGACGATCGGCTATATGCCGGTCGGATACAGGATCGGCGTACTGCTTGCCGGATATAATCCGAAACTTCTCGTGATATTTGCGTTTATTCTCGGCATGGTCGTCGTACTGGCTGAACCGGCTGTTCATGTCCTGAACCAGCAGGTGGAAGAAGTCACCAACGGTGCCGTGACGAAGCGGCAGATGATGATCGCATTGTCTGTCGGCGTCGGCGTTTCCATAGGTCTTTCAATTCTGAGACTGATTCTCGGATTTTCGCTTCTGTATTATCTGATTCCCGGTTATCTGATCTCACTCGGACTTTCATTCTTCGTACCGAAGCTGTATACGGCGATTGCATTCGATTCGGGCGGTGTCGCGAGCGGTCCTCTGACAAGCAGTTTCATCCTGCCGATGGCCATCGGTGCATGTGTATCACTCCGCGGAGCGGGAGCGGTAATGGATTTCGCCTTCGGAGTAGTATCTATGGTAGCCATGACACCGCTGATCACAATTCAGTCACTCGGTTTCCGCTCGGTTGTATCAAATATCATGAGAGAGAATGCGGCTGTCCGCAGAATTCTTGATTCTGATGATGCTCAGATTATCTATTTTGACTGAGGTAAATGCGTATGAGTGAAAAAAACGGAAATATTGCCCCGCATAAACTGATGCTGATGGTAACGGTTGTGCAGAAGGGCAAAGGTACATTCTTTGCGGATTATCTGAAGACGTTCGGTGCAAATCTGCAGATTGCGATTGTCGGAACGGGGACGGCGCAGACAGACCTGGTGGAATTCCTCGGACTGAAGGAGAACAAGCGCAGCATTATCTTCAGTATCGTCCGTGAGGAGTATCTGGATACGATCATGACAGAGCTGGAAGAACGGTTCCATACCGTGAACGGTGATACGGGAATCTCATTCGCGATGCCGCTTTCCAGCGTGATCGGGAAGCTGAGCTACGGATTCCTCAGCAATGATGAAAGGATGGTAAAGAAAGATGAGCGATAAGAACAGAAAATATGAAGCGGTGTTCTGCGTGATCAACGCAGGCTTCTCGGATACGGTTATGTTTGCCGCAAGAAAAGCAGGCGCAACCGGCGGAACCATTCTCAAGGGCAGAGGTACGACAAGTACGGAAGCCGAAACAATGTTCAATATTACCATCCAGCCGGAAAAGGAAGTTCTGATTATTCTTGTGCCGGCAGAGATCAAGGATGACGTGCTGAAAGCAATATATAATTCCGCCGGACTGGAAAGCGAAAGCCACGGAATCGCTTTTTCCGTACCGGTAGCCGCTACAGCCGGTCTGAAGGATTTCAATCCGCAGCCGGAAATAAACGAAGAAAAATAGCGGGCAGAGCCGTCTGCCGGCTGACGAACAGCTATCTCATATGAAAACAGGAGCGGCCGATTGGTTATGGCTGCTCCTTTATATGAGTTTATAGGTTTCGCATCTTACGGCCGGATATGGAGCCGGAAGGTCATGAACGGTGCAGAAAGTCCGCTGTCTTTGTCAGAATGACGCCGGTTATATATACGGCCAGACAGAGAACAATGTAAATCAGAATGCCGGAAACCATTCCGCCGCGGAAGAATCCGTACCAGTCTGCTCCGGGAGCTCCGCTGAAGATATGCAGCGTATAGCCGATACCGTAGAGGATTGTCGGGATCAGCGTCCTCAGCCGTACCCTGATCTCGGGATGCCAGCGCTCACCGGTCAGATATTCCAGAATGCACAGCAGGGGGGTTACCATATGAAACCACAGGTTGTCTCCGTAATACATGGCACCGTAACCGAATACAGGGCCGAGAAAGAACAGGACTGTCAGAAATGTCAGCGTGATGCTGACGGCTGAAGTCAGCTTCAGAAAAGGCATCAGAGTTCTGCATCTGCCGGAAAGAAACAGCAGGGCAGTCAGGCCGCTGAACAGATTGGACAGTACAGTATAATACTTCAGACTGGAGATTCCGCGCGAAGATAGCGTACCGCCGCCGCGGAATACCATATGCAGCCAGGAATAAAACACCAGAACCGTAATCATGATATTGAGCATGTATCTGAGCAAATAAATCTTCCTGTTCATACAATGATTTATCTCATAACAACGTTATCAACAATCTGTTCTACCGGTAAATGCAAATCCGGAGGGAATTCTGAGATATGTTTCCGATCTCTGATGGAATTCCGGATCAGCCGGAAAGTGATTTCCTCACCGTACTCAGCGGTCATATAAAGAAAGATTTCGAGCTGCTTCCTCGTATCCGGATGCATGTAAAGACGGTCATTGCGGGACTGATAATACTCCAGCGCGGAACGCCTGGTGTATTTTTCTTTCAGATAGGTTCTGCATGCGGCTACTCTGTCGCAGAGCATTTCGACAACGAATTCATAAGGCATGGGAATCGGAGTCCATGTTCCGTTGATCATGTCGTACCAGTATTCCCAGTGATGACGGTTATGTCCCTTATGATGAAGCCAGCCGAGGGAGTATCCTTTCTCTGCTTTTTCCTGCATATAAGGGGAACGCCATCCCTGAAAGTATTTTACGGAAGGAATCAGTTCCTGCGGACTGTATTTTGTGATATCATGCATCAGACCCTGTCTGTAAAGACCGCAGGCAAACAGATTTTTTCTGACCAGACTGCGGTGCATGCGGACAGTGGCAAGATGTGCCTGAAGTTTTTCATTCAGAGTCATATCTTCGGGATTTTTCATGGAACAATCATACCGCTTTCCCGCAATGCAGACAAGCGGACCCCGCATGCCGCAGAGTGTCAAATGCGGCTGTTTTGAATGCATGTTTCATGATAGAATAATTCGGTGGAGAAAAGCTATGAAGCGACAGCAGAACAGAGAAAAAGCCATGATCAGCGTTTATCAGTATCTTCTTTTCAGAAGGGATATCGATGAGCTGATTGCGGACAATATCGAAGAAGCAGAACGAAATGAAGATACATATATGATGGATGTCACCCATCAGGCTGTTCTTAATGAAGAACGGTATGCCGGATATATCGGCAATGTGCTGGAAGGCTGGTCCTATGACCGCCTCGGCTACATTGAACAGGCAATCCTGCTGATGGGATGCGCTGAATTTGATCTGAAGCAGCTGGAAATGAATGTCATCATTGATGAATATGTCCGTCTTGCGAAGAAATACTGCGATGCGGATTCCTATAAGCTGATCAACGGTGTTCTGGATAAGATATGAGCAGAAGCGCTGTACCGGTTTCCTCCCTGGTGAAATATCTGAAGGGAAAACTGGAAAATGATTCATTATTGCAGAAAGTGCTGGTGGAAGGTGAAATCAGCAATTTTAGCAGTTACCGGAGCGGACACTGGTATTTTTCCCTGAAGGATGCCCAGGCACAGATCCGGTGTGTCATGTTTGCCTCAGCCAACCGCCGGGTGGAATTCATGCCCAGAGACGGCGATAAGGTGCTTGTTCTGACAGATGTGTCCGTATATGAAGCCAGAGGCGATATCCAGCTGATAGTTTCGGCAATGAAGCCTGCCGGCATCGGCGATCTTTACCTGCAGTATGAACAGCTGAAAAAGCGTCTGGAAGAAGCAGGATATTTTGATGAATCCCACAAGAAGCCGATTCCGTCCTATCCGTTTTCCATCGCGCTTGTGACCGGCAGAAATACCGCCGCAAGAATGGATGTGCTGACCACGCTTGCCAGAAGATGGCCGGCTGCGGAAATTACGGAGTATCCGGTGCTGGTGCAGGGGACGGAAAGCGCGGCCCAGATCAGAGCCGCCTTGAAAAAGGCGGATGACATGGATCATGACGTGATCCTGCTGGTGAGAGGCGGCGGCAGTATAGAGGATCTCTGGAGCTTCAATGATGAAGAACTGGCGAAAGTCATCTACAATCTGGATACGCCCATTATCACCGGCGTCGGTCATGAAACAGATTTTACGATTGCGGATTTTGTTTCGGATCTCAGGGCTCCGACGCCGACCGGCGCCGCCGAGCGCTGTTCTCCGGATATCCGTGTGGTAATTAATCAGCTGGATGATTCGGCAAGCCGTCTGGAGCGGGCAATGAATGATACGCTGCTGGCGTACCGTCAGGAGCTGGAAGGATATATGAATTCTCCGGTTTTCCGCAATCCGCACCGGCTGTATTCGGAAAAGGCGATCCGTCTGGAGAATCTGACGATGTCTCTGGATCACGGAATCGAAGCCGTATTGAGAGATACAAGGGCAAGGATTGAAGCATCACGGAACTCTCTGAGCACATGTGCCGGGAATACCGTGGCACAGTACCGGGCAGAGATTCAGGATAACCGGAATGTACTGCTTGCGGATATGAAAGCCAGACTGGAAAAAAGCAGGAACGGTTTTGCAAAGACTGCCGCACTGCTGGATGCATATTCGCCGCTTAAGGTGCTTGCCAGAGGATACAGCGTTGCCCTGAAGGACGGAAAAGCGGTTACCTCGGCTTCCCAGACGGTGCCGGGAGATGAGCTGAATATTATGCTGTCGGAAGGCAGCCTTGCTGTTGAAGTGAAACAGGTGAAGGAGGAAGGATGACAAAGAAGGCTAAGACATTTGAGGAGTCCATGCAGAGACTGGAAGAAATCGTGGGACTCCTGGAGGAAAATGAACTTCCTCTGGATGAAACAATCGCATTGTTTGAAGAGGGTCTTGCCCTCAGCAAAACCTGCGAGGACAGACTGAAGGCGTTTGAGTCAAAGGTCGAAGAGATCACGAAGAAGAATGCAGGTGAAGAAGATGAGCTTTGAGGATATTTTAAGCAATGCGCTGGATCAGGTCACAGACAGCAATGTCCGTGATGCGATGCGCTATTCCCTGATGGCCGGAGGAAAGCGGATCCGTCCCGCGCTGATGTATGAAACGGTGATGGGATACGGCTGTGATCCTGCGCTTGCGGATCATTTTGCCTCAGCGCTGGAAATGATTCATACCTATTCCCTGATTCATGACGATCTGCCGGCGATGGACAACGACGATCTGAGAAGGGGCCTTCCGACCTGCCATAAGAAATTTGATGAAGCAACCGCAATCCTTGCCGGAGATGCGCTTCTGACCTATGCATTCCGCGAAGCCGCAAAAACGGAAGCACCTGCGGAAGCAGTGCTGGAAGGCATCCGGATTCTGGCTGATATGGCCGGACCGGACGGCATGGTTCTCGGACAGTGCCTTGATCTTGCGGAAGAGCGCGGAGAAACGGGCTGGGAAGATCTGAAGAAAGTCCAGAAATACAAGACGGGCTGTCTGCTGAGCGCACCGCTGATGATCGGCGCCGTTCTGAGCGGACACCCGGAGGAATCTGAAGCCTGGCATGAGGTCGGCGATCTGATCGGCCTGGCATTCCAGGTTCAGGATGATGTGCTTGACGCGACGAAAACAGCCCAGGAACTGGGCAAGTCGAATTCCGATGAACGGAATCAGAAAGTTACGGCTGTCACGCTGTTCGGCATAGAGGGGGCTGAACGGCTGATGAATGATCTGTATGATAAATCCTGCGAAAAAATCAGAAATTTTGCGGGATTCGATGCAGAAAAGATAATAGTTATATTGAAGGGGATACAGACACGCAGTAAATAAGGAGGCTATATGGATCTCACAAAGATTCAGGATCCTTCATTTCTGAAGGAAATGAGCGTCAGTGAAATGACGCAGCTGGCGGCCGAAATCCGTACATTCCTGATTGACAGTATCTCCAGAACCGGCGGACATCTTGCCAGCAATCTCGGCGTTGTTGAGCTTACGATCGCGCTGCATTATGTTTTCGACTCTCCGAAGGACAAGATCTTTTTTGACGTCGGGCATCAGTGCTATACGCACAAGATACTGACCGGAAGAGCCGGACAGTTTTCTACGCTGCGTCAGTTTGAAGGCATCAGCGGCTTTGAAAAGCGTGCGGAGAGCATCCATGACGTATGGGAAGCAGGTCACAGCTCAACTTCTCTTTCAGCCGCAATGGGCATGGCTGTCGCAAGGGATCTGAAACAGGAAAAGTATGACATTGTTCCGGTGATCGGAGACGGAGCGCTCGGATCCGGCATGGCGCTGGAAGCACTGAACCAGATCGGTTCCGAACAGCGCCGCATGATCATTGTTTTCAATGACAACAACATGTCGATTTCCAGAAACGTCGGAGCTCTGACGAAAGGTTTTGCCCGGCTGCGTTCCGCCAGGAGCTACACCAACCTGAAGATCAACATGAAGAATGCCCTGACCCAGAGCGAGGTCGGACGTGCGGTATATTCCGGACTGAAGAACGTCAAGGATGCCGTGCGTGAAGGCGTCATTGATGAAGGTATTTTCGGGGAGTTCAACTGCGATTATCTCGGCCCCGTCGACGGACATAATCTGCGTGATCTGATCCGTGTTCTTTCCGTTGCCAGAAAGCATGACCGTCCGGTTGTTGTCCATGTGATTACCCAGAAGGGTAAGGGATATACGCCGTGCGAACGCGACGCCGAAGGCAAATGGCATGGCGTCGGAGCATTCAATGTTGCGACCGGAAGACCTCTGCATGAGATTCCGGAAGGATTCAATTCCTGGTCCGGCATCATGTCGGATACGCTGCTGCAGCTGGCTAAGAAAGATGAACGGATCGTTGCATTGACGCCGGCAATGATGAACGGCAGTGCCCTGGAGAATTTCTTTGCGGCATATCCCGAAAGAAGCTTTGACTGCGGCATTGCGGAAGAGCATGCCATGACATTCTCGGCTTCGCTTGCCAATTCCGGCATGCGCCCGTATATCGCTGTATACAGTTCCTTCCTGCAGCGTGCATATGACCAGATCAATCATGATATATGCCGCATGGATCTTCCCGTCGTGATCGGAATCGACCGGGCGGGTCTTGTCGGAGCGGATGGGGATACGCATCACGGCGTGTTTGATGTCGGCATTCTGCGGCCGCTTCCGAACCTGATCATCGCCCAGCCGAAGGATTCCAAGGAAGCAGGGGAACTTCTTTATACGGCATTCCACCAGGATCATCCGTTTGCCATCCGTTATCCCAGAGGCGAAGCTCCTTACGATGACCTGCATGATTTCTCACCCGTCAGGATCGGTTCCTGGACAGTGCTGCACGATCCCGGAAATCCTGTCCTGAGCATTCTTGCCTACGGTCCGGATGCGGTGTCCATAGCGAACAAGATGAAGATCAATGAACTGCCTGTCCGTGTCATCAACTGCCGTTTCTTCAAGCCCATCGATACGCAGATGATCGATATGCTGTGTTCGGAAGGAAAAGAAATGGTAATCTATGAGACCGATATGAAAACCGGCGGTCTTTCTTCGGCAGTGCTTGAATACTGCTGCGACATGCATCTGAATCCCGAACTTACCCGGATCGGCATCGGTGACTGCTATGTTTCCCAGGGCTCTGTGAGCAGGCTGAGAAAACAGCAGGGCATCGATCTGAATTCCCTCTATGATCTGATTAACAGCCGTCTCGGCCGGAAAGAATGATATGATACGTCATCTGTATATTAAAAACTTTGTTCTGATTGATGAGCTGAATCTGGATTTCTCCGAAGGATTCAGTGCTTTTACCGGTGAAACCGGTGCCGGAAAATCCATCCTGATTGATGCGATTTCCATTCTGTGCGGCGCCAAGGCAGGTACGTCCCTGATTTCTCAGGGATGCGATAAGGCAATCGTTGAAGGGATGTTTGATCTGTCCTCAAACGCCCATGCACTGGCCGTATTATCAGACGCAGGTTTTGATACAGATGATTTTGTTATCTGCACAAGAGAACTGACTTCTTCGGGCAAAAGCATCTGCCGGATCAACCACCGGATCGTTACGCTTTCGCTTCTGAAGGAAGTGCTTGAAAACGAGATCGATATCCACGGGCAGAGGGACAATGCCTATCTGCTCAATACAAACCGGCATATTTCATTGCTGGACGAGTATCTGGAAGACGGCGGACTGAAGGAAAAGGTGCGTCAGTCATGGAAGACCTATCATGACCTTGTCATCGAAAAAGAACAGGCCCTGAAGGAAAGCTATGATGAGAATGATCTGGAATTCTTCCGCCATCAGGTCGATGAAATCGAAAGTGCACAGCTCAGGCTCCATGAAGATGAAGAACTCGAAGAAAAGGAAAAGCAGTACAAAGCCGTACGGTCTTCCTTTGACCGTCTGAACGCCATTCTCGAGACCTATGACAACGAGCTCAGCGCTGTGCTGTATGAGCTGAACCGGAGCGTTCAGACCCTGAGTGAAGATCTGAATCTGGAAGAAGCCAAGCAGACGTTCAATGACAGCTATTATGCGATCTCAGACGCTGCCGACAGCATCCGCAGCGCTTTTGAAGCGATGGATCTTTCCGAGGAAGATATCAATGAAATGGAATCAAGACTCTATCTGATCCAGCGTCTCAAGCATAAGTACGGCAGAAGCATCGAAGCGATACTGGAACGCAGGGATGAGCTGAATGAACAGATTGAGCGGATCTCGCACCGGAATGAATATCTGCAGGCAATGGATAAAAAAATCAATGCGGCTTTCGAAGTATACAGGAAATACGCTTCACAGATTTCCGATGTGCGCAGAAAAGGGAGCAGCCGGCTGGATGAAGCGATTGCCTCCCATCTGAAGGATCTGATCCTGCCGAACGCCCGTTTCTGCACACAGATCACGGACTGCGAACCCAATGAGAACGGCATGGATAAGGTGGAATTCCTCATCAGCATGAATCTCGGCGAAGCGCCGCGTCCTCTGGCGAAGACGGCCAGCGGCGGCGAGCTTTCCAGGCTGATGCTCGGACTGAAAGTTATTTTTACGCGTCTGCAGGGCATCCAGACGGTGATTTTCGATGAGATTGATACAGGTGTCAGCGGACCGGTTGCGGGCGCCATAGGGCTTAAAATGAAGTCTCTCGGGTCTGAATGTCAGGTATTCTCGGTTACGCATCTTGCGCCTGTCGCTGCATGTGCTGACACGAATTATCTCGTCAGAAAATACGAATCGGACGGAAGAACGCATACAGCCGTGGTCCGTCTTGAGGAAGCGGAAGTCATCGATCAGCTGGCGCTGATTGCCTCGGGATCCTTAAGCGATGCATCGAGGGCTGCGGCAGCCGAGCTGTACCGGAGGAATCATAACTGACATGGTCAGGGTATATTTTCATATTGATCTGAACGCATTTTTTGCCAATGCGGAAGTTCTGCTGGATCCTTCCCTGAAAGGGAAACCGATTGCGGTTTCGGGTCAGACAAGAAGAAGTGTGGTTTCCACCGCCAGTTATGAAGCCCGGGCATTCGGTGTGCACAGCGCCCAGCCGCTGTCCGAGGCACTGAAGCTCTGTCCGGAACTGGAGGTTGTGACTCCGCATTTTTCGTGGTATCACGAGCTGTCCGAAGACTTTATGAATATTGTCCGCAGCTATACGGATATCATTGAGCAGGCGTCCATTGATGAATGCTATGCCGATATGACCGAAGCGATCCGCCGGTTTGAGCATCCGCTGGACCTTGCGGTGCAGATTCAGAAGCGCGTGCTGAATGAAACCGGCATCCCGTGTTCCATCGGCGTGGCACCGAATATGTTTCTTGCAAAAATGGCAAGCGATATGAAAAAGCCGATTGGCATTACCGTTTTGCGGATCCGTGAGGTGCAGTCCAAGCTCTGGCCGCTGCCGATCGGTGATATGCGCGGCGTCGGAAAAAAGACCGTGCCGCTGATGGAGGAACTCGGAATTCATACCATCGGCGATCTTGCGAATTATTCCGATCCGGAGCAGCTGCGGCCGGTATTCGGCAAAAATACCGAATCCGTCATACGGCAGGCCAACGGCTATGATGAGCGGCAGATCGTGACGGAATGGGATGCCAAATCCATGGGCGTATCCGAGACACTGCTGGAGGATATTACCGATTATGATGAGATCCGCGGACTGATGCGGACATTATCCAGAAGGCTGAGCAAGCGTCTGAAGGAATCGCGCAAATCCGGCTATTCGCTGTCGGTCCGCATCCGTTACTTTGACTTCACTTCGGCAGACCGCTCCAGAAAGCTCTCAGAGCCCGTCTGGAAGGCCGATGACCTGTTTGTGCAGTCCATGTCATTGTTTGATGAAAACTGGGATGACGAGCCTGTCAGGCTGCTTGGCATCTCCGTATCCGATTTTGCGAACGACGATGTATTTGCCTCGCAGCTGTCACTGTTTGATCCTGTCGAAGAAGCAAAGCAGGAAACTTCCGACGTGCTGCGCGAACTGAATAAAGAACTGGGGCAGGGGAAGCTGACAAGAGCCAGCGAACTCCTGAAGAAATCATGAATCTCAGGGAAGCGTTTCAGGATTATCTGACCGATATCACGGTCAACCGCGGCATGGCGGAGCATACAGTCGCTTCCTACCGGGAAGACCTGATGCAGTACAGCGCATATCTGGATGAAAACAGTATCAAAGATACAAAGGAGATTACCGGCAATCTGATTGAAGACTTTCTGAATCTTCAGTCCGGACACAAGAAAAGCACCAGCATTGCCCGGATGTCTGCCGCAATCCGGTCGTTCCATTCCTGGCTGCAGTATATGGATGAAAGCGAAGGTAATCCTTCGGAATATATCGAAGTGCATCACGGCGAGCGCAGTCTGCCCGTATTTGCGTCGGTCAATGAGATCAATCTTCTGATGAATTCCTTCAGCAATGAAGAACCGGAACAGATCCTTCAGCATGCCGTTCTGGAAATGATCTATTCCTGCGGACTGCGCGTTTCGGAAGCATGCGCTCTGACGATGAACCGGATTGATCTTGACGCGGGATTTGCCAGGGTGCTCGGGAAAGGGGATAAGGAGCGCATCGTACCGGTCCCTGCCGGCAGCATCCCTATTCTGAAGCGGTGGCGGGATATCGTCCGTCCGCTGTTTCTGAAGAAAAAAACAAATCTTTTCTTTATCAACCGCTTCGGCAGAAAGGTCACGGAAAAATCGGTTCAGCTGCTGATCCGGAAAAAATGCGATGAGCTCGGCATACAGAAGCATCTCACGCCGCACAAGCTGCGCCACAGCTTCGCAACGCACCTGCTGCAGGGCGGAGCGGACCTCCGCAGCATACAGGAAATGCTCGGTCACAGCGACATCCGCACCACCGAGATTTATACCCATGTGCAGAACCGGCAGCTGTTCGATGCCTATGACAGATTTCATCCCGGAGGGGAAGATGATCTGTTTGCAGACATGAAAAACAATAAATCCGGAGAAACAGAAGATGAAAACTGAATGGTGAATCTTCTGTTTTTGTTTCATTCATTATCATTTATTGCACAGTTTTTTCATGAATCATTTATAATGAAATCAGATAAAGTAACTGGAGGAAATCATTATCATGGGAAAATTCGCAGTCAAAGAAACAAAGACCGGAATTAAATTCAACCTCAAAGCCGGAAACGGCGAAATCATTCTTTCTTCCGAAGTATATGCATCCGAGAAATCCTGTCTGAACGGAATCGAATCCGTTAAGACAAATGCTCCGATGGCCGCTGTGGAAGATCAGACGAAAGAGGGATATGCCGAAGAAAAGTGCCCGAAGTTTGAAGTTTATCAGGACAAGGCCGGAGAATTCCGCTTCCGTCTGAAGGCGAAGAACGGACAGAACATCGGCTCTTCCGAAGGCTACAAGCAGCTCAGAAGCTGCCTGAACGGAATCGAATCCGTTAAGAAGAACGCGGCAGATTCCGAAACAGTCAAGGAAGAAGATTAATCATCAGTGAAAACAGCAGAAATGCTGTTTCTTTTTTTATCTGAATCACAGGCATTTCGTTCATCCGGAAGGGGACTCAGCAGTTACGAATCCGTTTCTTTATTCGGCCTTCCATATTCAGATCATTCCGCAAAAAAAATCATAAAAGCGTTAACATTGCTTTAAATTAATGACAGATCGGTACGTCAATATCTTCAGATACCGATATGCGGAATACAGATTGGTTATATGAATAATTGATGTGAAACAGGGAGATCCTGCGGTTAAAAATCTGTAAAAAAATCGCATAGCATACAGAATAGAGCATGTGTGAATTATATAAGAAATGCATACCGATTCTCAACTTGCAGGGTATGATCATTCATCAGAAGGGCAACTGACGTGATACGCAGGTGTGATAACACGAAGAATAATGCAGGACAAAACAGCACTCGTGACGGCGAAGCATTGTCAGTAAGACGATAGGTAAAACAAAGAGAAACTCTAGTATAATTGAATTACAGATACAGTTGCTAAAAGCGGAAAGATCTGCCGGTATGACAGTTACAGAGATGAACAATTACGATATCTACATTGTATCCGCAAGGAGCGATGCGTCAGCTGCGGAAGAATTAGCCTCAAGCATACGCAATTATACGCTGCCGAAGGGAACCATCCTGCCGGATGCCTCAGCCGGGTATCACAGGATCATTACGGATACAGAAGAAAAGGCAATGGATGAGACAGTACGCAATACACTGGCTCACAGCAGTTTTCTGATCGTTCTGTGCTCTCCTGATGCCAAAGACGATCCGGGTGTCAATGCCAAGCTGACATATTTCCGCGAACTGAGAAATAATACAAATATCATTGCGGTGATCGTACGCGGAGATCCGGCTGATGCTTTCCCTGACAGCTTTATTGAGAAGAAACTGGTACCTCATGTTCTTCCGGACATGACGATCACAGAAAGAGAGGAAACGATCGAACCGATCGCGGCAGATCTGAGAGCGGAGGATCCAAAGAGATATAAACAGCTGCTGCGGTACGAGACACTGCGTATTATTGCGTCGGTGCTGGGTCTTCACCCGGATGATCTTGAACAAAGACACCGCAGCCGTACAAGAAAAGCAATGCTGACGATGCTGGCTGTCATCTCTGCCGTTTGTCTGTTTGCGGCAGGGATCTTCCTGTACCTCGGCATTGCCGCAAAACGGGAAGGGGATCTTGCGGCTGAGCAGATCCGGCTGAACACAGAGATCACTGAACGTACGCTGAATGAACTGCCGGCATTGTTTGCGGATGAACCGGAAGCACTTTCCTATATTCAGGAAACGGCAGAGAAAGTCAAGGAAGAGCTGAAGAAAAACGGTATCAGTGCCGGGACGGATACGGATGGTCAGTGATATGGAGTACAGGTATGATGTTTTCTTCAGCTACCGTCATAAGCCGCTGGACAGCCGGCTGACCCAGGCCGTTTTCAACATGCTGGAAAGCTATCGTCTGCCTTCATCTCTGCGCAGGCAGGGCTACCCGGATATACAGCGTGCATTCCGTGATACCGAAGAGCTTCCGCTGAGCCGCATTCTTACCAACACGATCGATGAAGCACTGCGTTCCACAAACTGTCTGGTCGTTGTCTGTTCCGCGGATACGCCGCATTCAGAGTGGGTAGACAGGGAAGTCATGGAGTTTATTGAGCTGGGTAAGGCAGACAGGATCTATCCGCTGCTGATCGCAGGTGATGCGGACAGTTCATTTCCGCCGACATTGAAAGGTGTGCCGGGAGTCATGGAGCGGGTTATGGATATCCGCAATGATACCAACGATCTGCAGCAGATGGTCAGGAAAGCAGAGACGGAAATTCTGAAAGTAGTTGCCGGCGTGACAGGATGTCCCGAAAGTGAACTGAAGAGGGAACATATACTGCGCAGAAACCGCACATTTACTGCACGAATCGGTATAACGGCGGCTGTAATGGTGCTGATCACCGCAGTCAGCCTGACATTGATGAACCTTGCCCGCAGCTATCGCGAGGTCTCCTTTCAGCGGGAACAGATCTCCATGACCGTGCTGAGAGAATTGACATATGATCTGCCGGATCATCTGACCAATGTCCCCGGTGCGTACTCACGCATTGCCGGTATTCTGCAGAGAAATACAGAAGATATCAATGAGATCCTGCTGCTGTCAGACGACAAAGACAGAGCAAAATACGAGATCGCAGCGAACTATGAAAAACTGGCAAATGCCGGGAGTGTTCTGGGCAATTATGAAGATGCCATGCGGGCACAGCAGACAGCGATCCGATATCTCTCGGAACTGGTATCTGCCGGATATCCCGAAAGTGCGCAGATGCTTGCGTCTGCATATAACAACCGGGGGAATATTTCTCACGCAGCAGGAAGATATGCAGAAGCAGCCGAAGACTATGACAGAGCAATCGAAGACATGGAAGATCTTCCTTCTCCGGATCCTTCCATCCTTGCAAGAGTATACGGGAATGCGGCAGCCAACGCTGTAAGCATCGGAGATATCAGGGCAGAGGAATACTTCCGAGGTGCCCTGGAACTTTCAGCGGATCTCCGAGATGAAAGCACCATGAAGACAAGAGCACAGCTCCTGGACAATTATGGTGTGTATCTGTACCGGCACGGAAGATATGAGGAAGCAGAGGAATACCTGCGGCAGGCATGCAGGGAATATGAAGCTCTGAGGCAGATGAACGATTCCCTGCAGTATCTTGCGGATCATCTGCGTGCGCAGTCATCACTGTCATCCTGCCTTATGGATGCCGGAAGCTTTGAAGTAGCGGAACAGATTTTTCAGCAGGCAGCCGGAGCTGCGGAAAAACTGACAGAAGATGAAGAAAACATGACATATTCCCTGCTTGTAGGGGAACTCTATAACAATTACGGATTATGCATGAATATTCAGGGACAGTATGCCCAGGCTGATCCTCTGTATCAGAAAGCTGTACAGGCATACGGCAAAGTCTATGACAGAACCAGGTCTCCTGCGGATGCTTCCCTGTATGCCGTATCATTGCTCAACGTCGGCGAAAATGCATTTAAGGCCGGAGATCAGGAAAGATCCGAAGCATATTTCCGTTTGGGTCTGGATGTATATGAATCCGTCTATGATCAGCTGGAAGTATATGACCGCTCACAGTGTGAAGCCTGGCGCTCGTATGATCTTCTGATCCATCAGAGAGATCCTGAAGAAGCTTTCCGGGCCGCAGAGAGGGCATGTGAACTGCAGCCTGACAGCGTACTGGCAAATCTGAACCGCGCATATGCCTGCCTGTATACAGGACGGTATGATGAATGTGACCGTCTCTTCCGTATCCTTGCGGGTCTTGGGGACGGGCAGAGAGAAACGATACGAAGAGATCTTGAAGCACAGACGAATGCCGGACTTGTTTCGGAACATTTGCCTGTCATATGGGAGATCATTGCCGGAGACTGAACAGCTGTATCCGCCATGTGATCATACATGCGTGCAGGAATGACAGACGGATAATAAGGTAGGCGACAGATTCAACATCTGCCGCCCCCTGTCAAACCGTACGTGCGCCTCTAACGCATACGGCTTCCGAACTCTTTATGCAATGCATTCTGCCTCATAATTATCTTGCATACGCAT
>SVBN01000032.1 GCA_015058875.1 Erysipelotrichaceae bacterium | reverse complement strand
GGCAAAACTTGAAGTACACATATATGCGTTTAAATCATACATCGATTTTCACGTCTTTTGATATTGTCCGCTCATTTTTCTCTTCTGAAATTTATTTCACGACCAAAACAGAACTTTCCTAGTCCATCAGAAAAGGCACCCGGATGAGTGCCTTTAAGCTGTTAATTACCCAGAATCTGTGAAGCGATATCGCTTTCAGCATCCAGCACAATGACACGGCGGTTCTTCGCACCTTCCGTTTCCACAAAGGTACCGGAAGAATCAACGTCCGTTCCTCTGACAAACGGATCCTTTTCATATCCCAGACCGATTGTCACAAGCTGTGAATCGGGGACGCCGAATTCATCAATGAGCATCTTCTTTACCGTATCCGCACGTTCGCCGGAAAGCTTTTCACATGCGTCCTGTGATCCGAATGTCGCCGTTGTGCCGGCCAGCAGGATCGGATGATCCGGGTGGGCAAGGATCACTTCGGCAACCGGTGCCAGGGCTTCCCTGACAGCTGCTTCATCCGCAAGGACTGCTTCATTTGCGACGAAGCGGACCTGGGTTTCATTCAGTTCGAATGGAACCTCAAACACGGTTTCTTCTTCGGCAGCTGTATCTTCTTTTTCCGGAGCTCCGATCATAATCATATAGTCCACAGGATTCTCACAGACGAAGCACACATAATATACCGTTTCAGGGCTCAGTGAATCAAATGTGCCTGAAGCTTCAATACCGTCCGAATTTGCCTGGGATGCGCTGCCAGGTGAAGTAAAATTCCCCTGCGCCCGGACATAATCGATCTCAGACGGTTCAATCAACGTTCCGTATACATCATACAGATGAGCATAGACAGGTTTGCTTTCAGAAGACAGATTCTTCATTGTGACGGAATAAGAAGCGTCTGATTCTTCACCGGTCACAAATGAAATCCAGTAATATCCATCCTCATAGCTTCCTGTATACCAGACATTCTTCTTCAGCAAAGGCGGATTGTTCTGATTCGTGCCGGTAATCAGCGGATCATTTTCGTCCACTTCACCGACTGCCTCCTCGAGCGTGACACTTGTGGCAGCTGCAGTTCCCGGATCATCTTCTCCGGCTGTGATCAGCACCGAGTAATCCGCTTCTGATTCCCCCTGCAGCATCAGGTAATATGTTTCTCCCTGCTCCAGCGATGCAAATGTTCCGGTAGCGGCTCTGCCGTTCTCACCGATCTGCGTCGCGCTGTCCGGAGAAACAAAATTGCCCTGTGCACGTTCGTAATTGATGGAATCCGGTACGATAACCGTTCCGGATTCATCATACAGATGTCCGTACATTGTCCGGCTGCCGTATGTGCAGTTGACTGCGGTAACACGGTATTCTGTATCTTCCGATGCAGTGAAAGCCAGCCAGGAATATCCTTCCTGATACTTTCCGAATACTTTTGTCCTCAGCGGGACCTTCAGTGCAGAGGACTGGCTTCTGCCCGGCGTAATGTCATCAAAATGCAGAAATCCTTCCGGTTCATTTTCATCGGCTGCTGTCGTATTCTGCTCATATGAGGAAGTGATCCGCAGGATATATTCAGTGTTTTCGGGGCCTGTCATTCCGACATAATACGTACTCTCAGGCTTCAGCCCGCTGATTGTTCCCGTGCCTGCTCTTCCGTTATCCGATGCCTGGGCAATGCTGTTCTCTGATGTGCTGTTCCCCTGATTTCTAGTATAGTTTATGGAGTCCGGCTCTATCATTGTTCCGTATTCATCGTACAGATGCGCGTACATGGACTTACTGCCGAATGTCAGATTTTCCAGTGTAACTGCATACTCCGCGTCTTTCTGACTGCCTGTTGTGAATGCGGCCCAGCTCCATGCCTTACCAAGAGCTCCATGGTATTTCTGATTCAGTGACACTTCCGGAGCTTCATCCTGATTATTGCCTTCATAATAATCCGAAGGATTCGGAACTGCTGTGTGTTCACATACGGCGATGCTTCCGGCTGTCAGATCTGTAATTCTGAGAGAATAATCCGTTCCGCTGTTTCCGGCAATCCTTACATAATAAACTGTATCCGGTTTCAGCCCGCTGATTGTTCCCGTACCTGCTCTTCCGTCGCCCGATGCCTGGGCAATGCTGTTCTCTGATGTGCTGTTCCCCTTATTTCTTGTGTAATTAATGGAATCAGGGCTGATCATCGTTTCTTCTTCATCATATAGATGTGCATACAGAGATTTGCCGGAAGCTGTCAGATTCTCCAATGTAACTGCATACTCCGCAGTTTCTTTTTCTCCTGTCCGGAATGAAATCCATGTTTTATCCTGAAGATTTCCCGTATATCTGACACCGGTTTCAATCAATTCCGCTTCTTCCTGTGTGCTTCCGCCGGTAATGATGTAATTTTTCTGTTCTTCCGGCAATGCCGGAGATTGATTCTGTTCACTGTCTGCGCTTTGCGGCGCGGAAGATGGCTGCGGTACGGAGGATGAATCAGTTTTGGCCCCGCAGGCAGAAACAGACAAAGCTGTCAGCAGACAGAATGTTAAAAGTTCAATTCGCTTCATATGTTAAATCCTCTCCGGAACAGATGAAAACACAGAAATGTACCCTGTTATCATCAGCCGGTATTAATTATATACCCGGTAATTTCCTTTTTTCATACAGCAATATATCATTCGCTGTATTATGTAAAAACATATTGTATCCCGCAGAACTGCTGACTGAAAAGAGGCCGTCCTCAGACAGCCTCCGTTTCTCATTCAGATGTTTTTGTATACCTTTCCGTCCTTCATGACGAATTTCACATGATTCATCGTTTCAAAGTCTTCCAGGGGATTTCCTTCAAATGCCGTGATATCCGCAAGCTTGCCGGGCGTGAGGGTGCCGATCTCATCGATCATCCGGATCATCTCGGCATTCCGGCTGGTTGCACTGTGCAGGATATAAACCGGCGGCAGTCCGGCTTCCTTCATCAGCTGGAATTCCCTTGTCTGCCTGCCGTGATAGTTGCCCGGCGTGCCGGCATCGGTTCCAAAGGCAATCCTGACGCCTGCATTCAGGCACTTTTTCAGATTGGTATAGTGGTTGGCAATGCATCTGGCTGCCTTGGCGACGTTTTCCGGATGAATGCCGGATTCGACGCCGTTGTCGACAATTGCCTTGGCGGCGATGATTGTCGGGATCAGATAGGTTCCGGTATCCGCCATCATCTGAATCGCTTCATCATCCATTAACATGCCGTGCTCAATCGTTGTAACGCCGGCGCGCATTGCCCGCTTCATGCCTTCCGCACCATGGGCATGGACAGAGGAAAGACGGCCTCTGGTATTGGAAATCTCAAATATTGCCCGGAATTCCTCCTCGGTAAATTCCGGTGCGCCCGGCTCATCGCCCAATGACATGACGCCGCCGGTGCCCATGACCTTGACCTGGTCGGCGCCGTATTTGAAGATCTGACGGACTGCCTTTCTGCACTCATCCGGGGAATCGCAGACAAATGCGCCGTACGAAATATCCGGATGAACATCCAGCGGGAAACGGGAATCCGCATGGCCGCCGGTTGCGGTAATGACCTTGCCGGAAGTAATCATTCTGGGGCCGTCCACCCTTCCGGCATTGATCGCCTTTTTCAGAGCGACATCCTCGAAGTTTTCACTTCCTTCATCACGGACGGTTGTAAAGCCCGCCATCAGATCTGTCTGTGCATTCAGCAATGCATTAATCGTCAGGTCCGCAGTTGTCCGGTAACCCGGTTCTTCTTTTGTCTCACCGTTGGAGGTGGTATGGAGATGTCCGTCAATCAGACCCGGCATGACAAACTTGTCATTCAGATCGATCACTTCGGCATTGTCTGTGTTTACGTCATTCTGAGAACATACTTCCGTGATCTTATTGTCTTCCACGACAACCGCCATATGTTCCAGAACTTCATCATTTTCCGCGGTAAACAGCTTCCCGCAGAGCAATACTTTTTTCATGTTCATTGACTCCTTTCGCTAATCCTATCAGAAAACATACACCGTGCGTTTCCCGGCAGCCTGCAGAATGCAGGAAATACTTCTGTTTTATGAAAGAAATGCAAACTGTTTCAGTCTGTTCCTGTATGGTGAATGTCTGATACGGAAACATAAAAAAAACCGGAATGGATTTCCACTCCGGCATCACGCATGTGATTACTTTCTGAGTCCGAGCTTCTGGACCAGATCACGGTAACGGTTGAAGTCATTCTTGGACAGATAAGACAGCAGCTGCTTTCTCTGACCGACCATCTTCATCAGACCTCTTGCGGAAGAGTAGTCCTTCTTGTTGGTCTTCAGGTGTTCTGTCAGACGGTTGATCTTTTCTGTCAGCATTGCGACCTGAACTTCAACGGAACCTGTATCGCCTTCCTTGCGTCCGAATTCCTTAACGATGCGTTCTTTTGTTTCCTTCTCAAGCATTTTATTTTCCTCCTGTTATGCATTGACCTTTCATCCCGAGACCTGCGTCAGAGGTTCTCGCACACCCCAGAACAAAAGCTTTAATATCTTATCACAATCATTTCTGTTTGTGCAATCATAAATCATTCTCTTTCATCTTTTCAGAATATGATTTCACACTTGGCTTTTTTCCGCTTCCTTTTTCATTTTCTTTCGTGGCGATTCTGTTATACTAGTGAACATTGAGGGGACTTTGATATGCGAAAGACAGCGTTTGATTCAGAGAAGTATATTCAGCTCCAGAAAGAAAAGCTCCTGGAGCGCATCGGTATCTTTGACGGCAAGCTTTATCTGGAATTCGGCGGCAAGATGTTTGAAGACAATCATGCGGCCAGAGTACTTCCCGGTTATGAACCGAACAACAAAATCCGCCTGCTCAGCGAACTGAAGGATCAGGTGGAAATGATTCTGTGCATCAATGCCAACAGCATCGAACGTTCCAAAACCAGAGGCGATCTCGGCATCAGCTATGATCAGGAACTGCTGCGCTCCATCGACGCCTTCCGTGCCCTTGACATTTATGTCGGCAGCGTCGTCATCACCCAGTATGCCCATCAGCCTTCCGCCGATGCATTCATGCATCATCTGATCGCCGGCGGCATCCCCTGCTACCGCCATTACCCGATTCCGGGATATCCCACCGACGTGGACTTCATCGTCTCCCCGGAGGGCCTCGGAAGAAATGATTATATTGAGACATCGAGAAACCTGATTGTCGTGACCGCACCCGGTCCGGGTTCCGGCAAGATGGCAACCTGCATCTCCCAGCTGTATCACGATCAGATCAGAGGCATCAAATCCGGCTACGCCAAGTTCGAGACCTTCCCGGTCTGGAATCTGCCGCTGCATCACCCGGTCAACCTGGCATATGAAGCCGCAACCGTCGACCTCAACGACGTCAATATGATTGACCCGTATCATCTGGAAGCCTACGGGAAAACAGCTGTCAACTACAACCGCGACGTGGAAATCTTCCCGGTGCTGAACCGGATCATCGAACGCATCATGAAGGTATCTCCGTACCGCTCCCCCACGGATATGGGCGTGAACATGGTCGGCTATTCCATCATCGATGATGAGGCCGCATGTGAATCCTCCAAGGAGGAGATCATCCGCCGCTATTATCAGGCGGTTGTCGATGTCCGTTCGGAAAAGATTCCGGAGACATCCGTCACCAAGATCGAGCTTCTGATGAATGAGCTCGGCATTTCCCCGAACGACCGCAGGGTGACCGTTGCGGCAAGAAAGAAAGCCGAGGATACCGGCAATCCGGCGCTCGCGCTGGAACTGCCGGACGGCAGAATCGTAACCGGAAAGACATCTTCCCTGTTCGGCCCTTCCGCAGCCGTCATCATCAACGCCCTGAAGGCGCTCGGCAATATTGAGAAAGAGACCCATCTGATTGAACCGTTCTATGTTACGCCGATTCAGGATCTGAAAATTAAAAATCTCGGAAACCATAATCCGAGACTTCATTCCGATGAGCTGCTCATTGCCCTGGCAATCACCGCAAAGACCAATCCGTATGCGGCCAAGGCGATGGGAGAGCTGAATCATCTGCGCGGATCCGAGGCGCACTCCACCGTCATCCTTCCTCTGGAAGATGCGAATGTCTTCCGCAAGCTCGGCGTCAATGTCACATTCGATCCGAACTACCAGCACAAAAAGCTTTACCACAGGAAATAAGCACATACCGGCAGGTTCCCCCGCCGGTATTTTTATTCATCCATCAGTTCTTCCAGGACTGTATTCAGGATCTCATATCCGCGCTCTGTTGCCTTCAGATTACGGCCGTCGGTTTCCAGCAGTCCCTGCGTGATCAATGCTTCGGTTTTTTTACCGAAAACATCCATATACTCCCTGCCCCGGCGGTCTCTGAATGCTTCCAGAGACATGCCCTGCTTCAGCCGCAGTTCCATCATGACATGCTCGAACATGGCTTCCTCTTCACTCAGCAGTATCTCATTTCTGAGAAACGGATCGTTCAGATACGCCTTCAGGTCTCTTGTATTGTCATAGCGCAGCAGACCTTCTTTTCCGCTTGCGCCGCAGGAGAATCCGTAAAAGTCATCATAATGCCAGTAGGCAAGATTATGTGCGGAGTACAGACCGTCCCTGGCAAAGTTTGAGATCTCATACTGCTCATAGCCGTATTCCGGAAGCGTCCGCATGATCCATTCATACATATCCGCTTCCGTGTCCTCATCACAGGGCTGAATCCCTTTTCTGCCGAAAACCGTATGTTCTTCCACCATCAGGGAATACAGCGACAGATGCGCCGGATTCATTTCCAGCGCCGTACGGACAGCGTTCTGCATCTGATCCATCGTCTGTCCGGGCAGCGAGTACATGATATCCAGTGAAATATTGTCAATGCCGTGTCTTTTCAGCATTCCGCACAGATCATTCACATCTTCCGCACTGTGTCTGCGGTTCATCATTTTCAGCATTGCCGCGTCATTTGTCTGATAGCCGATGCTGACACGGTTCACGCCGTATTTCACCAGCAGCTCCGCCTTTTCCTCATCCATGGATTCCGGATTCAGCTCGACAGTGAATTCACAGTCCCTGTCACGGTATGCCGAGACCATCAATAACAGTGTTTCCAGCTGATCATGATCCAGACAGGACGGCGTTCCCCCGCCGATATAAACCGTTTTCTGCGGCGCAATCGCGCTTCCGGCGAGCTGACGGGCAAGCGCCTGCAGCCAGCGGTCCGCCGTTTCCCTGCGGTAAACAACATGGCAGAAATCGCAGTAAGAGCAGATCGTCCGGCAGAAAGGAACATGCAGATAAAGATGCGTGATATCAGTCTTCATCGTCATTGACGGAAAGCACCGCCATGAACGCTTCCTGCGGAATCACAACGGATCCGACCGCCTTCATGCGCTTCTTTCCTTCCTTCTGCTTTTCCAGAAGCTTTTTCTTACGGGAAATATCACCGCCGTAGCACTTCGCAAGCACGTTCTTGCGCAGCGACTTGATGTTGGTTCTGGCGATGACCTTGCCGCCGACGGCTGCCTGTACCGGGATTTCAAACTGCTGCTTCGGAATCAGCTCCTTCAGCTTCACGGTAATCTGGCTGCCGCGGTGATACGCTTCCGAGCGGTGTACGATGACCGAGAGCGCATCCACCGGTTCCCCGTTGAGCAGGATATCCATGCGGACCAGATCCTGCGGACGGTAGCCGATGATTTCATAATCGAGCGATGCATATCCCTTGGAACAGGATTTCAGACGGTCGAAGAAATCGAAGATGATTTCCGAGAGCGGAAGCTCATAGGTGATCATATTTCTTCCGGTATCGATTACATCCATCGACTGATAGACGCCGCGCTTATTCTGGCAGAGATCCATCACTGCGCCGATATAGGCATCCGGCACCATGATTTCCGCCCTGACATACGGTTCTTCCAGTCTGGATATTCTCGAGAAATCCGGCATCTTTGCCGGGTTGTCCACCGCCAGCATCGTTCCGTCGCTCAGATAGCAGTGATAGATAACGGACGGCGCCGTTGCGATCAGATCGAGCTTGTATTCACGTTCCAGGCGTTCCTGGATGACATCCATATGCAGCAGTCCGAGAAATCCGCAGCGGAATCCGAATCCCAGTGCCTGGGATGTTTCCGGCTCATACTGCAGTGCGGCATCGTTCAGCTTCAGCTTCTCCAGCGCATCATGCAGATCCTCATACTTTGCGGCGTCGCTCGGATACAGACCGCAGTAAACCATCGGGTTCATGCGCCGGTATCCCTCCAGCGGCTCCGGTGCGGGCTTTGCGGCGGATGTGACCGTATCACCGACACGGACATCACGGATGGATTTGATGGAGGCCGCAAACCAGCCGACATCCCCGCATTCCAGTGTCTTCACGGGAACTTCCCGCGGATTGCGGATACCGGCTTCCAGCACTTCATATTCCGCTCCGGTCGCCATGAAGCGGATCTTATCCCCGACGCTCAGCGAGCCTTCCCTGATCCTGACCAGGGCAATGACACCGCGGTATGGGTCGTAGAAGGAATCAAACACCAGCGCCTGCAGAGGCTTCTCAGGATCACCTGATGGTGCCGGTATTTTCGTAACAATCTGTTCCAGCACCTGATCCACATTGAGTCCGGTCCGGGCGGAAATCAGCGGTGCATCCTCGCAGTCCAGACCGATGATGTTTTCAATCTCATGCTTTACCATATCCGGCATCGCATTGTTCATATCGATCTTGTTGATGACGGGCACGATTTCCAGATTGTTGTCCAATGCCAGATAGGTATTGGCAAGCGTCTGGGCCTGCACGCCCTGGGTGGCGTCCACAACCAGGACCGCTCCTTCGCACGCCGCAAGCGAACGTGATACTTCATAGGAAAAGTCGACATGGCCCGGCGTATCGATCAGGTTGAAGAGATACTCCCTGCCGTCTTTGGCATGATAGCTCAGCTGAACGGCGTTCAGCTTGATTGTAATGCCCCTTTCACGTTCCAGTTCCATGTCGTCAAGCAGCTGTGCTTTCATATCACGGGCCTGGACCGTATCCGTCATTTCCAGAATCCGGTCGGCCAGTGTGGACTTGCCGTGGTCGATATGGGCAATAATGCAGAAATTTCGTATATACTTCTGATCCATAGATTCTCCCGATTATTCAAAGCGCTTCGAAATCAGTGCTCTGCCGGCCCCGTTGGCAAATGCATCGGCACTCATCCGGTTCTTTCCTTCCATCTGCATTTCCAGCACCCTCAGGATGCCGCCCGTGCAGGCAATTTCCATCGCATGGTCACGGAATCCGAGCACCGTGCCGGCTTCCGCCTGTGTTTCAGAGATGTCTTTTCTGACCCGGATGAACTTCATCCGCTTTCCTTCAATCATGCCGTAGGCAAGCGGCCAATCGGTCAGCGCGCGGATATGGTTGTATGCTTCACTGACATTCTCTTTTCCGAAGAAGACCTGTTCCTCTTCGCGGGCGATGTTGCGGGCGATCACAACCTGTGATTCATCCTGCTCTTCTCCCGGAAGGTTTCCGGCAAGATACTCCGGCAATGCTTCCCTGATCAGCCGCTTTGATACCTCTTCCAGCTTTTCATACATATCAGAGGCTGTATCATCCGGACCGATTTCACATTCAATGCACCGGAATACCTTTCCGGCATCCATAGCCTTTACCATTTCCATCAGGCAGACGCCGGTTTTTTCATCCCCGTTCCATACCGCCCGCTGAATCGGAGCTCCGCCGCGGTATTTCGGCAGAAGACTAGGATGGATATTCAGACAGCCTTTTGCCGGCGCATTCAGAATGGATTCGGGAACCATCTGCCCGTACGCCGCGGTGACGATCAGATCCGGTTTCAGATCAATGATCTGCTGTGCCTCCGCCCGCAGCTTTACCGGCTGAAAGACCGGAATGCCGAGCTCATCGGCCAGCGCGTGCACCGGAGTCGGGGTAATGATATGTTTCCTGCCGACCGGCTTGTCCGGCTGGGAAACAGCCGCAATCACGTTATATCCTTCTTCATGAAGTGTACGGAGCACCGAACAGGAGAAATCCGGTGTGCCGAAAAATACAATACGTACATTTTCCATGAGATATGCCTCCTTTAACCTGTTCATTATAACTGAAATGACAACTGTTTTCATTGCATTTTGATTATTGCTTTGCTATAATGCTTTCGTTACGCAATGAATGGAGGTGTTGGCATGGCAAACATTAAGTCGCAGAAAAAGCGCGCCCTGACTAATCAGAAAAGACGGACAGCGAATGTAAGTGAAAGAACAGCAGTCAAGACAGCGATCAAAAGAGTGCTCGCTGCAGTAGAAGCTAACGACAAGGAAGCTGCTGTTAAGGCATACAATGATGCGAATTCTGTACTTGATAAGGCTGCAGCAGGTCATATCAAGAAGAAGAACTACGTATCCCGTCAGAAGTCCCGCCTTGCAAAGGCTGTCAATTCCGTCCAGTAAGACGAACTGATCAAATAAAAACACGGAGAGCAGTTATCCGTGTTTTTTTATTGCATTCTTCCACAGTTCCAGCTCATGCCGCAGCTGACCGTCTTCCCTTCTGGAAAGAATGAATTCCAGGGTGCCGATCCGCCGCTCTGCATATTCCCGGTATACTTCGTCATTTTCCGCGTCCAGCAGGATACCGCAGACAATCTCCTGTTCGCTGTACGGCGCATGCGGATGCATGGTGAATGAGATGATGACATAATCATGCCCGCGATCACGCACCACCGCTTCCCCGTCCACGCTGCAGCCGTGATCAGAGATCCACCTGCGCATGACGGGTACGTCGGTATTGACCTGCACAATAATCTGTTTCAGATCCTTCAGGCGTTTTTCCGCCTGATCCAGAATCATGACTGCCGTCTGGCATCCCATGCCGGCAATCACCGCGCATTCACAATCCTCCGGCACTTTTTCAAAGCCGTCGCAGAGAATGGTACGGATCTGATCATTCAGTCCGGCCTGGCTGACCGTTTCCTGCGCCGCGGACAGCGGCCCCTCCGCCACATCACAGGCATAGGCATAAGGCACTCTTCCCTTTGAAACCAGCCAGACAGGAAGCTGGGCATGATCCGTGCCGATATCAGCCATGATCATGCCCGCTTTTACCATCTCTGCTATTTTCTGAAGTCTCAGATTCATTACTTGTCGAAGAAATCCTTCAGCCGCTTGGAACGGGTCGGATGCTTCAGCTTGCGAAGTGCCTTTGCTTCGATCTGACGGATTCTTTCTCTGGTGACATTGAATTCCTTGCCGACTTCTTCCAGCGTCCTGGTTCTGCCGTCATAGAGACCGAATCTCAGACGGAGAACTTTTTCTTCACGGTCAGTCAGTCCGCTCAGGACATTGTTGATCTCATCCTTGAGCAGCTGGTTGTTTGCATACTGGTCGGGGCTCAGTGCATCCTTATCCTCAATGAAGTCGCCGAGGTGGGAGTCATCTTCCTCACCGATCGGGGTTTCCAGGGATACGGGCTCCAGCGCGATCTTCTGGATCTCGCGGACCTTGTCCGGAGAAATGCCGTCCATATGCGCGGAGATTTCTTCCGGCGTCGGATCCCTGCCGAGCTCCTGCACCAGCTGGCGCTGCACACGGGTCAGCTTGTTGATGGTTTCCACCATATGAACAGGGATACGGATTGTACGTGCCTGGTCGGCAATCGCACGGGTAATCGCCTGGCGGATCCACCATGTCGCATAGGTACTGAACTTGAATCCCTTCGTATAATCAAATTTTTCAACTGCCTTGACGAGACCCATATTGCCTTCCTGGATAAGGTCCAGGAACAGCATGCCGCGTCCGACATATTTCTTTGCAATGGATACAACCAGACGCAGGTTGCTGGAAATCAGAATATTCTTCGCTTCCTCATCCCCTGCTTCAATGCGCTTGGCGATTTCCGGTTCATCTTCCGGCTTCAGCAGCGGTACGCGGCCGATTTCCTTCAGATACATCTTGACCGGATCGTTCATCTGACTGCCGCCGGTTCTGCCGTATGATGCGCTCAGGTACTCTCTGGTCAGAGCGTTTTCATCTTCTTCGGATGATTCCTCATCAAACTCGCCGTCTTCATCCCCGGCTTCCTCATCGATGAGATCTTCATCGTCATCCATGGCTTCCACATCTTCATCTTCGGAAATGCTGATATTCTCATCCGCAAACCAGTTCCAGAGATCTTCGAGATCCTGCTCATCCATATCCAGATGCTCGAGGGCAGACATGATATCTTTCTGGTAGATTTCACCGTCATTCTTATAGACCGTGCGGAAATCTTCCTTCAGTTCATTCAGGGACTTGAATTCCTTCCGTCTTCCGACCATCCGGTAGGCATGTATTTCAGTCTTTTCACTTTCCCTGAGTTCCGGAATTCCGCGGGGTGCTTCCGCTACCTCAGGTGCTGTCATATTTACTTCTTCAGCAGAAATTTCTTCCACTGTTTCACTCTCCTTCTCTTCCGTGACGGTTCCGGCTGTCTCTTCCGCCGGAACAGCTTCCGCCGCATTGCCCTGCCGTTTTTCATTGCGGCTGGCATTTCTGTGCCGGAGAGATTCGGTTCTCGTTTTTTCCGCGGCGCCATCACGGCGCTGCTGGATGCGTTTTCTCTTTGCAATCAGTGCTGCTTTTGAGCCAACGCTGACAGATACATCTCCGGCTGCGTTTTCTTCACTGACTGTTGTCACTGTTTTCTTCATCAATATACCTCCGTAAATCTCTCAGGCATTCCTGATATTCTCTGGATATCACCGCAAAGCTTTCGCTGTTCAGCGGCTGCTGAAGCTGGCTGCGGAAAGCGTCGGCCTGTGCCGTTTTGACGCTGATCATGATTTTTCTGATCGCACCGTCCATGATCTTCTCATCATAGGGAATCTCATCCGACATCGCACCGATCCGGGCGAGAAGCTGCTTCATTTCCTCATCGTCAGCGGAATCAATCATTGCGGCAGCGTCAATCACATTGTTTCTTCCCGCGCTGACCAGCATCATTGCGGCAGCGTTTCTGGCGGGATCCAGCAGGAAACCAAGATGTTCCTCAAATCTTCTGCAGGCAGCCGGACTGTTCATCATCATAGCCAGGATCATTTCCTCTGCCTGTCTTGTACCGTTGGGTGCGGCAGCCTTCTGCAGCGTTTCCGTCGCATATATTCCCGGTTTTTTCGCCGGTGTATAGTCGATCCGGAAACCGCTGATCCGGGCAAGCTCCGCCGTAAAATGCTGGCGGTCAAATTCGTCCGGCAGCTCGGCGATCTCTTCCTGGGCTTTGCGGACAAATTCCCTTTTCTCCATATAGCTGGACATATTGGTATGCTTCTGAAGATAATTCAGCGCAAACTCCATCCAGGTGATTTCGGAAGATGCCAGCCTGCGGAGCGCATCCGCACCTTCCTTCCGGATCATTTCATCCGGATCAAGACCGGTCCGGTTATCGATAATGGATACCTGACAGCCTTCCTTCATGGCCATTTTCGCACCGCGCCATGTTGCGGCCTGTCCCGGGTCATCGCCGTCATAGCAGAAGACAATCTTCGGGGCCATGCGCTTCAGAATCCGGATCTGGTTCTGCGTGCAGCTTGTGCCCAGCGTGCATACGGCGTTGTCCATGCCTGCCCTGGCAAAGGCGATCACATCCGTCACGCCTTCGCAGACATATACCCTGCCGTCTCTTCTGGCAGCGTTTTTTGCCCGGTGGCAGTTATATACGATATCGCTCTTATGAAACAGTTCGGTATCGTTGGTATTGATATATTTGGAACTGTTGTCCGGATCAAGCGTCCTTGCGGAAAAGCCGATCGGATTGCCGCGCTCATCATGGATCGGGAATGTGATCCTGTCCGCAAATACATCATGCGCATTTCCGTACGAAAAGCGCACGACATTGCAGGCGTTCATATCGGCATCCTCATATCCCTTCGCTTTCAGAAACTGATAGAGGGCATTTCCGCCGGGGTTATAGCCGATCCCGAAATTCTGGCGGACAGACTCATCCAGTCCGCGCTTTTCCAGATACTCTTTCTGTGCGGCAGCCGCTTCCGTATTCATCTGATATGCCGTAAAACGGATCGTTTCATTCATGATCCTGTACAGCGTTTCCTTATACGGGTCAGAGGCTTCGCGCTGCGCTTCCGGGTTTTCAGACAGCCGGAAACCGACCAGATCAGCCACGCGCACGACCGCTTCCGGAAAGCTCACCTTTTCATAATTCTGAACAAAGGTGAACACATTCCCTCCGGCATTGCATACAAAGCACTTGTAGATCTGCCGCTCCGGTGAAATTGACAGAGACGGGTCATGGTCCGGATGAAACGGACAGAGTGCCTTATAGGATTTGCCGCTGCGCTGAACCTGAAGATAATGGCTGATGACCTGTACGATATCGGCCTTTGATCTCAGTTCGCTGATTTCCTGATCGCTGATTCTCGGCATTCATTTCCTTTCTGCGGATCAGAAGCGGATTGCGGAGACAATCCTGTTTCTGACCTCTTCCACAGTCAGACGTTCCTGTTCCATCGTGTCGCGGTAGCGGATCGTTACGGTTCCGTCCTGCATGGACTGTTCATCCACGGTAATGCAGAACGGCGTGCCGATCTCATCCTGACGGCGGTAGCGCTTGCCGATGGAACCGGCTTCGTCATAGTCGCATTCAAAGTCATAGGAAAGTTCTGTTCTGATTTTGCGTGCCAGCTCGCCGTATGTTTTGCGCAGCGGCAGGATGGCAGCCTTGACGGGAGCCAGTACCGGATGGAAATGCATGACAATACGGGTATCGCCGTTTGCCAGTGTTTCCTCATCATATGCGTCCGTGAAGAACATGAAGAACAGACGTTCCACACCGACTGCCGGTTCCACGACATAAGGGAGATATTTCTCGTTGGTTGTCGGATCGAGATATTCCATATTCTCACCGGAGAATTTCTGGTGCTGTCCGAGGTCGTAGTCCGTACGGTCGGCAATGCCCCAGAGCTCGCCCCAGCCCCACGGGAATTTATATTCGATATCGGTTGTTGCTTTGGAATAGAAGCTCAGTTCTTCCTTCTCATGGTCACGGAAGCGCAGATTCTCGGGATTTCCGCCGAGGCTCAGGATCCAGTCCATGCAGAACTTCCGCCAGTAAGGGAACCATTCATCATCGGTACCCGGCTTGCAGAAGAATTCCATTTCCATCTGCTCGAATTCACGGGTGCGGAAAATGAAGTTGCCCGGCGTGATTTCATTGCGGAATGATTTTCCGATCTGGCCGATGCCGAACGGAAGCTTCTTTCTGTATGCGCGCTGAACGCCCTTGAAGTCGACAAACATGCCCTGCGCTGTTTCCGGACGCAGATAGATTGTGCTCTTGGCGTCTTCCAGCGTACCCTGGAAAGTCTTGAACATCAGATTGAACTGACGGATCGGCGTGAAGTCATGTCCACCGCAGTCCGGGCAGGGAATCCGGTTTTCACGGATATACTGTTCCATCTGCTCATTGGACCATCCTTCCGGGCTGACTGCACCATGCGTATAGTTTTCAATCAGCTGGTCGGCTCTGTGTCTTGTCTTGCACTGACGGCAGTCCATCAGAGGATCGGAGAATCCCTTCAGATGGCCGGATGCTTCCCAGACACGGGGATTCATCAGAATCGCAGCCTGTATTTCAACGTTATTCGGATCTTCCTGAATAAACTTTTTCTGCCATGCTCTCTTAATGTGGTCTTTCAGCATTACACCGTAAGGACCGAAATCCCAGGTGTTCGAAAGGCCGCCGTAAATCTCGGAGCCCTGGAACACAAAACCGGTATTTTTTGCATGAGATACTATTTTTTCAAATGTTTTTTCCATAAGAACGCAGTTATTCCTTCCTAATCTCGCTAATATTCGAAGTATAGCACTTTCGGAAGGCTCATTCAATGAGAAACGCTTTCATAAAAGGAAAAACTGCGGACAGACGCACCCGCATGAAGCCGTATCATTTCTATCAGAGTTTTCAGTTCCGTATCCGTATTTCCCGCTTTTTCTTCGATCACGCCGTAATGCTGAAGACCGGCCTTGCATACCAGCCGGAAGCGTCTGAGATCAGTGATGCTGCGGGGGGAAAGGCCTGCTTTTGCCGTGCACTCACTGCAGAGAAAACCGCCGTCCCTGATTGAAATCGAAGCGGCGTTCTTCTTTCCGCAGAGCACGCATTCATCCACATTCGGGCTGAGACCGTTCAGTTCCATCACGGAAGACACAAACAGCGCCAGCACGATATCCGGACGGGCACCGCCCTCGAGCAGATCAAGCGCTTCCTCCAGAAGCCCCGCGGTCTCACCGGCATTCTCCGCATCCTGCCCGCCGTACGTCATCACATCGGCGCATTCCGCCAGCACGCCGGCAGCTGCGGAAAGCACAAGATCGGAGTGCACCTTCCGGTAGGCCGACAATGTGCGGACGCCCTTGAGCCGGAAGATTGTCTTCCCCGGAACATAGTCCAGGGAGAATTCTCCCTTCGTGCATGTGATCAGCGATCCGGCAGATTTGCTGGTGATTTTGCGGACGCCCTCCGCCCGGAGCGTCAGACGTCCGTAATTCCTGCTCAGGATATTCACCAGGGCTGCATGGTCCCGGTAATCGGTCTGGGAAATGATCAGACCGGTAATTCTGTCATTCATTGTTCGATATTCCCGTAACCGAATTCGGTGATTCTGCTGTCCCGGTCGCGCCATTCATCTTCAACGCGCACAAAAATATCCAGCTGCACTTTCTGATCCAGCAGCGATGCGATTTCCTTTTTTGCCAGATTTGTGATCTTCTGCAGCATGACTCCTTCTTTGCCGATCAGGATGCCCTTCTGCCCGCTCTTTTCCACGAGCACAAGCGCCTGGATATGGCAGACATCCTCTTCCTCTTCCATCGATTCGACGACGACTGCGGAAGCGTGCGGCACTTCCTCCTCGGTGCAGATCAGAATCTTTTCACGGATAATCTCGGCGATCCTGAATTTTACGGATCCGTCGGTATTCATATCCTCCGGAAACATCCGCTCTCCCTCGGGCAGATAATTGAGCGTTGTCTGAATCAGATCGCCGAAATCGTTCTGTTCCAGTGCGGATACCGGGAAATATTCATCAAAGGCATGCCGCTTCTGCCATGACTCGAGCACCTTCAGCACCCGTTCCTTCTTCATCCTGTCAATCTTGTTCAGAATCAGGAAAACCGGCAGTCCCGCATTCTTCACCATTCTGAGTACATGCTCGTCGCCGGTGCCGAACGGCTTCGTCCCGTCCACCACCAGATAGATCACATCGACGCCCTGGATGACATCGGCGGCTTCACGGTTCATCCGTGACTCCAGACGGTGCCTTGCCTTATGAATGCCCGGGGTATCGGTGAAAATAATCTGGAAATCCTCTGCATTGAGAATGCCGCGGATCTGGCTTCTGGTTGTCTGCGGCTTGCTGGAAACAATCGCAATCTTCTCTCTCAGCAGCGCATTCAGCAGCGTGCTCTTTCCGGCATTGGGTCTGCCGGCAAGCGCCACAAACCCGCTCTTCATCGGATGACATCCTCCATGCCGAACTGCATCGGCAGAAGATCTCGGATGCATGTTTCCGTCTCATCTTTCCCGTTGGAAAGATAGATCGGCGTATCCTGTTCCAGCAGTTCGCTCAATACCTGACGGCAGATGCCGCAGGGTGCCGCAATCCGCTCACCGTCGGAGACGATGGCCAGCGCTTCGATATCTTCCTTCCGGCAGCCGTTGGAATATGCGGAAAATACCGCACTGCGCTCTGCACAGTTGGTTGCGCCGAAAGATGCGTTTTCAATATTTGCGCCGTAGAATGTCCGGCCGTCCCTTGCCAGGACGCATGCGCCGACATGATAGTTGGAATAAGGCGCATAGGCGTTTTTCATCGCCTGAAAGGCTTCCTGTACCAGTTCTTCTTTTGTCATCGGATCAATCCTCCCAAATGTCTGAATAATATTACAGCCGCGCTGATCAGTGCGCCGAGCGATACGGCCAGCACCGCTCCGGCGGACAGGTCCTTGATCAGCCGGATCCGCTCATCATATTCTTCCGTAATCAGATCGCATGTTCTCTCAACCGCCGTGTTGATCATTTCCATGCCGATGACCAGGCTGATGCAGATGATCACGGCAATCCATTCCGCACTGTCCAGCTTCAGAATGATTCCGGCGCACACAGCCAGTGCGCCGAGTATCATCTGCGTGCGGATGCCGGCATCCTTCCATCCGTCCGCAAGTCCGCGGAATGCCGGTCCGAATTTTTTCTTCATGATCTGCTCACGACAGGATCCAGAATCCTGTCCTGCAGCGCAAACATTTCTTTTTCTTCCTCTTCGCTCATATGGTCATAGCCCAGGCAGTGCAGCAGACCGTGCGTAAACAGGAAACAGATCTCACGCATCTCGCTGTGTCCGTATTCCCTTGCCTGACGGCGGGCGTAATCGATATTGATGAACAGATCGCCGAGATCCTTCAGTTCTTCCTCTTCCGTGTAAAAATCAAGATCATCCAGCACGGCAAAGCTGATGACATCGGTCGGCCGGTCAATGCCGCGGTAATCGCGGTTGATCTTATGAATGGTAACGGAGCGGACAAAGGTGACGCTGATCTGATAATCGCTGTCCAGATCCAGCACTTTCCGGGCATTCTCCGCAATCTTTGCGAACTGTTCCTCATACCGGCTCACATCCGCATTTGTACGGTTTATGATTGTTATTTCCATGGTTTATTTTCCTGCCTCGCTGTAGCGTTCGATGATCTTCTGCACAAGCGGATGACGGACGACGTCGTCGCTGGTCAGATGGATCATGCCGATTTCCTCAATTCCCTTCAGGAGCTCCGCGGCTTCCGTCAGACCGCTCTTTGTCCCGTATTTCAGATCGATCTGGGTGATATCGCCGTTGATGACCATGCGGGAATGGAATCCGAGTCTGGTCAGAAACATCTTCATCTGGGACGGGGTTGTATTCTGCGCTTCATCCAGAATCACAAAGGAATCATCCAGTGTTCTGCCGCGCATAAAAGCCAGCGGTGCAATTTCGATCGCCCCTTTTTCAATCAGACGCTCCGTCTGTTCGCTGCCGAGCATATCATGCAGGGCGTCATACAGCGGCGTCAGATACGGATCGACCTTCTCCTTCATATCACCGGGCAGAAAACCGAGATTTTCTCCTGCTTCCACCGCCGGACGGGTAAGCACGATCCGCCGGATGTCCCCCTTCTTCAGCATGGAAACCGCCTTGATCACCGCCAGGAACGTTTTCCCGGTTCCGGCCGGACCGATGGCAAAAACCACCGGATGCTTTTCCATTGCCTTCACGAAGTCAAGCTGTCCCGCCGTTTTCGGAACAACGGCTTTGCCGGAAAGCGTTCTGCCGACAATGACCGAGGAAAGCTCATCAAAAGAAGCGCTCTTTCCCTGCATGGCCATGCGGCAGGCATAGATCACCTCCGACTGGGATACGGTGCGTTCGCTGCGGGCAATCTGGTACAGCGAACTGACGGCCAGCCGGATCTTTGCGAATGTCTCATCATCGCAGCGGCAGTATATGGTATTATCGCGGAATGATATCTCTGTGCCGAAATACTCCGACAGCACCGACAGATTCCTGTCAGAGCTGCCCGAAAAGCACAACGCCTGGGATGCGGACATCCCGTTCAACTGAATCGACTGAAGTTCCAAAAGAAGCCTCCTGTTTAATGAAACCATTATAATGCAGAATTCCCTGCGGATTCGTAAAAATATGCGTCAAAAAAAGAAGCCTCAGCTTCTTTCCCTGATTACTTGCGTTTTCTGTTCTTGCGTGCAGCTTCACGCTTCAGTCTCTTTTTGACACCCGGCTTCACGTAGTATTCTCTCTTGCGGGCTTCGGCAAGGGTTCCGTTACGTGATACCTGACGCTTGAAACGGCGCAGTGCATCATCGAGATTTTCATTTTCTTTAACTACAACTCTGGACATTTTTTCACCCCCTCACCGGTCGAACATTAATATACTAGCAAACCCGGACGTGATTTGCAAACAAAATCTTTTTTCAGATCAGCTTCACGCCGCTGCTTGTTCCGATGCGTTCCGCCCCGGCTTCAATCATCGCATCCATGTCTTCACGGCTGCGCACGCCGCCGGCTGCCTTGACCTTCAGCCGGTCGCCGACCGTCTGTTTCATCAGTCTGACATCAGGAAGATTTGCGCCGGAAGTTGAGAAGCCCGTGCTGGTCTTTACGAAGTCCGCCCCGGCTGCCTCGGCATCGCGGCACGCCCGTATTTTTTCTTCATCGCTGAGCAGGCATGTTTCAATGATAACCTTCAGCGTCTTATCGCCGACGGCTTCCTTAACTGCCCGGATGTCTTCGGTCACATACGCGTCATCGCCGCCCTTCAGTCTGCCGATCTGAATCACCATATCAACTTCATCCGCACCGCGCTCAACGGCGTCGCGCGCTTCAAAAGCCTTGGCGGCTGTCGTCATTGCCCCGAGCGGGAACCCGACAACGACGCATACCATGACACCGCTTCCTTCCAGTTCTTCCTTTGCGGTTTCGATCCAGGAAGGATTCACGCATACGGAAGCGAAATCATATTCCTTTGCCTCACGGCACAGCTTTCTGATCTGCTCTTCGGTTGCGTCGGCCTTAAGCAGAGTGTGGTCGATGTACTTGCTGCGTTTCATGTCCTGCTCCTCCTTAAAGAACATATTTCTTCAGTATTTCTTCCGCGATCGCATCATCGCCTTCATAGGGCTCCCTGCCGAATTCGCGGTACATGAACTTTTCGTCACCCTTTCCCATCAGGATGATGCAGTCACCGGCATCCGCCATTTCGATTGCCTGACGGATCGCATCATAGCGGTCCTCGACAATGATGTAATTGGTATCTTTGATGCCCGAAGCGATACTGCTGCAGATATTCAGGACTTTTTCATCTCTCGGATCATCTTCCGTCAGGATAATCATATCCGCATATTTGTCCAGAATCTGTCCGAATACCGGACGCTTTGCCGTATCACGCTTGCCGGCGGAACCGGTGACCGCAATGATGCGGTTTCCCTTTCTGGTAATCGCCGAAGCATAGGAACACAGCTTTGTAATGCCGTCCGGCGTATGGGCGAAGTCAACGATGATATTGAACGGCTGGCCGAGATCAATCCGCTCCATTCTTCCCTCAATCTGGGAGATATGACGGACTTTCTGCATGATCTGGGTAATGCTGAGACCCTTCAGGTTCAGGGCCGCGATTGCTCCGAGCAGGTTGTAGATATTGAAGCGGGCAACCAGATTGGTTTCCATCTCATATTCCATGCCGTTGCATTTCAGCGTGAAGATGGTTCTGTCCTTCATCAGCTGGAACTTTGTGACCCGGTAATCCGCATCATGGTCAATGCCGTAGGTATAAACCGGACACCTGCAGTCTTTCACAATTTCCATGCCGTACGGATCATCCGCATTCGTAATGGCAACCGCGTCTTCCTTCAGGGAATCAAACAGCCCCTTCTTTGCCTCAAAATAGTTTTCCATGGTCCCGTGATAATCGAGATGGTCATGGGTCAGATTGGTAAAGATCACCGCGTCGAAATCAACGCTGTCCACCCTGCCCTGATCAATGCCGATGGAGGAAGCTTCCAGCGCACAGCTTTCAATGCCCGCGGATACCATGTCATGCAGAATCCCGTGCAGATCGTCGATCGAAGGCGTTGTCAGCAGCGGCGGAAGCTTGACGCTGCCGTAGGAAATCGCGATCGTCCCGATGTATCCGGTCGGGGAATAATCATTGAGAATATCGCGGATAATGCAGGCAGTGGAGCTTTTTCCGTTGGTTCCGGTCACGCCGAACATATTCAGCTTGTGGGAAGGATAGCCGTAGAAGGCGTCCGCCACCCGGTTAAATACGGAATTGACATCCTTCACCCGGATATAGGTAATGTCGGGATGCTTTTCCTCAATCGGTTCGGAATGAACGATGACAACCGCACCGTTTTCAATCGCCTGTTCCACGAATTTGTGGCCGTCGAACATCATGCCCTTTTCGCAGAAAAAGATGGAGGAAGGGCGTTTTTTCCGGCTGTCCGCCATCAGATTCTTTATTTCAATATCCGGCACATTCTCAAACAGTTCCGTCAGTTTCATAACTCTTCCTTCTTTCCGTACATCATATGTCCCCTGCGCTCAGAAAGTCTGACCTTCAGGAGGGTCCCGGGCGTCTCTTCCCCGGCAATCTGAACCGGCAGGTACTGGCTTGTATAGCCTCTGGTACATCCGTTCCGGACGGTCTCGCAGATGACTTCCGCTTCCCTGTTCACCCAAGTATCCTTGTATGCGTCATACAGCCGCTCCGACAGAGCCAGACATTCCGATGCCCGCTGTTTTTTGATCCGGGGATCAATCTGTTCCGCCATGTCAGCGGCAGGCGTTCCTTCCCTTGCGGAGTAAGGGAACACATGCATAAAGGAGAAGCGGCATTTTTCCGCAAATGCCAGTGCATCCCGGTGCTCCTGATCCGTTTCCGAAGGGAATCCGGTCATCAGATCGCAGGATACCGAAAGATCATCAACGGCATTTCTGATCTCTTCCATTCTAGCATAATAGCCATCGGTATCGTACGGCCGCCGCATCAGTTCCAGGATCCGGTCGCTGCCGGCCTGCAGCGGGATGTGGAGATGGCGGGCAATCCGTTTTTCCTCTTTCATCAGGCTGACAAACTCATCGTCCAGCTCCGTGATTTCGATGGAGGAAATACGCAGACGCTCCAGCTCCGGCGCCTCTTTCAGGATCCGCTTCATCAGCTGTGCCAGCGTGACGCCGTACTCCCGGCCGTATCTGCCCGTATGGATGCCGGTCAGCACGATTTCCTTATGGGACCGGGACAGACGCACCGCTTCCTGCACCGCCATATCCGGCGTCATGGAGCGCTCCCTTCCTCTTGCATACGGGATAATGCAGTAGCTGCAGAACTGATTGCAGCCGTCCTGAATCCGCAGATATGCTCTGGTCTGATGGGTAAAGCGGTCCACGGTCATCGGTTCAAATCCGGCATTTTTCAGATCGCTGTCACCTCTGATCTTCTGATGCTTTTCCAGATAGTCGCCGATATATTCCGGAATTTTCATTTTGTTTGTGCTGCCGACAAGAATATCCGCGCTCTCCAGCGCCTCCGGATCAATCTGCGCGTAGCATCCCGCCACGACAAGAATGCCGTCCGGATTATTCCGCTTTGCCCGGTGGATCATCTGCCGGCTTTTTGCGGCAGCGGTATTGGTAACCGCACAGGTAAAGATAATGCTGATATCATTGCCCGAAGCATCATCGCTGCGTTCATATCCGGCTTTTTCCAGCATATCCGCAATACTTTCGGTTTCAAATGCATTTACCTTGCATCCGAGATTTGTCACTGAAAATTTCATTCCGACTCCTTATCAAATTCACCGATGACGCTCAGCGCATAAACCGCGGCGGTTTCCGCTCTGAGAATCCGGTTTCCGAATGTGACCGGCTGATAGCCGAACTGCCGCAGCTGTTCCACTTCCTCTTCCGAGAACCCGCCTTCCGGTCCGATGACAACCGTACAGCTGTCAGCGGGAAGATACTGTCCTGTTTTCCCGCATGTTCCCCAGGCATTTTCATATCCGGCCAGATTGACATCGCTCAGATATTTTCCGAGATTTGCAAAATCATCCGCCGGTACAATCTCGGGAATCCGGTTGCGCTTGCACTGCCTGGCGGCTTCCGTGACGATGCTCATCCAGCGGTCGGTCTTTTCCTTTTTCCGGTGGACAACGCATCTGGAAGATTCAAACGGCACGATTCTGGAGACGCCGAGTTCCGTCGCTTTCTGCAGAACCCATTCCATCTTTTCCCTGCGGATCAGCGCCATGCAGAGGGTGACCTCCGTATGAAGCTCATTCACGTTCGGATCTTCCTCTGTAACCAATGCACTGAAGCTTTTTCCTTCCTGCATGCCGGTCGCAAAGTATGCCCTGCCCTCATGCACCAGGCGGATCCGCTCCCCGTCCAGCCTGACAACCGTTCCGGCGTGATGTGCCTGTTCCTTTGAAAATATCACTTTTTCTCCGACAGAGATCGGATGATCAATAAAGTATTCCTGCATATTTTTAAAAGCGGCCGAGCCGCTGTTCCTTTCACTGCGCTGCGTATATCAGTCCGGCGGATGACCGCTTTCGTTTCTTTTCAGTGGAAAATTATAGCAGAATCATATGCATGCCGCAATGAAGCCGGGATCTCTGTCTGCGATGCAAAAAGACAGCACATAACGTGCCGCCCCTTATGCATGCTCAATCCGCTTTCCGGTACATCCAGTCGATGATCTGCTGTTCCACAGCATCATCTGCCCGGAAAACATACCACATTTCCTGCAGATCACTCTGATCTTCCCAATCCAGGAAAAACCAGGTACTGCTTCCGTCCAGCATCATTATCTCAGGATCCATGACATGCTTTCTGACAACGGACCCCTGCCGGATCAGTGCCATCAGTTCCTCCCAGTCGGAAGCCTTCAGTTTTTTATCTGTCTTTTTCTGCTTTGAGTTCTTATAATATGTTCCTTCAATCTCAGCTCTTCCGTCATCTTCCTTTTCCACGCTGAGCAGGAAGTTTGCCTCCACGTAATCGCCGCTCCCCTGGTAATCCAGTCCTTCGATGTCCGCTTCCGGAATATCCCTGCCGATTTCCAGCACTTCTTTTTCCGGGAAGAAGCGGCGCGGATCAAACGGTTCACTGCATCCTTCCGCAATCAGCTGTCCGTCATTCCATGCCCGAACCCGGTACTGCATGCGGTCCGGGAATCCGTTTTCCTGACACGCCCAGGCAATATAATCGGTTGTTTCAAATGATTCGTAACTGCCCGATCCTTCAGCCAGTTCCCGGGTGCTGCCGTCCGGCCCGACGCTTTCGATAATAACGGTGTAATCTCCTTCCCTGTCTTTATATTGACCGGGCTTTTCCCATTGACACCGTGCACGTCCGTACATTCCTGCTTCCCATACCCGGATGACTCCGGCATCCGTATCGGAAGAAACCGGTTCGCTCTGGGACGGGGATGTTTCAGGTTCGGGTGTTTTTTCGGATTCCGGCGTACCGGTGGATGAGAACTGCTGTTTGTCATTTGTGCTTCCCTGGTATTTTACGCATCCTGCAAGAAACAGGATTGCCAGGAAAAGCAGTATTGCACTGTTCCGCATCATGTAAAATCACCTCCCTTTTTTCTTCCGGGGATAAGAAAAGCCGCATGCATGAGCACACGGCTGAATCAATCAGTTTCTGTTGAAGAAGTTCGGGATACCGGAATCTTCATCTTCCAGTTCAATGCCTGCACCGAATGTCGGGAAATCGTCATTGACCTGTGCTGCAGCAGGAGCTACAGGGCTGGCCTGATTTGCCGGAACATCTGTTACAAGCAGTTCAGCCTTCGGCAGGTCGAAGCCTGTTGCGATGACTGTGACGATAATGGATTCGCCGATCTTTTCGTTGATGGCAACACCGAAGATGATATCGATATCATTGCCGGCTGCTTCACGGATATATTCGACTGCTTCCTGTGCATCGTAAGCGGACATGCTAGCGCCGCCGGTTACATTGACGATCGCACTTCTTGCGCCGGAGATCTGAGCTTCGAGCAGCGGTGACTGAATTGCCTTTGCGGCAGCTTCCTTCGCCTTGTTTTCGCCGCTTGCCATGCCGATTCCGATCAGAGCGCTTCCCTGACCTTCCATGACGCTCTTGATATCCGCAAAGTCAAGGTTGATCATTGCAGGTACGGCAATCAGGTCTGTGATTGTCTGTACGCCCTGACGCAGGATATTGTCGGCTTCCTTGAATGCATCTTCGAACGGAATGTGTCCGATAACTTCAAGAACCTTGTTATTGGATATAATAATCAGGCTGTCAACATATTCTTTCAGCTGTTCCAGACCCTGTTCAGCCTGGATCATTCTTCTTCTGCCTTCAAAGCTGAACGGCTTGGTAACGATACCTACTGTCAGACATCCGAGCTCTTTTGCAATCTTGGCAAACAGCGGTGATGCACCTGTACCTGTTCCGCCGCCGAGACCTGCTGTCAGGAAGATCATATCGGCGCCTTCCATAGCTCTCTTGATATCCTCTTCGCTTTCAACAGCTGCCTTGCGGCCGTTGTCGGGATTTCCGCCCGCACCAAGTCCTTCGTTGCCGAGCTGGATCTTATTGGTTACAGGAGAAACATCCAGTGCCTGAAGATCGGTGTTTGCAACATAGAATTCAACGCCCTGAACACCTTCCTGAACCATGCGGTTCACTGCGTTGCTGCCGGCTCCACCGATTCCGAATACTTTAATCCGTGCAACCTGATTGTAAGATAAGTCTGCCATACTTTTTCCCTCTCTACTTCTTCCCGTCGAAGAGAATTCCCTTCAGCTTTTTTGTGATCGTGTCTTCCGGATTGCCTGGTGTTTCCTTGTCCCGGTAACTGACTGCATCAATGAATGCATCCATATCGAGACTGTTATCCGCGAAACCGGTGATCGGCTGTTTATCCTTATAAGCATAGAACAGACCAAGGCACGCAGTCAGGCCGGCATTTCTTCCGCCAAGTGTGTCGGGAATGTAATTCCTGACTTCACAGTTGAGCTTTCTCTGCAAAAGATCTTTCAATCCCTGCATCTCGCCGCCTTCTCCCGTTATAATAACAGCAGTCGGCCCTGCTTGCAAGATTGGGTCACACAGTTTTTGCATATCATCAAGCCATTTTTCAACATTCGGACGTATGCATTCGCACAGTTCCTGCTCGTTGATTTTCTGTGTTCCGCCTTCCGCATCTGCCCAGATATACACCGGATTGGTGGAATTGATCTTTTCATTCAGCCTTGCACTGTATTTGACCAGCTCGGCACTGACTTCCGGCTTCAGTCCGTATTTCTCACAGACTGCCGAAGCAATCGTGCCTACGCCTTCCGATTCAACGGTGCATGTGGTCAGTCTTCCTCTGGAAAGCAGACCGAGTGTTGTCGAGCAGCGCTCCATCTTCAGAACAATTACATTCTGATCAACAGCCTGTTCGAACAGCGCCGCTTCCTTGGCTACCGCAAATACATCCGGGAAAATATCGATGACCTGCAGACCGGCATTTTCGATGCATGTGACGACATCGAAGGAAACCTGTCTGTCGGCGCACAGCAGATCGATATCCACTGTCAGCTGGGAAGCTCTTTCACCAATCGGAATTCTTCTGGATGTGATTCCGTTGACCGTATACTTGACGCATACTGTCTGAATCAGTGCCAGTTCCTTTCCGATGTTGATGGACTGTGCTTTCCGGACAGCCTCACGGATATCTTCCACTGTTACGGTTCCGTCAATACCGTTGACCGGCACCGTGGATTTTACCGTATACCTTCTCATTCTGTAGGAAGGCATCGCTACAATCACCCTTTTGATATCCGCACCGATCATCTTCGATGCATCCTCTGCCGCAGCCCGGATTCCTTCCGTTACCGCAGAGGGATCTGTTATCTTTTCACTTGTAAATCCCTCGACAGGGATTCTTTCCACTTTAATAATATTAAAGCGTGTATTGAAGAATTCGCCTACAATCAGACGTACTTCATGATCAGCAGCTTCAATTGCTGCATATATCTGCTTATCGCTCACCGTCTGAACTCCTTCCGATTAAACAAAAATATGATAACACATTCGTGAAATGTTCAAAAGACTTTCACGAGGTGAATCTGTGCTGTTTTCAGCCGTTCTCCGGTGTTTTTCCCCGGATTTTCCCAATTCGTGCGCACATTCTTTTTTTGTTGCATTTCATTTTATTCCATGCTAATCTAATTAGGCATTGTTATGTAAGGAGGTTATGGTCATGTCCAAAGTTTGTGCCGTATCCGGTAAAAAAGCGATGTCGGGAAACAACCGTTCCCACTCTCTGCGTGCTACACGCCGCAAGTGGAACGTTAACCTGCAGAAAGTTCATGTGATCGTTGACGGCAAGCCTACAACACTTCGTGTTTCTGCCCGTGCAATGAAGACACTCAAAGCAGGAGCGAAAGCTAAGCCGGCTGCAGTTAAGGAAGAAACACCTGCTGCAGAATAAAAGAGGACTTCAGAGAAGTTCTTTTTTTTGTTTCATTTCATATAAAAATGCAGCCCGTTTTCAGTCATCGGACTGCACGCATAATACAATTCCCGAGTGCACCGTCAGGATGCCTTCCTCCCCCGTGATCTCATTGGAGAGCCCGTAGAGGTCCTGCGGCATAAAGATTCTGTGATCCAGCGGATATTTCATTCCGGACAGCGAAATCACCGAAGGCACAGACGCAAAGAAGGAAATATACTTTCTTCCTTCCGTGCCGATATGATGCACTCCTTCAGAGAACGCCTGCACGGTGTTCTTTTCATTTTTCAGCATCAGGATACCGGGAAACATGGATACCAGCCTGAGATTGACGATTTCATGATCCAGCCTTCCGCCGGTCCCGCCGGTCAGAGTGATGCGCTCATATCCCCTGCGGATCAGCTCATTCACCGCGGCTTCACTGTCGCTGTCATCCTTGACGGGATTCAGAATTACGGTTTCATCGCTCATCCTGCGGATCAGATCCAGATCCCCTTCCGCCACGGAATCAAAATCCCCCAATGCCAGCTTCATGCGCTTTCCGGCTTCCGCCAGAATCAGAGCACCTCTGTCAACGCCGATCAGATCCGCATCGGTTTCCGGAATCCCGTGCGCCTTTGTCAGTACCGCACAGCATTCATTCAAGCGACTTCACAGCCTTTCCGATATCATTTTTAAACACATAGGATCCGGCGACCAGCACATCCGCACCGGCTTCTTTTGCCCGTGCACCGGTCTTATCGTTGATGCCGCCGTCCACTTCAATATGTGCATTCAGGCCTGCCTCATCCAGTTTTCCCCTGAGCCAGGACATTTTTTCAAGCGAGTTCTCCATGAAGCTCTGACCGCCGAAACCGGGCTCCACGGACATGATCAGAAACAGATCAAAGTCATGCAGGAACTTTTCCAGTACCGTCACATCGGTTTTCGGCTTGACGGAGAGTCCGGCTTTCCCGCCGCGGGCATGAATCTCCTGCGCAAGCTTTCTGATTGCTTCATCGGATTCCATCGCTTCGTAGTGGAATGTAATCAGATCTGCCCCGGCATCCTGGAACACCTTCGCAAAGAATGCGGGATCAGAGACCATCAGATGCACATCCATGAACAGCGGGCTCAGCTTTTTGAAGCCCTTCAGAATATCCGGCCCGAATGTCAGGTTCGGCACAAAATGTCCGTCCATGACATCAAAGTGAAGCCATTGCGCACCGGAGGCATTCAGCTGTGCCACCTGTTCATTCATGCGGCTGTAATCAACCGCCAATACAGAAGGTGATACGATCATAGGTATTTTTCCTTCCTTTCCTGGATCATCTTCAGAATCTGAAGATAGTTCTGATAACGGATCATCGGAACATGTCCGTCACTGACCGCCTGCTTGACGGCACATCCGGGTTCGTTCTGATGAACACAGTCATTGAATCTGCACTGTCCGAGATACGGTGCGAATTCCTGCACCGATTCCGCCAGATCCGTAACGCTCATGTGGGAAAAGTCCAGCGATGAGAATCCCGGCGTATCGCATACCAGTCCGCCGGCAACCGGATGAAGTTCATTGTGTCTGGTCGTATGCTTGCCGCGTCCGAGCGCTTTGGATATCTCCTGTGTGGCAAGACGGAACGATGGCTCCAGCGTATTCAGCAGCGTGCTCTTGCCGGCGCCCGACTGTCCGGTCAGCACCGTAACCTTATCCTTCAGCACACCGGCCAGGGAAGGATCCAGTGTACCGGCACCGGTCCGGATCACATGCATCGGTCCGGCTTCATATTCCCGGATCCGCGCTTCCGTTTCCTCATCTATGCCCAGATCCGTTTTCGTCACGCAGAGCAGCGGCGTAATGCCGGCGTTGACAATCAGAAAGCTCAGACGGTCAATCAGCGCCGGTGAGAAATCCGGATCCTTTACGCTCATGACGATCAGTGCCTGATCGACATTGGCGACAAACGGACGGATCAGATGATTCCTGCGCGGCAGTATTTTCTGAATCACATACTGGTTCTGCACATAATCGGCTTCCACCAGATCGCCGGTACACGGCCTTGTCTGCAGGCGCACCTTGCCCATCAGTCCGGCATCCACCCTTCTGCCGTCTTCACAGAGCAGCTGATAATGTTTTGATACGATTCTGACGATTCTGGCAATCATGCCCGGCCCCGATCAGTAATAATACAAAATGACATAGTTATCTTCTTCCTGTGTATATTCGCTTCCGATTTCAGGCTCGCTGCGGATGACAACTCCGTAATCCAGCGCCGCCAGTTCCTCTTCACTCAGTCCCGAGGGATCAAGGTTGCTTGTCAGCACCCGTGCCCCCAGTCCTTCCAGTCTCGTGACCGCATCCGCAATGGCTCTGCCGTCGATATCGGCAGGGATGGTAATCGTCGGATATGCCGCATAGACCAGGCGGATCTCATAGGTGTTTTCCGGATTAAATCTGGTTCCGGCTTCCAGCAGTTCCTGCCGGATAACCGTACCGGGATCTTCACCGCTTCCCTCTTCCGAGGCGGTCATGATATTCATGCGGGAATACTGCGACAGGTCTTTTCTGGCCGCGGTTATGCTCTCGCCGACATAGTTCTTTACGGTAATGCCGATACCGCTGGAAACAGTCACGCTGACTCTGGAGCCTTTGTCCACTTCGCTTCCCGCTTCGGGACTGACATAGATGATCTTTCCCTTTTCCGTGGAATCGGTCAGTTCATAAGTCACATCGGTTGTATCCAGAACCAGGGATGCTTCTCCGCAGACATCCTTTGCCTCCATCAGGGTCATGCCGATCAGATCCGGCACCTCCACTTCCCTGGCAAGCGGCGTCAGTATGCCGCTGACGCTCAGGGCAAAATATGTACCTGATATTGCCAGCAGAAGCAGCAGGAAGATCAGCAGTCCCATCAGGATCTTATTGGTCTTCGGACGGCGCTGTATCGCCGGATTGACAACTCTCAGATCCTTGGATTCTTCGACCGCCTTCTGCACCGGCTGCGGTTTTTTCGCCGGCCGGCTGGCAGCTTCCGTATGCATCTTTGCGGTATTGGCAAGTTTGGCTGAAGTCGCCGTCGGCGCAAGATGGACTCTGGGTTCATTCAGCCGTTCCGGCTTCAGACATGTTCTGAGATCCTCCAGCATTTCATTGCAGGAAGAATAGCGCAGCGTCTTGTCCTTGGCCGTTGCCCGGATGACGATGTTTTCCAAGGACTGCGGCACCGTTGGATTGATGGAGCGCACATCGGGAATTTCATTGCGCATATGCATCAATGCAACCTGCACGGCGGATTCCGCCTTGAAAGGAACATCTCCCGTCAGAATTTCAAACAGAACGATGCCGAGGGCGTAAATATCCGACTGAACGCTTGCGGATTCGCCTTTGGCAAGCTCCGGCGCCAGATAATGCACGGACCCCATGACATTGTTTGCCTGCGTCAGCTGCATGCTGCCTTTGGCAAGGGCAATGCCGAAGTCGAGCACTTTGATGGTTCCGTCTGCCTTGACGATGACGTTCTGGGGCTTGATATCACGGTGGATAATCCCCCGCTTATGCGCTTCGGCAATCGCCGAGCACAGCTGCTTCATGATATCCACAGCCTCTTCCTTGAGCAGTGCGCCTCTTGCCTGTACAACCTGCTTCAGGGTTCTGCCCTGAACATATTCCATG
>SVBN01000031.1 GCA_015058875.1 Erysipelotrichaceae bacterium | reverse complement strand
TAAAAAGCTTGAGATTTTCACATTCTCAAGCTTTCATTTTGTGCTCATTCTTTATGGCTTTTTTCGTCGCTCCCCCATGGTACTCCCCCAGAAAGTTTGACTACTCCCCCATAAAGTTTGGAGATCCGTTTCCTTTACTCCTATTCATTGGTTTTCTTCAGTTCAAACCAGAATGTGCTTCCTTCGTTCAGTTTTGATTCAGCACCGTACCGTGCTTTGTGCATCTCCAGTATTTCCCTGACAATAGCCAGACCGATTCCGGATCCGCTGGAGGAACGCACATGTTCCTTATCGACCTTGTAATAGCGGTCCCAGACATTCTCCAGATCGCTTTCTGAGATTCCCTCACCGAAGTCGCGGACTTCGGTACGGTAATTTCCGTTCTGTTCCTTCAGCCTGACGATAATCTTCCGGCTGTTTCCGGAGTAATTGACCGCATTGGTCATGAAGTTGTTGAACACCTGGGCGATGCGTTTTTCATCCGCATGCACATAAGCTTTTTCCGGCAGCTCCAGTTCAAACTCAAATCCGTCATTCATCTGATACACTTCATATTTGCGCATCTGGATGCGGATCAGCTGCACCAGATCAAAATCGGATTCTTCCAATACGATCCTGCCGCTCTGCATTCTGGAAAGATCAAGCAGATCATTGACCAGTGCGGTCAGACGCTGCGATTCATCAATGATGACCTGAATGTTCTCATCTGTCTTTTCACCCGGCAGATCCCGCATCATCTCACCGTATCCGCTGATCATTGTCAGCGGTGTTCTGAGATCATGCGAGACATTGGCAATCAGATCACGCTTTGCCTGATCGGCCTTGCGGATATCCACGGCCGCCTTTTCCAGTGCTTCATTGAGCTGCTGCGCCTCCAGATACTCGTTGTTCCTTTCATCCGCCGCAAACTTTCCTTCCGGAAGATGGGCTGCCTCCTCGGTGATCCGGTGAATCGGTCCGACGATTCTGGAATACATCATATAGGTGATTCCGAGCACCAGCACGATCACGATCAGCGAGATCCAGATCTGCTGGCGGCGCATTGTTTTGACGGTTGCGCTCATCGGCGTGATTCCGGTGGAAACCAGGACCACACTGATATCATCTTCACCGATCACCTTGGTATAGGTGATCTCCTTGAACTTGTCCTCCTCATCGTCACGGACACCCCGGCGCTCGATCGTGCTCAGATATGTCCCGCCGTTTTCCTGCGCTTCCGCAACATAGCTGCCCAGTTCATAGGAAGACATCCGGTACAGTGTGCAGCCGGAATTGCCGGCAGACATATTGATGCCGTTCGAGAAGATTCTGACGCACGTATCATTCTGCAGCGAAACATCATACACGACCTCGGTCAGACTCTCACTGTCATTCTGAATGGTATCGGCGATGAGATCACCGGATTCCTTCAGCGATGCAATCTTGGAGCTTTCATACATCGGCTGAAGCAGAAGAAACTGGAAAATCCAGATCACGCTAAGAATCAGTGCCGCAAAGACCGCAAGATACCGTCCGATTTTCAGTTTCAGACTAATCTTTTTCAAAGCGGTACCCCACTCCTCTCAGCGTAACGATATATCTGCTGTAATCGCCGAGATTCTTTCTCAGCAGCTTGATATGCGTATCCAGCGTCCGGTCATCTCCGAAGAAATCATAGCCCCATACCGTCTGCAGTATCTGTTCACGGGTCAGGGCAATGCCGGCGTTCTTTACCAGATAGATCAGAAGTTCATATTCCTTCGGCGAAAGCTGTACGCGTTCCCCGTCGATTTTTACGATTCTTGCGGAATAATCAATCTCCAGTCCGTCGAGACGGAATGTCTGGTTTTCGGTTGTTTCCGGATGCACACGCTTGAGAATCGCATGGATCCGCATCATCAGTTCCTTGCTGGAGAACGGTTTGACCACATAGTCATCCACACCGAGATCAAATCCGTGAATCCGGTCATATTCTTCTCCCAGAGCCGAGAGCAGAATGATCGGCATATCCGGATACAGCCTGCGGATTTCCTTGCAGGCACTGAATCCGTCCAGATTCGGCATCATGATATCCATGACCACCAGATCATAAACCGTCCTGCTGCACATTTCCACAGCGATCATGCCGTCGGCAGCTTCCTCTACCTGAAAGCCTTCAAATTCGGCATATTTACGGATCATCTCCCTGATCCTTGCTTCATCATCCGCAACCAGTATCCTTGTCATGTTATTTACCTCCGGCCTCAACAATAGCAGGCCAATGTGAACTTCAGGTGACGTTTATCTTAAAGATTCTCGATCAGATCGGCTGTATCCTTCAGTTCCGGTACTTCCAGCGCTTCGATTGCGCCTTTGTCGGTCGCTTCGGCGTGGGCCGGACGGAGCGGGATTCTGGCCAGTACCGGCAGACCTGTCTTTCCGGCAACTTCGTCAATGTGGGACTGTCCGAAGACATACATCTTGTTTCCGCACTGATCGCATTCTACATAGCTCATGTTTTCAACAAGGCCGAGGACGTTGATGTCCATCATCTTTGCCATGTTGATGGCCTTTTCCACAACCATGGATACCAGATCCTGCGGGCTTGTGACCACCAGGATGCCGTCCAGGGGAATGCTCTGAAACAGGGTCAGCGGGACATCGCTGGTTCCCGGAGGCATGTCGATGAACATATAATCGACATCATCCCAGAACACTTCCTGATAGAACTGTCTGAGAATGCCGGCAACCATCGGCCCTCTCCAGATGACCGGCTGGTCGTCTCTGTCCAGCAGCATGTTTGCGGTCATGACCTGGATGCCGTTCTCCGTGACATGCGGATAAATCAGCTGCCCGTCGCTCATTGCCTTTTCATGGATGCCGAACGCCTTGCCCATGCTCGGACCGGTAATATCGCCATCCAGTACTGCGGCTCTGTGCCCTCTTCTTTGCATCTCGGAAGCCAGCACCGATGTGACAAAAGATTTGCCGACGCCGCCCTTTCCCGATACGACGCCGATAATCTTTCTGATGGATGAGCGCGGACTCGGTTCAATCCGGAAGCTCTCCGGGGAATTCCTCTCACTGCAGTTTGCGGAGCATCCTTCGCAGTTGTGATTGCAGTTTTCGGGGTTCTGTCTATTCTCACTCATAGTTTGTTTAAATCTCCTTCTGAAACATTTTATCAAATTGTTTCAGAACCTGCACAGGGAATGGCTGAATACCGGTATGATTTCATCTGTCCGGATCCCTGCATTATGCTATAATCGTTCCGGTTTTTGAAAGGAGTTTGTCATTATGGCAGGATTTGTAGTTGTCGGATCACAGTGGGGAGACGAAGGAAAAGGCAAAATCGTCGACCTGCTCGGAGCTCATATGAATATGGTTGTCCGCTTTCAGGGAGGAAACAACGCCGGTCATACCGTTGTCGTCAACGGAAAAAAGACCGTGCTGCATCTGCTTCCTTCCGGCATTCTGAATCATGATGCGCTGTGCATGATCGGCCCGGGCGTCGTCATCAATCCGTTTGTACTGCTGTCTGAAATCGATACGCTGGAGAAGCAGGGACAGCCCTGCGATCATGTGAGGATTTCCGACAGGGCCCATCTTCTGATGCCCTATCATGTCAGAATTGACGAGCTTCAGGAAAAGACGGCCGGAGACAGAAAGCTCGGCACAACGAAAAACGGCATCGGTCCCTGCTATGCGGACAAGTATACAAGAACAGGCATCCGGGTCTGCGATCTGCGCGACTGGGATGTGTTCTGCGAAAAGCTGAAGTACACGCTGGAAAGAAAAAACGCCGAGATTACAAAGCTGTATGACGGCGAACCGTTTGATTATGATGAAATGGTGCAGCAGTTTGCCGGCATCCGTGAGCGGCTTCTGCCGATGATCTGTGACGCCGTGGACAAGGTGAACAAAGCGCTGGACAGCGGAAAGAACGTGCTTTTTGAAGGCGCGCAGGCAAACATGCTGGATATCAACTACGGAACATATCCGTACGTGACAAGCTCCTCGCCGACAGCCGCAGGCGTCTGTGAAGGCGCAGGCGTATCCCCGAAGAAGCTCGACCGCATCATCGGTATCGTCAAAGCATATTCCACCCGTGTCGGCGAAGGCCCGTTCGTCACGGAACTGCTGGATGAAACCTGCGATATGATCCGGGAAAAAGGCGCGGAATACGGCGCCACCACCGGCAGGCCGAGAAGATGCGGCTGGCTGGATCTTCCGGTTGTCAGACAGGCGGTGACCATCAACGGTCTGACCGATATCGCCGTCACCAAGATCGATATTCTTTCCGGTCTGAAGGAAATCCCGGTCTGCACCGGATACCGGATCAACGGAAAAACATACGACACCGTTCCCGCATCCCTGAATGATCTTGCTTCGGCGGAGCCGGTGTATGAATATCTGCCCGGATGGAGCGAAGACATTTCCGAAATCAGAAGCTTTGAAGGACTTCCGGAAAACTGCCGGAATTATGTCCGGTTCATGGAGTCATGGCTGAAGACGCCGGTATGTCTGGTATCGGTATCGCCGGAGCGCGAAGGCAATATCATTCTGAAAAAACTTCTGTAAACGCACAAAGAGGCATCCCGCCTCTTTGTTTTTTTACCAGTTTTCGTATCTTTTCTGCTGATTGAGGGCACGGATCTTTTCCATTTCCTCTTTGCTCAATGCAAAGTCAAACAGATCGTAATTCTCAGCGATATGGTCCGGATTCGAAGAACCGGGAATGACAATATATCCGTCCTGAATCTGCCATCTCAATATCACCTGGGCAGGTGTTTTCCCGTGCGCCCCGGCAATCTGAACAATTGTCTCATTGCCGAAGGATTCCTGCGTATGTCCCCGCCCGCCGAAGGGATACCATGATTCGATGACGATCCCGTACGGCCTTACATATTCCTGCAGTTTCCGGTTCTGATAATAAATATGATTCTCATTCTGGATCACCGCCGGCATGATTTCCGCAAAGGAAAGCACTTCATCCACCTGTTCTTCCGTATAGTAATTGGAAATGCCGATGGAACGGATCTTCCCGTCCCGGACGCCCTGTTCCATTGCCTTATATACCGCTGCATCATCCGTACCCGGCTGATGTATCAGCATCAGATCGATATAATCCAGTCCGAGATCCCTCAATGAATCATCGATTGCCCGGGCCGTATTGTCATAGTCTGAGGGCATGATCTTGGATGTCACAAAGACATCTTCCCGCCGGACAATCCCTTCTTCAACTGCCTTCCGGATGCCGTTTCCGACCCCTTCCTCGCAGCGGTAATACCGTGCCGTATCAATCAGGCGCATGCCTGTTTTCAATGCGGCGTAAACGGATTCCTCTGCCTGTGCATTGTCCAGCGTCCACGTGCCGAGCCCGATCACCGGCATCTCATATCCGCTGTTCAGAAGAACGGTCTGAGGGATCAGCACATCCGCTTCGGAAGCGGACAAACTCAGTGATACATGGACGCTGCCGGTGCCGAGCGCTTCCTTCAGACCGGCAGTATCTCTGATTTTTCCGATCCGGGTATAGGAATAGGAAGTCGGAAAGGTCTCATAGAACAGAACGATACAGTTATCTCCGTACAGCATCAGATCCCCGGCTTCGATTGTGCCCGGATTGGCTGAAGCCGAAGGCAGTTCCTGATCGAGATATGCATATTTCTCATTGCCGTTGAGCTCGCTCATCTCCAGTTCCGAGGGAAGCAGTTCAAGAAATGCCCGGGCTGTGTCATTGTCTGCGGTTTCCGCCTCAAATACCGCATCCCCGATCTGCAGGATCAGGTTTCCTTCATTCTGTTCCGCCGTCTCAGTCTTCTCTTCCTTTACAGAGGCAGCCGGTGTTTCCGCAGCGGAAAACTGCTGTTTTTCCGTTTCGGATCCCTCGTATTTCACACATCCGCTGAGAAGCAGAATCACTGCGGACAGCAGTACGGCATATCGCTTCATATGCATCTCCCGTTGTTATCTTATTGCAGTCCGGCTCCGAACGCCTTCAGTTCATTCAGTTTTTCTTCCGATCCGTTTTCCTTTCCGGAAGATGTGAATACACCCATATCCTCCAGCTTCAGATAGCCCAGGAAATCTCCCCGGTAGGAGAACAGCGCACCTTCATACATCTCCGGATCGCCGGAAGTCAGAAACATCGCGGCCTTTTTCAGCTTTTCCGGCCCGTTGGGATAGGCCGCCGCATAGAAGCGGTCAACCGTACATTTCAGCTGGCCGCTGATGTTGTGGTAGTAGATTGGTGAGGCAAGCACCAGCATGTCTGCTTCGGAAAGCAGCTCATATACTTCCTGCATGTCATCCTTCTGCACGCAGGTTCCCCTGCCTTCCCCATGGCAGTACTCACAGGCCAGACAGCCGCGAATATTCTTCCTGCAGACATTCACCGTATGCACATGATGTCCGGCTGATTCAGCACCTTCCGTAAATGCGGCGATCATCTTTGCGGTGGTGCCCTGCGGTCTCGGGCTGCCGTTCAGAACCAGGATTTCCATTACAGATATCTCCCGAAGAATTCCGTGATCCTGTCAAACGGAATCAGATTCTTTCCGCCGCCGTCATACAGATCGGTATGCACGGCATCCGGAATGATGAGCAGCTCCTTGTTGTCCGTGTATCTGCTGTGCTCTGTCATGTTTTTATAGGCATCTCTGGAGAAATAGCAGGAATGCGCCTTTTCTCCGTGGATCATCAGCACCGCATTGCGGATTTCATGCGTCCATGTCAGCTGCGGCATGTTCATGAAGGAGATGCAGCCGGTTTTATTCCAGCCGCCGTTGGAGTTGAGGGAACGCGGATGATAGCCGCGCTCTGTCTTGTAGTAGTCGTAGTAGTCCTTTACAAAGAACGGCGCATCTGCCGGCAGCGGATCCACGACACCGCCCCGCAGCTCATAGGAACCGTTCCGGTAATCCTTCGTGCGCTGAGCATTCAGTGCCTCACGCTGAGCATATCTTGCGTCCTCATCCATGGCATCAAAGTAGCCGAAGGCATTGACCCTGCTCATATCATACATCGTGGATGTAACCGCGGCTTTGATTCTCGTATCAATTGCGGCGGTATTCAGTGCCAGTCCGCCCCAGCCGCAGATTCCGATGATGCCGATGCGTTCCGGATCCGCTTCTTCACAGACGGAAAGCCAGTCAACGGCTGCCTGGAAGTCTTCGGTATTGATATCCGGGGAAGCCATATACCGCGGGAAACCGCCGCTTTCTCCGGTAAAGGAAGGATCAAATGCCAGGGTGAGATATCCGCGCTCCGCCATGGTCTGTGCATACAGTCCGGAGCATTGTTCCTTGACGGCGCCGAACGGACCGCAGACGGCGATTGCCGGGAGTTTCCCTTCCGCATTCAGGGGTTTATACAGATCCGCTGCCAGCGTAATGCCGTAGCGGTTGATGAATGTGATTTTCCGGTGTGATACTTTATCACTTTTGGGAAATGTCTTGTCCCATGTTTCCGTGAGGTTCAGCTGTTCTGTCTTCATCATAATCACTTACCTGCGATGCATGCGGATCAGATCATCCGTACTGTCGATCTTTCTCTGGATGTCATGCATTTCATCCATCAGCCGGCACCGGTGCATTTTCAGCCTGATGAGCAGTTCCGCCTCACATCCGCATTCCTGCATCTCCAGCATCATCTTCCTGCTTTCTTCGGGAATGCCGGCATGTGCCAGACTGATTTCCAATCCGTTTTCTTCGATATTCCGCATCGCTTTTCCTTTCACGGTTTCATCTTAATCATCCGGGATGAATTGCGCGAATAGTTATTTTATATATCATGTTATTCGTATTTGGAATATCATAAGGATACAGGAGAAACACCTATGGAAATCAGAACACTCAGATATTTTCTTGCGGCTGCCCGGGAAGAAAACCTGACAAGAGCCGCCGAATCACTGCATGTCACCCAGCCGACATTGTCGAAGGCGCTGAAAAACCTGGAAGACGAACTGGGCAGAAAGCTGTTTGTCCGCCACAGCTTCTCGATCTCCCTGACGGATGAAGGCGTACTGCTGAGAAACCGCGCCGAGGACCTTATCAGCATGGCTGACAAGATCGAAAAGGAATTTGTCTCGCTGGACGACATTGCCGGCGGCGAGCTGTATTTCGGTCTCGCGGAGTCTTATCAGATCCGGTATCTGGCGGAAGAAATCCGCAGGCTGAAGCAGCGCTTTCCGTCCCTGCATTACCACATCACAAGCGGCGACAGCGAGCAGGTACTGGAAAAGCTCGATAAGGGACTGCTGGATTTTGCGGTACTGGCGGAAACGCCGGACTACAGCCGCTATCAGGCAATCCCCTTCCCCGAGGATGATGACTGGGGTCTCATCGTGCCTGTGAATGATCCGCTTGCGCATAAAGAGCGCATCACGCCTGAAGATCTGCACGGACTTCCCCTGTTCTGTTCGGAACAGAGCTGGAACCAGGAGATCAGGACATGGGCGTCTGACCAGTTCGGTGAAATGCATCTGGAAGGATCCTTCCGTCTTTCCTATAACGGTTCCGTCTTTGTTTCGGCAGGACTGGGATACCTGCTCACCTTCCGCAACCTGATCAACACTTCGCAGGAAAGCGGACTGAAATTCATCCCCCTGTTTCCTTCCCTGAAAACACGGCTGTATCTGATCCGCAGCCGCTACCAGCATATGACCCCGATTGCCGGAAAGTTCCTGGAACAGCTCACCGCTTCCTTTGCCGGAAAACATCCGGAGTGAAACATGCTGCAATGACCATGTCTGGGAAAGAGGAGCACATATGAAAAACAGATTACTGAAAACAGCGCTGATTGCCTGCAGCCTTCTGCTCTGCGGATGCATGAAGATACGGATGCGGCTGGATGTGGACGGGGACGGAAAAGTCAATTCCACACAGACGATACTGATCAGTCATGAAATGCTCGGCATGGGCGGAAATGATATCGACGCCGCACTCGAAGAGATGCGTCAGAACACCGCGGAAAGCAATCCGGGTGCCGAAGTGACAATTGTTAAGGAAGAAGGCACCTCAGAAGAACCATCCTTCAGCGGCGTTGCGATTGCCGAAAAGGATACGCACAGATTCAATGTCACCGCGGACCGCAATACCGTAACGGTACGGATTCCGAGAAACAGCATCAATGAGGAAGTATCCGAAGAAATCGGCGCCCCCTCATCGGAAGATTTTGACACGGAAAAACTGAAGGAGATCGGATTCGAAGCGGTGATGATCGTCAATATGCCTGCAGCGGCGAAGACAAACGCCGGCGTTGCCGAAGGAAAGACCGTCACGATTGATCTTGTGGAGCTTTCTGACGACATTGATGAAATCGTCATCACTTCCGCCACCGGAAAGATCAATCCGCTGCTGATCGGCTGCGGAATTGCGGCAGCCGTCTGCATTCTGTTCCTTTTCCTGAGAAAAAAGAAGGATCAGCCGGAGAACATCGCCTGAGCATATCAATCACCGAACCGCCCCAATGCAGAGCGGTTTTTTTAAGATCATACAGAAATGCGGCGGAGCACCTGCCCTGCCGCATCTTCTTTCAGTTATCCATGTCCTCGAATGCTTCGAGACCGTGCTTTGCCTCAACTTTCTGATCGCCGTGCTTTACCTGGGTCATTGTCGCAAATGAGAGCAGGACAAATACCGCGGCGTAGATAAAGAGAACCTTATAGGAAATCAGCCGCATCAGTGTGCCGGCAAGCACCGGCGTGACAATCTGGGCAGCCATGGATGCGGTGTAGTAATATCCGGTAAACTTGCCGATATCCGAGCCTCTGCACATTTCAACTACCATCGGCAGCGAGTTGACATTGATCGCCGCCCAGGCGACGCCGACCAGTGCGAAGCACACAAACATAACCGGATTGATGGATGTGAAGATGCTGGTCAGGATGAATCCGGCCGCAAACATCGAAGCCAGCAGGATGATGCCTCCCAGGATCGTCTTCCGGCGTCCGATTTTCGAGGCAAGATTGCCGATCGGAATATAGGAGATGATCGCTCCGGCCGTCGCAATCAGAAGACACGTGCTCGCACCGCCGAGTCCCTGCCCCATCACAACCGATACGTAGGTGGTAAACCATGTCGTAACCGCATTGTATCCGATAAACCATAAGGCGATTGACGCCAGCAGGAAGCCCAGGGAGCGCTTGACTTCCGGCGGAAGCTTTTCATTTCCGGATCCGTCGTCCTCGGCAAGATTCCATTCCGGATGTTCCTCCTCCAGCCTGCGGTTTTCATCCGTCAGTTCCTTTTCCTTCACAAAGATATAAAGCAGGGCAACTGACACGGCCATGATTGCCGATACGGTAATAAACAGAACCTGGTAATTGACATGGCTCACTCCTGCCGTCTTTGCATTGGGATAGAGCACAGCCGCAATACCGAGATAGATAATGCCGCCGACCGCACCCATCAGATTGATTACGGCGTTGGCTTTGGAGCGCAGCGGCTTCGGCGTCACATCCGGCATCAGGGCAACCGCCGGGGAACGGTAGGTTCCCATGGCGATCAGCAGCAGTCCCAGCAGCACCACGAACAGCCCGACCTTGAAGGTATCCGGCGTCTTTGCATAGGAATTGTCCACAAACGGCAGGATATTCATCAGAATCACTGCCAGGGCTGTCCCGCACAGGATGAACGGCATGCGCTTGCCGATATTGGATTCAAAACGGTCGGACAGCGAGCCAAACAGCGGCAGAAGGAACAGCGCCAGCACATTGTCGGCAGCCATGATCGCACCGGAATAGGTCTCGTTCAGATGGAAGGTATTGGTCAGAATCAGCGGAATCACATTGTCATACATCTGCCAGAAAGCGCAGATGGAAAGAAATGCCAGACCGACAAGAAAGGTCCTTTTATAGTTGAGTTTCATATGATGCGTCCCCTTTGAATATCTGTTTTCATTCTACCTTCTTTTTTCCGGAATGTCTCTGCGGATCTTCAGAATTCAATCTCCAGATGATCCGCATCCGCGGGATGTTCCATCAGCGATTTCATCCACGGTCCGTAGTTGGTATCCGCAAGCAGCCGCAGCGTTTCCTCATACATCGGCATATTCCGGATCTCATCCGCTTCGGACCCGAGCGTTCCGCGGGCCATTGCGGAAAACATCCGCGTCACCATTTCCACCGCCTGAGCCTGTGCTTCCCCTGTGCACCCCCGCTCATCCAGCAGTTTTTCAAACGTTTCACGGGTATGGGCCGCGGCGGTTTCATCCGCATCGGAAATGATCCGATACAGATCCTCTGTAGCATAGGTTCTGAAGTCAAAGGAATGCGTCTGATAATGCATTCCCGCATCATTGATCTTCAGCACGCCGTACAGATGGGCGCCGTTCAGCGGCATGGCCGAAATGATCTCCTGCATGTTCCCTTTTTCCAGATGCGCCTGTCCGTGCTGGTGGCCGGTAAAGCAAAGCCGCACGCCGCCCTGTTCCAGCGTCTGAAAGAGATCGGGATTGGATATGGTATAGGAGCTGCCGTACGGGCTGAGCACGGAGTGATGGGAAAGAAACAGCGGGATCCATCTGTTTGTGTCCGCTTCTTTCAGCTGATCTTTCAGCCACTGCATGGTCTGTGACGGAAATGCGGCGCCGTTTCCGCCGGTACCTGAGCTGTCATCCATTGCCAGCATCAGCACGCCGTTTCTCAGCACGGAATGGCTCAGAGACGCTTCATCCCTGCTGTGACAGTCCGCCAGCGGCATGAAGTTCTTTTCATATGTCTGTACGGAAGCCTGATTGAAATCATGGTTTCCGGTTGTCATGACAACGGCAATCCCGGCCTTTTTCACCCTGTCCAGTATCTTTGCCAGGGCCTTTTCATCACTGTCAGATCCGCTGTTGGTATTGTCTCCGGTAATGATCAGCGCATCCGGGTGAAGCGCAGTCACTTCATCCATCATTGCCGAAATGCACTCCGCGGCATTGCTCATGAGCGGAACGATCGTATTCAGCGTGTCTTTCTTTTCCGTAAAGTGCAGATCGGAAACAATCACCGCCGTAAAACCCGTCTCCTGATAGGATACCGGTTTCTTCTGCATGCAGCCGGCAAAGAAAAACAATGCGGCAGCCAGTAAAGTGATTATCCTGCGCTTATTCATGTTCCTCAAGAATGTATTCCATGACGGTCTCCATCGGCTTCATGCCTTCCTTTTCATAGAAGCGGATCGCCGGTGTGTTGAAGGACCAGACATTCAGCGTGATATGGTAAACGCCATGGGCACGCGCATATTCCTTTACATATGCCAGAAGCTCATGCCCGATATGCTTTCCGCGCTCGTTTCCGTCAACGCACAGATCATCGATAAACAGCGTCCTGATATCGGTCATATTGTTGCTGTGAAGACGCTGCTTCATCTCGGTCATTGCATAGCCGAGCACCTTTCCGTCTTCCACCGCTGCAAAGATCGGCGCATTGTCATTCAGAATCATCTGATTCAGTTCTTCTTCCGTATACTTTGTCGTATTCGGGATAAACAGATCAGGTCTTCCTTCCGCATGAATATTCAACACCTGCATCAGCAGGTCGCTGATTCCGTGAATATCATCTCTGCATGCTCTTCTGATTTCCATACAAACCTCCAAAATCGTTTTCTGTGGTGTATTATAGCAGTTAATAAGCGGGGATTTGATTATGATGCATGGAATTACGCTGGAGCTGTGTGCCGGCAGTCTGAGGGACTGCGAACTTGCCGAACGGTTTCCGATTGACCGGATCGAACTCAACAGCGCCCTGGAACTGGACGGCCTGACGCCTTCCCTTTCAGCGCTCCGGCTCGCCGGAAAACGCACCGGCAAAAAGATCATCTGCATGGTCCGGCCGAGACCCGCCGGATTTGTATATTATCCCGAGGAACAGAAGACCATGTTCGCGGATGCGGAACTGTTTCTGCAGAACGGTGCGGACGGCATTGCCTTCGGTTTCCTGAATCCGGATCACACTGTTGATAAAACGCTGACTTCCGACATGTGCCGGCTGATCCTGCAATATGACAGACAGGCGGTATTCCATATGGCCTTTGATCTGACTCCCGATCCGTTTGCGGCATGCGAGACGCTGATCGCCTGCGGCGCAACCAGAGTACTCACCAGAGGACATGCGGCAAATGCCCTGGAGGGAACACCTCTGCTTGCCCAGCTGAACGCATTGTACGGGGATGATATTGAGATTCTTCCCGGCGGAGGCGTCAGCGGTGACAACGCTTCAGAGATCATAAAGCAGAGCGGATCAAAACAGATTCACTTTGCGGCAAAATCCCTGAAGCAGGACAGCGGCGGTTATCTTGCCTGCGATGAGCGGAAAATCAACGCCATCCTCGACAATCTGAGAAAGAATATCTGAATACCTATGCTAATAACGGACAATGCCGCAGTTTCCCGCGGCATTGTTTTTCATTCAGATATCCTTTTGATTATTTCGTGCATTTTCCATTTCCGGAATAAAATCATCCGGGAATGTACCGGCGTACAGTTCAACGGGCAGCCATGGACGATCTGCCGGCCGCGCAATGAAATCCTTCCCCAGCCTTTTTCAGAATATAACTGCGATGATCGATCGCTGCATTGTCAGTGATCAGCAGAATACGGCTGTTCCCTGATCTGATATAAATCTGTCTCTGCTTCATGCATGTACCTCCATTCCTTTCAGAAGGTCAATGTTAACCGGAATCTGGTGTTATCCATATCCGCATTTCGGAATTTTATTCAGAGCAGTCCGACCCTGCGGAATACTTCATCCACATTGCGGATGTGATACCGGGTATCAAAACAGTCGTCGATCTCCTCCGGCGTCAGTGCTTCTGTGACTTCCGGCGTTTCCTCCATCAGCTTCCGGAAAGAAACGTGCTTTGTCCACGCCTCGATTGCTTTCGGCTGGACGGTATCATACGCCTTTTCTCTGGACCAGCCCTTCTCCACCAGCTTCAGCATGAACCTCTGGGAGAAGATGACGCCGTCCGTCAGCCAGATGTTCTTTTCCATCTGTTCCGGGAAAACCGTCAGGTTCTTCAGGATATTGCCGAAGCGGTACAGCATGTAGTCCAGCAGTCCGGTGGCATCCGGAGCGATGATGCGCTCGGCGGAAGAATGGGAAATATCCCGCTCATGCCACAATGCGACATCCTCGTATGCCGTTACCATATAGCCCCTGAGCACTCTGGCGCATCCGCAGATATTCTCGGATCCGATCGGATTGCGCTTGTGCGGCATCGCACTGGATCCCTTCTGACCGCTGCGGAAGCGCTCTTCCGCTTCCCTGACTTCGGTTCTCTGCAGGTGGCGGATTTCGGTCGCCATCTGTTCCAGCGTCGTACCGATGGCCGCCAGCGTGCCGAAATAGAATGCATGGCGGTCGCGCTGCAGGATCTGGGTCGAAATCGCGGCCGACTGGATGCCGAGCTTTTCACAGACATAATCCTGCACAAACGGCGGGATGTTGGCGAATGTGCCGACGGCGCCGGAAATCTTTCCGCATTCCACTTCCTTCCGTGCCAGTTCGAAGCGTTCCAGATTCCGCTTCATTTCTTCATACCAGAGTGCAAACTTCATGCCGAAGGTCGTAATCTCGGCGTGGACCCCGTGCGTTCTTCCCATGCAGACGGTATCCTTGTATTTCAGCGCATTGGTCTTCAGGATCTCCATGAAGTCCAGCATGTCCTGATACAGGATTTCATCCGCTTTCTTAAACCGGTATCCCTGGGCGGTATCGACGACATCTGTGCTCGTGACGCCGTAATGGATCCATTTCTTTTCCTCTCCCAGACTTTCGGAAACGCATCTGGTAAAGGCGACGACATCGTGTCTGGTCTCCTGCTCGATCTCAAGTACGCGCTGTGTATTGAATGCGGCATTGCGCCTGATTTTTTCCGCGTCTTCCTTCGGGATTTCACCGAGCTCTGCCCAGGCTTCATCAATCAGGATTTCCACTTCCAGCCAGGAGCTGAATTTTGCTTCTTCGCTCCAGACATCGCGCATTGCTTTACGGGAATAACGTTCTATCATTTCTGCACTCCTCCCTGCGACAAGGCAATTTTATATGACGTATTTTTCTGCATCAGCTGAAAAGAAGGATTTCCGTCATGAAATCCTTCTTCCGCTTTCTTTATTTTCCGAGGACTGATTTTACTTCTTTCTTCGCGCTTTCCAGATCATCGCAGACAACGACAACGACAGTCTTTCCGTTGTCATCAATCACGGCATTGTCGAGCTTGAATACTTCCTCCGGATTGTATGTCTGATTCTGAAGCTTTGTCGTTTCGAGATATGTCTCGACGGACTCTCTGACGGAGCTGACATCCTCCGCTTCAAATACGCCGACAATATCGGCACTCTTATCGTTGGCCAGATACAGGCTGGAGGATTTGACGGCACCGTCCGCAAAGAAGAACAGGCCCTGGGTCTGCGACTCATCCATCGCATCCATCTTTGAACTCAGGTTCAGATTTTTGACCAGCTGCTCGGCTGCTGTCGAAGGCTTTGCGCTGCCGGAGGAAGAACCGCATCCGACGAGCAGAAGCACTGCCATGATACTACTCACAAATTTTTTTAACATAATCGTCTCTCCTTACTACATGTTCCGCGAGGAACTGTTCAAATGCTTTTGCGCCGGTCGGGTTGAAATGCAGCCCGTCCCATACATAATCGTCGATGACCGTTCCCTGATCATCATCCAGCGCCTCATCCGGGTTCACCCAGAAGACTCGCTTTTCCTTCGCAATCTCGATCAGCTTTCCGTTCAGCATATCCAGATGTTCCGTGAGACCGGGTTCCGGCAGACCCGTGATCAGATCCGGATGGTAGGACAGAACCAGATAGATCTGCACTTCCGGATTGTTTTTCTGCAGCATATCCACGACTTCGCGCAGCGTATCGCCGAATGCATCGAAGTTCGGATTGCGGATCTCATTGATGCCGAAGAGCAGATAGATGTTCTGCTTGTCGGTCTGATCCAGCACTTCCCACAGCGTGATCTCCGGCGTTCTTTCATCCACGTTCATCGATTTGATCCGCATCAGATTCAGCGAGGTGACATAGGCGACCTCGGCGTTTTTATGCGTGCCGTAGAGATAAATCGATCCCATGCGGGAATCGCCCGCAAACAGCACATCATCGTAATAGGAATCATCCGGCGCTTCTTTCCACGGCACCGTCTGATTGTAATCGTAGCTGTCGATATAACGGCATGCATAGACCGGCTGCGGCGCTTCGGTTGCCTCCGCCTCCGCTTTTTTATCCGTGCCCGAGCAGCCGCACAGCAGGCTCAGGCAGACTAACGTTATCAGTTTCTTCATTGTTCGAACAGGTCATCACTTTCTTCGGTTTCAAAGCTCGGAAGCGCCGGCAGTTCATCCAGCGACAGCAGCTTGAAGGAATCCATGAATTCTTCCGTCACCTCGTACAGGATCGGCCTTCCCGGAGCTTCGGATCTGCCGGATACCCGGATCAGATCCCTTGCCTCGAGCTTTCTCAGCATCATATCCGCACCGACGCCGCGGATTTCCTCGATTTCAACCCGGGTGATCGGCTGCTTGTAGGCAATGATTGCCAGCGTTTCCAGCGCCGCCTGCGACAGCGTGTTCGATTTGGACAGCTGGAACAGCTTCTTTGCGTACGGATGGACAATCGCCTTGGAAAGGAAGCGGTAGGTACCGCCGTAATTGGCGATCTCAATCCCGTAGGAATCATCGAGATATTTTTTCTGCAGGTTTTCAAACAGCTGCACGATTCTTGATTCGGAGATTTCCAGCGCATTGGCGGCCTGGGCAGCTGTAATGCCGTCGTCGCCGACAATGAACAGCAGACCTTCCAGGATTGCTTCGGACATGCCGTCCTCCTGCTCTTCCTGCGTCTTCAGCGCTTTTGCCAGCTCCGGATCCTGCAGCTGCACGGGCTTCTGTCCGGTAACCGGCGTTACTTCAAACGGCGCCGGTTCTTCCCTGATTTCTTTTTCTTCATCCATATTACAGACCAGTCCCTCTGGAGAACCAGATTACATCTTCATCATCTACGGTAAAGGCAAGGATATGCTGGCGGGCAAGGTCCAGCACCGCCAGGAATGTCGCGATAAACATCGGCAGATCTTCGCAGTCATCGAGCAGCGCTTCAAACCGGAATGTCTTCGGCAGCCGGTCCAGCTTTGCCCGCACTTCAAGTTCCCGGTCTTCCATTGAGATTTCCCTCGAGGTATAGCGGGTTTCAATCGGTCTTGCCAGACGCATCCGCATCATGACCTTGCGCATCGCCTTGAACAGATCGTTCGGATTGCCCCGGTAATGCACATCTTCCGTGCTGTTCATCCATTCCTCGGCTTCGGAAGAAAGCGGCTTGGACATCATCTGCTGTCTTTCATCGTACAGCCGGTTCAGCTCACTGCTGACTTCCTTGAACTGCTGGTATTCCAGCAGTCTGCGGATCAGACGTTCCTTCGGATCTTCTTCATATTCATCATTCAGCTCGCTGTCATCCTTCGGAAGCAGCCGCTTGGATTTGTATTCGATCAGATCCGCAAGTTCCACCAGATACTCGCTGGCAATCTCCAGATGCATCTCCTGCATCGCATTGAGATAGGCCACATACTGGTCGGTCAGGATATTGACGTCGAGATCAAACAGATCAAGTTCCTTTTCTTTGATCAGATGCAGCATCAGATCAAGCGGGCCCTCAAAATTTTCGATCGTTACCTTGAATTCTTCCATACCTCAGAGATTATACCAAAATCATTGCGCTTCCTCCATAAGGAAACAGGAAAAGATTTACACCCGTAACGCTGATATCGGTGTCATATATGCGGATTTGCATCACGTTTTGCTCAGACCGCCCTTTTTCTCTGCTATTTCCGGCAGTTTCCCACAATCCGGATAACACCGATATTGATGTTTTGTCCCATCAGAAAAGACGGAGAATCCCGGTTACACGGGTTTTCCGTCTTCGTCCTGTATTTTTTTTCAGCCTTTGACGACGATATTGACGATCTTGTTCGGAACAACAATGACCTTGGCAACGTTCTTCCCTTCGATATAGGGAATCACGGAATCCAGGTGCAGCGCGGTTTCTTCCAGCACCGCCTTGTCGGCACCGGAGGCGGCTTCGAACTTGCCGCGGATCTTGCCGTTGACCTGGACAACAATGGTCACGGAATCCTGCACAAGGCCGGCCTCATCCCATTTCGGCCACTCTGCATACGCCAGTGTTTCCTCACCGGTCAGCTGGCTGTGAAGCTCTTCGCACATATGCGGAGCGAATGCCGACAGCATTCTCACGAATCCCACCAGCATGTCCTTATTGATCTTTCCGAGCTTGTAAACATCGTTGACGAAGATCATCATCTGGGAGATTGCCGTATTGAAGTTCAGCGTTTCGATATCGGAAGTCACCTTCTTCACGGTGAAGTTGTAGCTGTAGTTCAGCTCCGGCGTCTTCTCGTCGGTGATCATCTTTTCATCAGTCGCGAGTCTCCAGACTCTTTCGAGCCATTTTCTCGCACCGTCCATGCCCTTTGCGGACCACGGCAGGGATGCCTCGAGCGGTCCCATGAACATTTCATACAGACGCAGCGCATCGGCACCATGGCTTTCCACGAGCTCATCCGGATTGACGACGTTGCCGAGGGACTTGGACATCTTGACGCCGTTTTCACCGAGAATCATGCCCTGGTGGAACAGCTTTTTGAACGGCTCCGGTGAGGATACGACGCCGCAGTCATAGAGCACCTTGTGCCAGAATCTGGAATACAGCAGGTGCAGCACGGCGTGCTCGGCACCGCCGACATACAGATCGACCGGCAGCCAGTGATCCATCAGTTCCTTATCGGCAATCGCTTCATTGTTATGCGGATCCAGATAGCGGATATAGTACCAGCAGGAACCTGCCCACTGCGGCATGGTATTGGTTTCACGCTTGCCCTTCATGCCGTCGATTTCCACGTTCAGCCAGTCCGTGCAGTTTGCCAGCGGGGATTCTCCGTCCGGGGACGGCCTGTAGTTGTCGGTTGCCGGCAGTTCCAGCGGCAGATCACTTTCGTCGACCGTGCGCATCGTTCCGTCTTCCATGTGGATGATCGGAATCGGTTCTCCCCAGTAGCGCTGACGGGAGAACAGCCAGTCTCTGAGCTTGTACTGGACTTTCGCGTCACCGACCTTGTTTTCCCTGAGCCAGGCAACCATCTTATCGATGGCATCCTGTTTGTTCAGTCCGTTCAGCCATTCGGAGTTGATATGCAGACCGTCCTGTGTCCAGGCTTCCTCTTCGACATTGCCGCCTTCCAGCACCGGAATGATCGGCAGACCGAACTTCTTCGCAAATGCATAGTCACGTTCATCATGTGCCGGAACAGCCATGATGGCACCTGTTCCGTAGGTAGCCAGTACGTAGTCTGCCACCCAGATCGGAATCTCTTTTCCGTTGACCGGGTTGATTGCATAGGCGCCGGTGAATACGCCGGTCTTGTCCTTGTTCAGATCCGTTCTTTCCAGATCCGACTTCTTGGCGCATTCCGCCTGATAAGCCTCAATCGCAGGTCTCTGCGCATCGGTTACGATGTCATTGACAAACGGATGTTCCGGAGACATGACGCAGTATGTGGCACCGAAGAGCGTATCGCATCTTGTAGTAAATACCGTGAATTCCTTGTCCGTGCCCTTGATTTTGAACACGACATCGGCACCGGTGGATTTTCCGATCCAGTTCTTCTGCATTTCCTTGGTGGATTCCGGCCAGTCAACCAGATCCAGATCCTCCAGCAGACGTTCTGCATAGTCGGTGATCTTCAGCACCCACTGGCGCATGTTCTTGCGGACAACCGGGAATCCGCCGATCTCGGATTTGCCGTCAACGACTTCCTCATTGGCAAGCACGGCACCGAGTTCCGGGCACCAGTTGACAGGCATCTCGGCAATATATGCCAGACCTCTGTTATACAGCTGCAGGAAGATCCACTGCGTCCATCTGTAATAATCCGGATCGCAGGTTCTGACTTCCCTGTCCCAGTCATAGGAAAAGCCGAGTGATTTGATCTGTTCGCGGAAATGATCGATATTCGCATATGTGAATACGGAAGGATGATGTCCGGTCTTCAGGGCAAACTGCTCTGCCGGCAGACCGAACGCATCGAATCCCATCGGATGCATGACATTGAAGCCCTGCATGCGCTTCATTCTGGCAACAACGTCCGTTGCCGTATAGCCTTCCGGATGACCTACATGCAGGCCCTGACCGGACGGATACGGAAACATGTCCAGAATGTAATACTTCTGTTTGGAGAAGTCGTAACCATCGGTCTTAAATGTCTTATGGTCTTCCCAGTACTTCTGCCATTTCTTTTCAATACCCTTGTGATCGTACATAAGTTCCTCCTGGTAAAAAAGAAAGACGCCCTTTTCATCTAAGGACGTCTGAATCAACGCGGTACCACCTTAGTTCACGTATAAACGTGCACTCATTCCGACAGATAACGCCTGTCATGCGGCTGCTCCGAAGCTCAGTTCACCCGGGTTCTGCGCTCCGGGTTTCACCATCCCCCGTCTCTCTCTGCCGCATTGCCTGACCTACTCGTTCTTCTTCAACGTAACGCACATATTTTAACGCAGGCATTCCGAAACTGCAATGAGTATATACGGCCGTCCGTGATAACTTTTTGCGGCAGACGGATCCGGATATCCCCCGCTCACTGATTTCTCCATCAGCTGCTTTATACTGTTCCTCTCAGCATTTATTTCAGCTCATCCGGTATGTATTCCGATCCGTTCACCATATTCTGTATGACCAGGTAATCATGATCACTGATCTCCAGCGTGATGCCCTCACGGAACAGATTCCGTATGCAGTCAAGATCTGCTTTATTCCCAATTGAAACAGCGAATCTGTCTCCGGTTACGGAAGCTATCGCGGAAAGAAAGGTTTTCTCATACAGTTCTTTTCCCTCATGCAGGACGTGCGGGGACATTGTCAGGATCATGATACTGATGATATTCACAACGAATACGCCGAAGATCAGTCCGAGCACGCCGCCCGCATACCTGCTCAGATGCTGTATCTGATCATGCTGTTTCTGAAATTCCAATGCCTTTTTGTACAGGGGATGAAGAAGTCTCTGCATGATAACAAGCAAAATGATAAAACAGACGGTCCAATTGACTGCAGCTCTGATCAGCTGCGCATAGGGATATGTATTCAGAGGCGTCCACGCCAAAGGCCAGAAGATGAATCTCTTTGTAATAAAAGCAGCAGAAAACCCCGATATGATAACAGCCGGCAGGCTTGTCAGAACATCAGCTCCCACGCTTATAATGCCTTTTCTGAATCCCGAGAAAAAGAACCATACAAATACCAGTACAACGATAATGTCTGTCAGATATACAGACCAAACAGGCAATTCTGCCATAACAAGATCCGATCCTTTCCATCCTGCCGAACGTGACGGACTGCTTTCCTCCGGTTATTGCGGCAATCATTTCATTCCATCTGCACACATCTTTTAACCGGATGCGGCCGGCGCATTCTTTCAGTTTCTTCCTGCATTATTCAACCGGGTGCTCCGATCCTGACTGTTCACAAACGATTCAAAGTACTCTGATAAAACACTTTTATTTTTTCATATCCGCGGATAATCTTCAATGCGTCATCTGGCCGTCAATCTTTTGTATCATATCCGGTTCATAAACCGGCATTGCCTGATGCACTGATTCATTCTGCTGTTTTTACGGATCTGTTCATCCCGGCAATATCATATATCAGCTGAACTGAACAGCTCCCGGCTTCATGAAACGGGGCATTCATTCAGATAACCCCTTCCTGACTGCATATGGCATAAAAAATGACTTTTCGAATATTTTTCCGGAAAATTTGCGGGGATCAGATTTTTTCTGCATATATTCTTAACAGAAAGAGGTGGCAGATGAAAGTCAGAAATACAAAAGACATTGCCGAAAAGAACCTGCTCAGCTATCCCGAAGTGTTCTGCGATGCGGTGAATAATCTCGTGCTGAAAGGAAAAGGTACGCTGAGGCCGCAAGACCTGATTGATATGGATACCCGTTCTTCCTATGAAGACACGGAAGGCGATTTCCGTGAATATTACCGTGATGTCGTAAAAGGCTGGAAGAATGGAAATATGATCATTGCGGCGTTCGGAATTGAGAACATGTCCGATGATGACAACAGGCTGTTTTTAAAATTCCCCGGATATGTCAGTTCAATGTTAAAAAATCAGGTCATAGATGATCATATGCCGAAATCCGTGTACTCCGTCTTCACAATCGGGCTGTATTATGGATTTGACAGATGGCATACTCCGAAGGATTTCCGCTCATGGAAGAAGGTCCAGCCTCTGCCGGAAGCGATGCAGAGCCTGCAGACAAATTACATCTACAACGTCATTGATCTGGGCGGACTGAGTGAAGAAGAAGTCAGTCTGCTGGACAGCGATCTGTTTACCGTGGCGGATTTCTGCAGGCAGATGCGGCAGACAGGAGAATTCCATCCGGAGCCGAAGAAGCTGAAGCACCCGAAGGAAGTATTTGCACTGCTGAAAGAGATGACCGGAACAACAGAATTCGAAGGATTGGAAGCATACATAGAGGAAGGAGAACTTGATATGAAACGATACCCGATGGGACCCGTTGAAAAAGCAAAAAAGGAAATGCAGAAACAGATGGAAGAAGAGCGGGCAAAGATGGAAACCGAGCGGGCAAAGATGGAAACCGAGCGTACACAGATGGAAACCAAACTGGCAAAGATGGAAAAGAAGCAGGCAAAGTTCGAAACACTGATTCATAGAATCACTGAGAAGTTCGGCGAAGAAGGAATCAGCCTGCTGAAAGAATCCGGACTGATGGACAGTGAACTCAGCAGTGTCCCGAACTTCAGCACAGGAACCGGATCCGGAAGCTGAACCCGCAGACATGCAGAGACCTGCAGCAATTTGCCGCAGGCCTCTTTTTTTCTATTCGGTTTTACCGCAGAATCAGATGAGATTATTCACCTTTTTCCAGAGCAAGCGTTCTGGTTGTGATGTCACATACGGAAGCAGGTCCGTAGTACTGGATCGCACCGGGATATGTGTAAGCTGTTTCAACAGCCCACTCAGCTCTGTGTGCTTCGAAGAACTTGAACGGTTTGCCATCGAGTTCAACAAGTGCCTTTCTGATAACAGGCTTGTCTTCACCGTGTCTTCTTTCCATGTTCATCATCTTTGTGATCGGCATACCGCCGGCAACCCATTCCTCAGCAGGCTTGGACAGGTTGGAAATCTTGGACAGATATCCGTTGTATCCATACTGGATCAGCATGAATGCGTTGTAGCCCAGGGAATAGCAGTAGTCAGCGTCAAAGTTGGACGGGAATGCGCATCTTCCTTCATAACCGAAGAAGTGATGGAGCGGGCTGAACTTGCCGCTGTATGTTCCTGTCTGCTTTCTTTCTTCCAGCTTTGCCTTAACAAGAGCGGAGAACAGCTTTTCGGATTCGATCAGGGATACCTGCACGTTTCCGTGCGGGTCTCTTTCGAGGAACAGCTGCTGCTGGATGGTTTCCGGCAGAATTGCGAATACAGCCATGGATTCCTTTGTCAGACCGTTTTCGATGAATGCATACTTGTCTTTCCATGTCGGCAGAGCATTGAATTCATCAGCCTTTGCGCCTGCCAGAAGTTCATTGATTTCAGCAATCAGGACGGAGAATTCAGGAACGAATTCAACTACGCCTTCCGGAATAATCGCTACGCCGAAGTTCATGCCGTTGGCAGCTCTGTTGGCAACGGAGTCAGCGATGTAGTCGGCAATCTCGGAAAGGGACATTTTCTTTTCAGCAACCTCTTCGGAAACCAGGCAGATATTCGGCTGTGTTTCCAGAGCGCATTCCAGAGCAACGTGGGAAGCGGAGCGGCCCATTACCTTGATGAAGTGCCAGTATTTCTTTGCGGAGTTTGCATCTCTTTCGATGTTTCCGATCAGCTCGCTGTATGTCTTTGTGGCTGTATCGAAACCGAAGGAGCATTCGATATCTTCATTCTTGAGGTCGCCGTCGATGGTCTTCGGGCATCCGATCACCTGTACGCCGGTGTTGTGTGCCGCGAAGAATTCAGCCAGAACTGCAGCGTTTGTATTGGAGTCATCGCCGCCGATGATGACGATCGCTGTAATGCCGTGCTTCTTGCAGACTTCCGCTGCCACGGCAAACTGTTCTTCTGTTTCGAGCTTTGTTCTGCCGGAACCGATGATATCGAATCCGCCGGTATTTCTGTACTGGTCGATGAATTCATCTGTGAATTCGACATAATCATCATTCAGAAGTCCGCTCGGACCGTTCTTGAAGCCATAGAGAACATTCTCTCTGTCTGTAGCTTTCAGTGCATCATACAGACCGCAGACAACGTTGTGTCCGCCCGGAGCCTGTCCGCCGGAAAGAATGACACCGACAACCTGCTTTTTCGCTGCGGATGTATTCTGTCCTTTTTCAAAAGTGATTTCTCTCTTGCCGTATGTGTTGGGGAACAGAGCCTTGATTTTCTCCTGATCGGCAACACTCTTTGTTTCTTCGCCTTCCTTTACGCAGATCTCTGCGATACCATTTCTGAGCATTCCCGGCAGTTTCGGAGAATACTGAAGACGTTCTTTCTGAAGCGGTGAAATTGACATATATCTACTCCTTTTTCCTATACCTAAAATGATAAAACATTTCCTTCACAAATGAAATAGAATTTCCGGTTCATGCCGGTCCGGAATGTCAGAAGAAACTGAAATGCCCGGCATATTGCCGGGCATTCCCCGAAAGATGTCAGGGTGGTTCTCAATCAAAGTAGCTGTAGCCGAACCAGAGGTATGCGGAATGTGATTCATTTCCGTGGAGATTCGGATTCTTCAGCATCGGTGTTGTGAACTGGAACATCGGAATCAGATGAACTTCCTGATCGATCAGATAATCTTCGATATCATGTGTCTTCTGCAGTGCTTCCTTTGCATCAACAGTCGCCTGAATATCAGCCATCATTTCATCATAGACAGGATCATTGACTGTCGGAACCTGCTGGTAGCCGGTTGTCCACATGTTCATGGCTGTGATCGGATGGCTCAGGGATACGCCGTAACGTGCGATTTCATAGTCGCCGTCATACCATGCATCGTAGTAAACGCCGGATTCAACAGCTCTGAAGCTGACATCCACGCCTACTGCGCTCCACATATTCTGCAGGCATGTTGCAACATCGCCGTGCATGGAGTTTGTGGAATAGTAGTATTCGATATGGAGCGGATTGTTTTCATCATATCCCGCCTGTGCCAGGAGGTCTCTTGCACGGTCGGGATCGTAGCTCAGATCATAGCCGCCTTCCGCATCGCGTTCTTCACGGAAGTCGCCGTTGATGCCTTCCAGGCCGAACGGCAGGAAGCTGTGCAGAACCGGATAGAATGTATCACCGCCGATGACATCGACTACAGACTGCTGATCGATTGCCAGAGCCAGAGCCTTTCTGACACGGACGTCCTTTGCCCATTCAGGTCCCTTTTCACCGGTGTTGATAATGATTGCATAGCTGGACGGATCAATCATGACCCACAGGGACTCTGTATCAAGATAGGAAAGTGCTGTATCGGAAGAAACCTCTGTTGCGACATCGATATCACCGGATTCAAATGCGAGATGCTGGGATTCGCTGTCCGGAACTACCTGCCATACAATCTCAGGCATGATGACGTCATCCGCATCATAGAATGTATCGCTCTTTTCCAGAACGCACTTGTCATTGATATTCATGTCTGTGACAGTGTATGCAAAGCTGGTCGGATATCCAGTGCCGAGTGCCCACTGGTTGTCATGCTGGGGAGTGCTCTGGGGCAGCGGTATCCATGCGCCGCTGGTCATCAGTGTTGTCAGATATGTGCAGGGCATCTTCAGTGTAAGCACAAGTGTATAATCATCCGGCGCTTCAATACCGACGCCGCTGTGGTCTTCGGTTGTGCAGTCGAAGGAGTCGCCTGCTTCGAGCGCTCTCAGGTTGTATTCTTCCGCGCCTTCAATAAATACATTCATATTGTAGACAGCATTGGAAGAATCCACGCCGAAGCTCAGCGCACGCAGATATGCGTAGACAAAATCATTTGCAGTCAGCGGCGTGCCGTCACTCCATACAGCATCCTCGCGGATTTTGAATGTATGGACAAGACCGTCGTCAGATACCTGATGATCTGTGCACAGTTCCATCTCCGGCTGATTGTCGGCATTATTGCGGAACATTGTCGCATACAGATGATGCATTACATGGCTGTTGACCAGTTCGCCGTTGGTCGCAGGATCGAGATCCGTAAACTGTGAGAATACCGCTACGGTTACATGATCTTTTGTTTCTGCACCGGCTGTTTCCGCCGCGGCAGTTTCGCTGCCTGCAGGAGCCGCTGTCTCGGATGCCGTGCCTCCGGATCCGGATGAGCATCCTGCCAGAAGGAGTGCGGCAGTCAGAACTGAAGCCGCTGTACGTGTGAAGTGCTGCATAAATATTTCCTCCTCAAATGTAGCCCGGAAAAACAAAACCGTATGCCATTACATACGGTTGCATACACTCCATACGTAATAGCGCCTCTTCACTTCTGTGAAGGAGTGGTACGGATCTTATCCGCATCCCCACGCCGGTCTCACGCCTGATTCCGTCGTTCGGCGGTGATTGCCTTTCCATATGCTTCATTGCCTGCCGGCTCCGCATCGTACTTATCTGCACCGCTGCCTCTATTTCGATCAGTTTTCCTGGTGACATTATCATTGCCGCAGAGACAATAGTCAACACATTTTCATTGATTTCCGTAAATATTTGCACTTCTATTTCTGAAAATGTTTTCATAATTTTGCAATGTGAATTTATAAACTATATTCAAAATTCCTTTTACAGCGTCCATCTGCCTGTTTGCAAAGGGTACGCATAAATACCGGAGTTTTCATGAAAATCATTCGTTTTTCAAACTCAATTGGAGAGGATGGAAAATGAAGCTGCCTGCATGGCAGATCCGGACTGTCGGCAATATGAAAACATGTACCGCGGGCAGCTCTGCTGTATTGTATCCGCCGGACACATGCTTTTTCTGTTATATGTTTTTCTTCTTATAACCGCAGTCGCAGTACGGTCCGCCTGAAGCCAGTGTATACTGACGGACAAATTCCGATGCCCCTCCGGCTTCACTCATTGTATAGTCCAGGCGGCACATTGCCGGAATCACTTCCGGAATCCCAAGTTCCTTCATTAATGTACAGATCCCGCATTTCGTAAATCTGGCTTCATACCCGCTTCCGTCGGGATACTCATGCAGTTCCATATTCCAGGAATACGGATTCCTGTCCGCCGCCTTCAGCGCTGCGGTCTGCTTCATGCTTTTCATATCATTTGCCGAGAATTTATTCTTTCCGCCCATCCGGCAGAATGCCTTCATGGCAGGTGTCATCATTGCTTTTTTATAATATTCCGTCATGACCGTCACATCCGGCTTCACCGGCATGCTCAGATAATATGCCGACAGCATTGCACAGCTGACAATATTCATCTGAAAGCGGTCATCCTTTTCAAACTCAGGAAGCGAAGCAATGATCCTTCTGTATTCTGCCTGCGCACTGTTTTTCACTCTGAGCGCGGTATCTTCATTGAATCCGATCACACTGACCAACGATTCCGTAAATGATTTTTCAAACAGTTTCCACATGCCCCACGGCATCCCCATATAGCGCATCACACAGCCTCCCTGTAATAATCTCTCTTCAGCATACGGCCTGCCGGCATCTGTATCTTTCCCCTGCCGGGGAAGGATATAATCCGTATGCACGTCAGCTGAAGCTAACCGTCATTAATATATCATTATCCGGCGCAAAAAAGAGAGGCAGATCATTCCGCCTCTCCCGATACATTATTCAGATTAATGAAGACCCCATGCCGCGAAGAATCCGCCTCTGACAGCTTCGCCGACCTGTCCGACGCCGGTGCAGTCACCGACGACTGCCGTTGTCGGATACTTCTCACAGATTGCCTCAACGATGCCGTTGTTCGGCTTCATGCCGAAGGAAACGATTACCGTATCCGCCGGAATGGTCTTTTCTCCATCCGGGCCTTCCGCAACAACGCCTTCCTCCGTGAATCTGAGGATCTTTGTGGATGTCAGCTGTTTTACATGGTTATCGCGCAGACGGAACAGGAGCGGATTGCGGTTGTCCAGCAGTGCTGTCGGGCAGAGTTCCGGCAGCATCTCCACAATCGTGACATCCTTTCCTTCCATCGCCAGATCCAGTGCAGCTTCGCATCCGCTGACACCGCCGCCGGCAACGACGATCTTCTCACCCTTCACCTTTTCCGGATGCAGGTGGGATTCGCATACTTCCACAACGTTCGCACCGTCAATTCCGGGAATCGGCGGGATGGAAGGAACTGCACCGAGGGCAAGAATAATACGGTCTGCTTCAGCAAGTTCCGGAGAATCCGGCGTTATCTCTTTCCCGAGAACAACTTTCACGCCGTTCTTTTCGATCTGGCATTTTTCATAGGCGACGAATTCTCTGAGATGTGTCTTGAAGGAAGGCACAGCCGCTGCAATCAGCTGGCCGCCGAGCGCTTCACCCTTGTCATACAATGTGACATCATGTCCCTGCGCTGCCGCAACGCGTGCTGCTTCCAGTCCGCCCGGACCGCCGCCGACAACCGCGACCTTCTTCGGATTCTGTGTCTTAACAAGCGGATATTCCTTTTCATGGACTGCCTGCGGATTGATAGCGCAGCTGATGGCGCGGTTCTGATACAGTCTTCCTACACAGATCTGATTGCAGAACAGGCACGGTCTGACATCTTCCTCGTGTCCTTCGAGGATCTTGTTCGGCATATCCGGATCGGCAATCAGTGCACGTCCGAACATAGCGAAGTCAATCTTTCCGTCGGCCAGTGCTTTTTCAGCGGATGCGGGCGTATGTGTACCGGAGTTCAGTACGATAACGCCGCAGGCTTCCTTGATCTTTGCGGCGTAATCGGCCATGCTGGAGTCTCCCTGATAAATTGACGGGCAGACCCACTGCTTGTCTTCATAAGCGCCGACATCGATATCAAATGCATCGACACCGAGGTTCTTCATATAGTTGATGACTTCAATGGATTCTTCCAGTGTTCTTCCGCCTTCGAAATCATGAGTTGCGGCGATGCGCATCAGGATCGGCATATCCGGTCCGACCTGGGAACGGATGCCTTCATAGATTTCTTTGCAGATGCGCATGCGGTTTTCAAATGATCCGCCGTATTCATCGGTTCTCTTGTTCCAGATCGGCGTAATGAACTGGTCAAGGATATAACCGGCGTGGGCGTGGATTTCCACGGCATCGGCTTCCGCGAGTTTTGCACGTGCGGCGGCTCTGGTGAAGCAGCCTACCATGTCATGGATTTCTTCCACCGTAAATGCACGGCACAGTCTGTCCGGGAAGTAGAAGGAAGGCACTTCGGACGCGGATACCATCTGGTCATCCGAGAACGGGAATGCATTTCTGCCGAGACCGCATCCCAGCTGAATGCATACTTTTGCGCCTTCGGCATGCATCGCTTCCACAAGCTGCGACCAGCCTTTCATCTGTTCATCGGTGTCAGCAGTTGTGATGTAATTAATCCACGGGTCTGTTTTGTTGGTGACATACTGTACTTCGGTGATCACCATGCCGACGCCGCCGCGGGCACGGGCACGGAAGTATTCCAGCTGATTGGATGAAACGGAACCGTCATGATTCTCCGAGAATGTTCCCATCGGGCTCATGACAATACGGTTTTTCAAAGAAAGTTTTCCGATTTTTCCATACGAATAAAGATGCGGGTACTTTTCAGGTATCATTATGTTCTCCTCTCCGGAAGTCTTTACAGGTCCGACTTCCTCTCCTCTTCAAATATTATAAAATCCGGATTTCCCTGCTGTCTGTGTTCACGGAAAGAAAAAAGATATAATACAAGTGTGCATTCTGCACACCGTAGAAATATATGGAAAAAGAACTTCAGTCACCTCTGACTCCCGGCTTTGAAGCACGGAAAGAACATCTGATTAACTGTTTTCTGTCGCACATGAATCTGACCGGCATGATTCATGAAGCAGCCATTCTTTTTCATGCGCCGGTCATTCTGACCACCAGTCTGTACCGGGTGCTGGTGATGGATGACCTCGGGATGGAAGTAGATGATCCGGTATGGAAAACCGCCCGCAGGACCGGATACTGCAGCGGTGAGGACATTGCGGAGTTTGAGATACAGGGCATTACGCACGATGTACTTGAAGCACAGAACTCATTTATCCTGGACAGCGGCCTTGCCAAACAGATCCCCCGCATTCTGCAGAAAGTCATGATCCATGGAAAACCAGCCGCATACATCGGGATTTTCCAGACACAGAAGCCCTTCACGGATGATGACCTGAAAACCACCGATCTGCTGTGCGATATTCTATCCATTATGCTGGAACACGATCCGGCAGTTCTGACCGGCATTTCGACAATGCATGAATCCATCCTGAGTGATCTGCTCAGCGGATCGCTTGTTTCCTCCACTGTGCTCAACGACCGGATGCGGACCGCCCTCTGGACTCCTGACAGTATATTTCAATGCGTACTGATCACCCCCGCCCATAAATCGTCCGGCATCGACAACAGTGATTATCTTTCTTCCGTACTCCTCAATCAGTTTCCTGCGGCAAACCTTGTCAAGGTGGAGGAAGGACTGCTTCTGCTGTTAAATTACGATGATTCCGCCATGCAGGAACAGAACATCCGCCTGCTGGAACCGCCGGTCAGGCAGTTTGATCTGTTTCTGAATATATCCGAGCCATTCCGCAGTCTGATTTATCTGAAGCAGTATTATGAATCCTGTCTTGCGATCAGAGAAGTCGCCAGAAGACAGAAGCGTGAAAACCGGATCACGGAAATGAGCGATGTCTATTTTGATGTTCTGTCCGATTATCTGAAGAAAGAGGAAAAGCGTGTGCTTTGTCTTCCGGAATATAACATGCTGGCGGAATATGACGCACTTCATCAGACTGAATACTGCCGAACGCTGATGACATATATTGAAACAGGGTGCTCCGTCACGGAATCTTCAAAGCTTCTGTATGTTCACCGCAACACCATGACGAAGCGGCTGGACAGGATCTGTGAACTCTGCGGACTTGACTATCATGACGGACAGACACTGATCCGCTTCTACCTCAGTGCCGGAATGCAGAAACATCAGGCCGGCTGACGGCCGGAAAAAAAGGAATACAGCGCGTATTCCTTTTCGTGTGCCATTCAGATTTTCACTTCACGTGTTCCTGCACGAATTCAACAGTCATCCGGTAAACTTCTTCCTGCTGTTCCCCTTCAAAACCGTGCCCTGCGCCTTCCATAACTCTGAGTTCGCCTTCCGGATAAATATCCAGCGCCTGCTCGGAGTAGGAAATCGGCACAATGGTATCGGCGGATCCATGGATCATCAGCACCGGTCCTTCATATCCGCGGGTTTCTTCCCAGACATCCATATCAAATACATCCTGATAATACGGCCAGCCAACCGGTACATTGAATGCATACGGAACTTCCGGCAGATGCTGTTCATCCGTATAGGTTTCTCTTGCCATATCGGGAATGACGAATGCCGGATACAGCAGTACCATTCCGGCAATATCCTGCGGACGCTGTGCCGCCAGCATGGCGGATACCAGTCCTCCCTGGCTTTCTCCCAGCAGGAAGGTATTGTTCTTATCCAGAAATTCAAACTTCCGCAGCTCATCCAGAACGAGATTCAGATCATCCAGCTCCGTCCGTACAGACATGTGCAGAATATCTCCGCTGCTTTTGCAATAGGTGGAACCGCCGCAGAAGTCAAATACGTAAGCTGCCATACCGGCGTCCACATATTTCCCTGCCTGGTCCGCCAGGTCATAGAAGCCTGACTGGAATCCGTGGCAGAGAATTACCAGCGGATAAGACTCTTTATCTTCATACGGCAGATAAAGCCAGCCGTAAATCTGACGTTCCTCATCGCTCAGAGGCACTTCGCATACACCGAACAGATCCGTTCCGGCTTTCGGTTCATAATCCCTGCGGTATTCTTCCAGAGAAACGGTATCTGTTTCTTCCGTTTCCTCCGAAGGCTCCGGCGCCGCTTCCGGTGTATTCTCCGGTATCACAGATGCGGCCGGTTCTGCCGTTTCCTGTGTCTGCGGGGAAGGAAAAGGTTCCGGTGTATTCTCTGTA
>SVBN01000030.1 GCA_015058875.1 Erysipelotrichaceae bacterium | reverse complement strand
AGAAAGGAAACAATCACCAGTACCGCACTCAGGATGCTCAGAAAATAGACGCCTGCCGATCCGGCTCTACGTGTGCACCAGCGGCCGGACATATGTTCTCCCGTTTCTTTCATAGGTCAATGTAATGATCCCGTTTCTGTTTTCAAATACGGCGCTGTCAATTTCCGAAAGAAAGATCTGTGTTCCCGGAGAAAGAATCAGATGATTGTTCACGGTGCGCAGAACGCACGGTTCCCGGTGATAGATGAAGCTGAGATTTCCGTCTGCCGCAAAGTCCTCCGAAACAATCAGAATATGCTTCAGCTGCGTCAGCGCAATTTCATCCTGCACTTCTTCCCGGAAAGAGATCATCGGCTTCAGCACCTTCAGGGCCGACAGCCCGATCGGCATCAGGAACATGGACGCAATCAGGACAATGATCAGTTCGGTAAGGATAAATCCTCTTCTTCCTGTATTACGCAGATTTCGCATTCACTGCTCCTTTCCAGCTGCTCAAGATAGCTTTCGCTGATCTCTTCCGACATATTCCTGACCAGATTGACGCTGCCTTCCTGAAGCGATGCGGCGGACAATGTAATCATCACCAGCACACACAGCACCGCCATGGATACAAACAGATCTTCCAGCATCTTTATTCATCCTTCATTACAAGCCTGCCGGTACCGAGCTCCACCGCAATCCTGCGGCTGTTTCCCTTTCCGGAAAAATACAGCGTTGCGGCACGGGAGACATTTCCCGAGGCATTAAATGTGAAATACGATGCAGCATCATCGCTGCCTTCCACCGATCCGGACGCTGCTTCAGCCAGCGCTTCCGACTGCGCCATGAGATACATTCCCGGGAAAGAATAATACGGCCGGATTTCAAAATCAGCGGCACGCAGGGAAATCATGCTCAGAACCGACAGGATTGCCATTGCCAGCATCATTTCCGTCATGGTAAAACCTTCAGTTTGCCTGTGCCTGGCCATTGTAAATCACGATTGTCTTTCCGTTTTCACATGTCTGCTGTTCATCGCTCATAAGTCCGGCATTAATCAGATCACCGGTCCCGGAAGGATCACGGTCATATTCCAGCCGGTACTCCACGATCGCCGCATCCACCACCTTGATCAGCGCATTGCAGCCCTTGTCGTTGACAATGCCGAGCACCTTCTGGATATTCGGCACGGAAAGAATGAACAGAATTGAAATAATGCTTACAACAATAATCATTTCAAGCAATGTAAAACCTTTTCTCATAAGTCACCTCCTTAAAACTGAGTCAGTACATTCATCGGCATCATCAGGATCTGATACACGATGATCAGAAGAACGCCGCAGCCGGCGTAGGACACTGTCCGGATCAGGCGCGAGAGCCGCTTCAGTCTGCGCTTCATCCGTTCTTCCGACATGGCAAGATAGCTTTTCATCATCTCCTTTGCCCCGTCCGTATTCACGGCAATGCGCATGAAGCGGTAAAGGGACGGATCGAGATGGCGGGAATGCATGGCTTCATCAAATGCCGTACCGCTGCGCAGCGCTTCATCCATCTCCCGGGCAAGCATGCATATCAGCGGATGGTCCTCCATCTGCGCCATGACTTCAAGACTCTGCCTGGTAGGCAGATCCATTTCCGCACACTGGGCAAAAAAGAGAATGAAGCGTGCCGATACCGATTCGCTTAGCAGCGGCAGAAAATGCTTCTCACTGATCAGACAATACGCCCGGCAGATCCATCGCCGCCGCGTGCATACCAGCATCAGAATCATTCCGCCCGCGAGCATCCCCAGCATGGACATCGATACGGTCCTGATCAGGATGGCCGTCACCTTCCAGGAAGAAAGATCATCCGTAAAACCGCCGAGCATGGAAAGCAGTGCCGGCAGGCAGAGCTCGGAAAACAGCAGGCTGCCGCACAGCAGGATGAGAAACATTGCCAGCGGATAGACCATTTCCGAAACAAGCTGTTTCTTCATTTCTTCATTCCCGCTGCTCATGCGCACGCTCAGACCGAGCGCTTTCTTCAGCGGCAGCACCTTCAGAAATCCGGACAGATACGAACCGTATGCGGTCTTTGAGAACACTTCGCTTATCACATCCTCCGCCCTGTCCCCGCTGCCAAGACGCATCCGGATATGTTCAAAGCACGCACGGTTATGCTCATCCTCCAGGATGTCCATTGCCTCCCGGATGGAGAAACCGCTGCGCATCAATGCTTCCAGGCCCTCCGCATCCTGTTTCTCAGCAAAGATCCGCTTCTGCTTCCTGTGCGGAAATAATCCCCCTGCGGACCGCTTCTTCCGCCGCTTTTCCAAGCGGAATGAAATCCGGGTCTGTTCTGTGATTGCGGAAATAGTACATCAGCTCCTTTCTTTCCATCATTTCATAAATACATGTTTTCCCGCTGCCGTCCTGTTTTTCATACAGGCGCTGATTGGACACGCCGCAGAGAATATCCTCCAGCTGATACGCCTGCACGCCGAGATCCTCCATCCTGTGCAGGGCGCCGGTACAGCTTGAAGCGTGGATTGTGGAGAGCACCAGATGACCGGTCAGTGCGCACCGCACGGCCATGGCCGCTGCCTCGCTGTCCCTGATCTCTCCGATCATGATGATGTCCGGGTCGTGACGCATCAGCTGCCGTATGCCTTCCGCGAAGGAAAGATGGCGGCTCTCATTGACCTGGAGCTGGATGTATCTGTCCGAATATACTTCCACCGGATCCTCCAGGGTATAGATCTTCTTTCCTTCCGTTTCGTTCAGGATGGTATACAGGGTTGTGGTCTTCCCGCTTCCGGTCGGTCCGGAAAACAGATACAGTCCGCTCCGGCGTGAAGTGATCCGCTCCAGATGCCTGACCTGCCGGGGATCCATGCTGAGGTCTCTGATCCTGAGTCCGGATGTCATATTCAGGATGCGGAGGACACCGCTCTGCACGTGGAATCCGGATACCAGCGCAAAGCGGAGTGCCAGACGGACTCCGTCCGCTTCAGCTTCAAAGCTGCCTGTCTGCGGCAGCGCAGTGCTGCTTACATCCATATCCGCCCGGTACAGCAGATAACGGAAAAAACGTTCGTCCAGAGATTTCAGATCCAGGGGAACCATCGTCCCCCCGATTCTCATCTCCGTGCTCAGATGACCGTCCGGTTCCACCCGGAAATGAATGTCTGTCGCTTTGTAGCGGACCGCTGCTTTCAGCAATGCAATTAATATCTGTTCCATTACACCCTCCAATTATTCATATACGCAAAAAAAAGACCGATTCCCCGAAATTTCCGGAAAAAAGATCTTATTTTTGTCTATTCAATGATTTTTAAAACAGTTTCGATGTACTGTTCCGTATATACCGGGACGCCCTCTTTCTCCAGCATACCGGCCAGTATGCCGTTCCCTCTGATCAGTGTCCGGGAAAATGTCCCGTCGTAAACCTCGCCGCAGCCGCAGGCCGGGCTTTTCGCTTTCAGCACGGCAAGGACGCATCCGTTATCCCGGCAGATCCGCAGTGACTCTTCAGCCCCGCGGTGATATTCCGAAGTGACATCCTTTCCTTCCGCATTCACAACTCTCTCCCCCTGAATCTCGGAAGGAATCCGCGGAACGGGAAGACCGCCGAGCACTTCCGGACACACCGGCACCGCGATGCCGGATGATACCAGACGTTCAATCCGCGGGTCCCCCTTCAGCTTCCCGTCATACCGGCACCGGTATCCGGCCAGGCATGCGCTGACAAGTATTTTCAGATCTGTTTTTTCTCTGTCCATGACAATATCGTTCCTCCCGGAAGTGAAATTAACGCATGCCTGTGCCGTGAATGTGCTATGATACAGGCAGAAGGTTCTGAAGAGATAATGAAACGCGAAGATCTGATCCCATATCTCAATAAATTCATCACTGTGACATTGCATGACGGTTCCGAACGTTCCGGATACATCACCAATCCCCAGGATTTTAAGCATCCCGGCGCAGAAGATCCTGAGCTGGATATGGTCAACGGCTTCCTGATTGAGAGCGTCAAAGTCAGTGATATTATAAAAATCGATGTTCCGAAGCGTGAGGAAACGGTCAGCCTGCCGGTGATCGGCGAAACCAGCGGATTCCACATTCCGGAAGAATAAACGGCATTGCCGTTTTTATTTTCTGTACTTTGCTTCGATGTGCGTGTACATCACCATCAGGATCAGCGAACTGAATACCACGCCCAGCCCCGTGATCAGAAACAGCGGGGAGTTCTGTCTGAGAAACAGAAACGGTATCCCCAGCAGTTCAAAGATGCAGGCGTATCCTGCCCACAGCCGTGATACTTCACGGTTATATTGCTTCAGATCGCTGACCTCCGGCGCATTCACATTTGCCCAGAAGCCGACCGGCTTCTCCGCCCTGCGGCAGTATAAAGAGATTCCGGCAAGTGCGGCGGCTGTCAGACTCCAGATCAGAAATGCTGTTTTCATAATGCATGATTCTCCCGAAAACAGTATATAACAACCTTCAGGAGCAAAACAGAGAAAAAGCCGCATGCACTGCATGCAGCTCAGAGATTCTGAAGATACGGATTGGCAATCTTTTCATGGGAGATTGTGGATGAAGGACCGTGTCCCGGGAAGATTTTCAGATCACCCGGCAGGTCCATAATCCTTCTCAGGGAAGCGATCATCTCTTCTTCATTGCCTGAATAGAGATCGGTCCTGCCGATGCTCTGGGCAAACAGCGTATCTCCCGTAAACAGGATTCCGCGGAAGCGGATCAGCACACTTCCGGCAGTATGTCCGGGGGTATGGTAGATATGCAGCGGAAATGTTCCCGCCTTCAGTTCCCCTTCGTCCAGATCCCGAAGTTCGCTGTAAACCGGGTACTCCGTGCCGTCGATTCTTCCGACGCCGGGCGTCACAAGCATCCGGTCGCTCCGGTTCAGATACACCGGACATCCGTACATGTCCGCAAGATCATCCGCGGCCATGACATGATCGGAATGACCGTGTGTGAGCAGAATTGCGTCAACGGTTTCCTGCGGAGCGATATACTTCGCGATTTCCTTTGCGTTTCTGCCCGGATCAATAATCAGCACATGATCATGATCATGCAGAAGATAGATATTTTCCTGATACAGCCCGATGGGCAGCACATCCAGTTTCATAGGTCAGTGATCAAAAAAATAACCGTAACGGTTATTTTTTCTCCTTATGCAGAGTCTTCTGATTGCATCTCGGGCAATACTTTTTGATTTCCATTTTTTCGGTGTGCTTGCGCTTGTTTCTTGTTCCGATATAGTTTTCTTCACCGCAAACAGAGCACTTAAAGGTGATGTTATCTCTTGGCATATGCTTAACCTCCTGAATTTCGCAAAGAGAGTATACCATAACTGTATTTATTTTCCAAGAAATTCATTCAGTCACGGTATTTCTGTTTTTTTACGCCGTTTCCGGCAATTCTGAGCCCCATCCGGACAGCGGAAAGCATTCCGGCGGGGATACTTCTTTCTTATTTCCGGTTATAATTCTCATCAAAGAATGCGGGAATATCAAAGTCCGATTCCACTTTTACCATCCTGCCCTCCTTCTGGGAAGTTTCCATAGCCTCGATCACTTCCAGCACATGGAAGGCAAGCTTTTCATTGGCTCTGTGCCTGCGGCCTTCATATATTGCATGCACCATTTCCGCCGGACCGAGTCCTCTGGCATTGCCGCTGTAGAAGCCGGCAGCTTCCAGTTCCTGCGCTTCTTCCATATGCCATGATTTCGGCGCAAGCAGTTTCGGCAGCTGCCCGAAAAGATTCGGGTTTCCGAGCTGCAGCACTCCTTTCGTGCCGTACAGAGAAAACGCGGCAATATCAGCTCCGATTGTCTCATTGTTTTCCGTCACTGTTCCGATGATGCCGTTTTTCATCTGAAGCACGGCGGCAATAATGCTTTCATTCGGCGTTTCAATTTCTTCCCCGTATCCCGCGGTGCCCGGAACATTGTTCATTCTTTTCCGATACGGTGCCCGGATGGCCGCGCTGACGGATTCCACCGGACCGAGCAGACTGACAAGCACGGTCAGATAGTAGACAAGATAATCCCGCAAAGCTCCTGCGCCCTGCTGTCTCAGAAACGGGAAATATGCCGTCAGCACATCATTGTTTCTGGTGACTGCGGCGGAAAAGGAATGGATCCTGCCGGGCTTTCCTTCATCGATTGCTTTCCGTGCGGTCTGAAACGCCGTACCGAGAAAGGTATCCGGCGCCGAACCGAGATACAGATGCTTTGCGTCTGCCAGGGAAATCAGTTCCGCAGCCTGGCGTGAAGTTTCGGTCATTGTCTTTTCCGTATATACATGCTTGCCGGCTTCCAGTGCTTTCCGGATCAGGTCATAGTGGGATGCGACCGGCGTCAGGATGATAATCAGTTCAATGGACGGATCCGCCAGCATCTCATCCGCTGTATATGCCCGGATATGGAACTCCTCTGCTTTTCTGCGCGCATTTTCGATATGTCCTGCCGCAACGCCGGCCACATCAAAGCAGTCAAATGTGCTGATCAGATTTGTCAGATAAATGCCGCTGATGGCGCCTGCGCCGATAACTCCGGTTCTGATTCTGTCCATATGATCCCTCCCTGTTTTTTTCTCATTATAACCTGTCCGGGAATAACGGGGTACAGACGCGGCCGGATTTGTTCCGGCAGTTCCTGTCGCCAGTTTCTGAGGAACATGAGATAATGGGTACGGAGGTAATGCGTATGAAACGTACCGAAACAAGACCGATTTATGTAAGGAACATTCAGATCGGCGGACAGAATCAATGCGTGATCCAGTCCATGACCAATGTTCCTGCCAAAGATATTGAAGCAAGCGTCGCCCAGATCAATGAACTGGAAGCGGCCGGCTGCCAGATTGCCAGACTCGCCGTGCTCGATGAGGAAGACGCCAGGGCAATCCCCTGGATCCGGGAAAAGACAAATATCCCGCTGGTTGCGGATATTCATTTCAACCACCGTCTGGCCCTGATTGCACTGGACGGGAATGTGGACAAGATCCGCATCAACCCGGGCAATATCGGAAGCCGCGAGAATACCGAGGCGGTAGTTAAGAAGTGCCTGGAAAAGAAGGTTCCGATCCGCATCGGCATCAATTCCGGATCACTGGAAAAGCAGTTCCTTCAGCAGTACGGCGGACCCTGCGCGGAAGCGATGATCGCCAGTGCCGACCGTCATGTAAAGATTCTGGAGGAACTCGGATTCTTCGATATCTGCCTTTCCTTCAAGTCCAGCAATGTCGCCCTGACGATTGCGGCATATGAAGCCGCGGCACAGCATTTCCCCTACCCGCTGCATCTCGGCGTAACGGAAGCCGGCGGATTTGCGGAAAGCGCCGTCAAGAGCTCGGCAGCGCTCGGCACCCTGCTTCATGAAGGCATCGGCGATACGATCCGGGTATCCGTATCCGGTCCGCCGAAGGATGAGATGATTATTGCCAAACAGCTGCTGAAATGCTTCAGTCTGTATGACAAAGTTCCCGACCTGGTAGCCTGCCCGACCTGCGGCAGAATCCAGTATGATATGCTGCCGCTGGTAAAGAAGATGGAAGAATATCTTGCGGATATTCATGAAGACATTCAGGTCGCAGTCATGGGATGCCCGGTCAACGGCATGCAGGAAGCCAGCCGCGCGGATGTCGGCGTCGCCGGCGGATATGAAACCGGTCTGCTCTTCCGCAAGGGACAGCTGCTGAGAACCGTTCCCCAGTCCGAGCTGGAACAGGCGCTGAAGGACGAAATTCAGAATATTCTGAACGAACGGAAAAATGCATGACACAAAGGCACGAAAGTGCCTTTTTATCATCAAAAAATGATACCCGGAGGTACCATTCTCATTTCAGATGTTCTTCCCAGCCTTCTTCATAGATGCCGCTTCTCAGCATGGCGATCTCTTTTGCATAGGGCGGATTGTCTCCGACATACGGCGTTTCCAGAATCTTCGCAATATGCTGAACGCGGGGATTCTGTGCTGCCTTAAGCAGGTTCTCAAATCCGATGGTTCCGCATCCGAGATTCGCATGCCGGTCCTTGCGGGCACCGCGGATATTTTTGGAATCATTCAGGTGAATGACTCTGAGAAGCTTCAGACCGATGATGCGGTCAAACTCATCCAGAACACCGTCAAAATCAGATACGTCATAGCCGGCGTCATTGATATGGCATGTATCCAGACAGACGCCGTATTTTTCTTTCTGATCCAGATGTTCCAGAATCTCCGCAAGTTCTTCGAATGTCCGGCCGATTTCACTGCCCTTTCCCGCCATGGTTTCCAGACAGATCACCGTGTTCTCCGGTATCTCATGCAGTCCGTTCAGTGTTTCAATGCACGCCCGGATTCCGGTTTCCGGATCGGTGACGGTATAGGATCCGGGATGCAGCACCAGATTCACGGCGCCGATCTCAGCGGTCCGCTGCAGCTCGGATGCCAGGAATTCCTTTGCCAGTTCCATCACTTCCGGCCTGACGGAATTTGCCGGATTGATCAGATACGGCGCATGGATGATCATATGCTCCATCGGGATTCCGTTCTCTGCCATCAGCGCCTTCGCCTCGGGAATATGCATCTCACTGACGGGCCGCCGTTTTGTATTCTGCGGCGCCCCGGTATACAGCATCAGGGCATTGGCTCCGTAGGAGAGTGCTTCCCTGACGCTGCCTTCCACAAACAGCGGAGATGTCATTTTGACGTGACAGCCGAGAATCATCTGTCTTCCCCGCGGTTCTTTTCCGCCTGCGCCTGGCGGTATCTGGCCTTCTTTTCTTCCTTGATCTTTTCACGGATAAATTCGCGGCGCTTCTTTCTCTGCAGCTGTTCGATCGCAGCCTTGCGCTTTTTCTTGTATCCCGGCTTGACCTTCGTATTCTTCTTGGTCATCATCATCGAGATCTTTTTATCCATTTCGTCTTCTTTTTTCTGGAATCTCTGTCCGTACGGACGCAGCTGCGACCATTCGCCGTTCCGGTATCTGGAATGCTCGAATTTAATGCCGCGCTTCATCAGGGATCGGATCGCCTGATCGTCATTTTCATGGTAGAGCGCATAGCAGATGCCGTCTGAGCCCGCTCTGCCGGTACGTCCGGCACGGTGGATATAATATTCCAGATCACTAGGGAAGCCGCAGGAAATAATATGCGTCACCGTCGGAATATCGATGCCGCGGGCTGCCAGGTCGGTACACACGACATAGGTATGGCGGCTGTCGGCAATTTCCTTCATCGCCTGCTTGCGCTTGCGGCTTTCCAGATCGCCGTGCAGTTCCGATACGGCTGTTCCGTCCGCTCTGAGCGCCGAGGCAATCTCAGCGGCCATTTCCCTGGTATTTGCGAAAATCAGGCATACAAACGGCGAAAAGCCCGGCAGAATCGATTTGATAGTCTCGGCATAGGTATGGTGATAGCACGGCACCAGAATATGACGGATTTTCGGATTGAATTCCTCATCATCGGAAATCCGGAATGTGATCGGATGATGCATATATTTTTTCAGGAACGGCTTCAGCTGGTCCGGCATGGTTGCCGAGAATGCCAGCATTTCCAGATCATCCGCCATCCTGCCGGCAAAGGCGTCGATCTCATCCAGGAATCCGTATTCCAATGTCATATCGGCTTCATCCACGATCAGAATTCCGGTATTCTCAATACGCAGTGCTCCGGCATTCAGGAACATATCGCGGATGCGTCCGGGGGTACCGATGGCAATATGCGGCTGGGAAACAGACAGCTGCTGGATCTCACGGTCACGGTCCTGTCCGCCGACAAACAGACGGATGCGCAGCTCCGGCTCGATCTCCTGCATTTTTCTGGCGTTTTCATAGATCTGCGCCGCAAGCTCACGGGTCGGTGCCGTAATAACCGCCTGCACGTTCTGGGCCTGCGGATCAACGCGTTCCATCAGGGGAATCAGGAATGAATGGGTTTTTCCCGTGCCCGTTTTCGACAGGCCGATGACATCCCTGCCCCGCAGGAATGCCGGAATGACTTCCTGCTGAATCGGTGTCGGTTCCGTGAAACCGTTGAGACGGATAAAATCCATCGTACTCTGCTTCATATTAAAATCTTCAAATCTTTTCATCAGAATGTCCTCCTTTCGAAGTATATCACAACCTGTTCTTCCAAAAACTGTCCGGCAGGTTACAATGTTATTGCATGCGGCAATCGCCGCAATAGTATGATTATAACGGTTTTTGCCGTTTTGTGAAGGAGAATTCAGCCAGTGAAAGTAATACCTGTTACCCCGCGCGGATATTGTCAGGGAGTTGTGCGCGCAATCCGAATCGCCCGTGAAACAGCTGAACAGTATCATGATCAGCCGATCTATATGCTCGGCATGATCGTCCATAACCGTTTTGTTGTGGAAGAGTGCCGGAAGCTCGGCATCCGCTGTCTGGAAGACAAGACAAAAACAAGACTCGAGCTGCTGGATGAAATCGATTCCGGGATCGTCATCTTTACAGCCCACGGCGTATCTGACGCCGTCCGGCGCAGGGCTGAGGAAAAAGGACTGACAGCGATTGACGCGACCTGCCCGGATGTTTTGAAAACACATGAGCTGATCCGGAAACATGCCGAGTGCGGCGATGTCATTTATATCGGAAAGAAAGGACACCCCGAAGCCGAAGGCGCACTCGGTCTGAGTGACCGGGTACACCTGGTCAGCGGTCCGGATGATATTGACCTCCTGGGAGAACTTGAGAATATCCTGATTACCAACCAGACCACTCTCAGCATCCTCGACACGCAGAAAACACTGGACGCCTGCCTGCAGCGCTTCCCCGGTGCCGTTTCCGCACCTGAGATATGCAATGCGACGGAAATCCGTCAGAGAGCGGTTATGAATCTCACGGATACCGATGTGCTGATTGTGGTCGGCGATCCGAATTCCAACAATACCAATCAGCTGAAACAGATCGGCATCAATGCCGGCATCTCCCGGGTATACATGATCGAAACATGCCGGGATCTGAGGGAGGAAATGATAAAGGATGCCGGAACAATCGCGGTGACGGCAGGTTCCTCCACCCCGACAATTCTGACATCCCAGGTGATTTCATTTCTGAATCATTATGCAGAAACCGGTGATTTCACGCTTCCGGATCTTCCGGAACACGTCTTCTGAGATCCTCCAGTTCCTCTTCCTTCAGCGGCCGGTAGTCACCCGACTCCAGTGATTCATCCAGAACCAGATTTTTCATTCTCAGCCGCTTCAGGCCGGTCACTTCATTTCCGATTGCCGCAAACATCCGCTTGATCTGATGATACTTGCCTTCGCGGATGATCAGATGGCATTCATATATATCCGTTATGCGGTAATCCGCCGGCTGACACGCTTCCTCACCGTCGATCACAATCCCTTTGCGGAATACTTCCAGATCCTCTTCCTTCAGAGGATTTTTTACAGTTACCAGATATTCCTTTTCCACATGATGCTTCGGAGAAAGCAGTTCGTGGGCAAGCTCCCCGTCGTTTGTGATGAGCAGAAGCCCCTCCGTATCTTTGTCCAGTCTTCCGCACGGAAACAGATTCCGGTCATATTCCGCAATGAGATTCAATACGGAATCCGCCCCTTCCGTGGAGCTGACATATCCCTTCGGCTTGTTCAGCATGTACCAGGCAAATCTGCGGTAAACGATCTCTTCTCCGTCAACAGCAACACTGTCATGTTCTTCGTCCACCTTTGCGGCGGGATTGCGGACGATATCACCGGAAACGGAAACTGACCCGGAACGGATCAGTTTTTTTACTTCATTTCTGGTTCCGAAGCCGCATTCCGCCAGCATTCTGTCCAGGCGCATCATATCAGCGTCCCCTCTTCAGCAGGCTGCGGAAAAGTGCCGGAACCGATTTGTGGAAGACTGCCTGAGGCACCTTCATTGCGGAAGAAACGATCAGATAGATCAGGATGCCGACAGCGCCGACACCGGCCAGCTGGCAAAGCGCAAGCAGTCTGGATGTTTCGGAGAATGTGAATCCCGCAAGGTTCAGAACGGCGAAGAATCCGTTCATTGCCATGCATGCCAGGAACATCTTGAAGAAACGCAGGATCGTCGGACCGTATTCCACTTCAAAGCGGTTCTTGATTTTGGCAAGGCTCAGGTAAATGATCGTGCTGCTGCAGAGCACAGAAGAAAGAATCGCACCGGGATAGCCGACGTATCTCAGCAGCGGATAGAAAGTCGCACACTTGACGACAAATCCGATGAGCAGATAGAAGATGCTTTCCTTTCTCAGATGCAGCGTCATCATCATGGACGAGCAGATCGGCGTCAATGTCGTCACCAGCGCCAGCAATGCCGCATAGGAGAGCGCATTTGCGCCGTAATCCAGATTGGCGTTTCCGTACATCACATAATAAACCGGGCGGCTCAGAACGGACATGCAGAAACAGACCGGAACGCCGATATACAGAACAGTTTCAAGACAGGAGCGCACATTTTTCCGCAGTTCCTTCCAGTTCCTGTTCTCCAGGGCGACAGTCATATACGGAACAATACCGACGGAGAAACCGGCGCCGAGCACCTGGGGAATGGAGGTCAGCTTATCGCACTGCACTTCCATGATTCCCAGTATCAGCTGGGCATTTGCCTGCTCCATGCCGAGACGCGTCATGGTTGAAACAAAGAAATTTGTATTGACCAGTGTCTGGGAATTGCCGAGAATCGCCGCAAACAGATACGGCAGACCGAATGCGAACAGTTCCTTCAGAATATCACCGCGCTTTGCGGCGGGAAATGACTGGGCGCGGGCTTTTCTGGAGATCGGCCCGATATGCCGGCGGTCAAAAGCAATGTAATACAGGATCGCCGCAGCCGCGCCGATTGAAGTCGCAAGTATGGCCATGTAGACTGCCCAGATGTTGTTCATCCGCAGCACGCGGACGGCAATGAATCCGAGTCCGAGCAATGCTGCAACCCTGGCAATCTGTTCAAGAACCTGCGAGCTCGCATAGACCTTCAGTTCCTTCAGTCCCTGATAAAACCCGCGGTAGGAATACAGGATCGGAACAAGGAACAGCGCTATTGAAAGAATGACAAAGCTTGTCCGCAGCGTCGCGATATCCGCCGGCGATCCTCCTTCCCCGAGCACCAGTCCGGCAAGCGGACGGGAGATCAGGAAGAAAATCACCGCCATCAGGAAGCCGGATACGCTCAGGATCCCGGTGGACAGCTTTCTGACCAGCATAACCGTCTTATAATCATCACGGCTTGCATATTTTGCAATGATGGCCGCAATCGCATACGGCAGTCCCGCCGAGCATATCTGCAGAAGGACGTTGTAATACGTATACGGTGCGGAATAGAAAATCATATTCGATTCACCGGCCAGTGCGGTGAACGGAATGACATAAAAAAGACCGATTGCCTTCGCAAGGAAAACGCCTGCGGAGCTGGTCAGTGAACCGGCCACAAATGACTGCTTGATTCTTCCTGACTGTTCACTCATTCTCTTCACTCTCCTCAGGTTCCGCAGTTTCCTCTGCCGGTGCAGGTGTTTCCGTAATATTCTCTTCCGGCCAGCTGAATCCGTCCGGCGTCAGTTTCATTGAAAGAAACTCTCTTGTCACCTTCTCATGGTTCCGGTCTTTCCATTCCACCAGAATCTTCAGAAGGATTTCCCTGTCTTCGCATTCTCCCCCGAGCACCAGGCCCTTGACAAATCCGGCATCGGAATTGGACTGGTACGGAATCAGACTGTATTCCGTCGTATCAAAGATTCCCACGCTCGGCATCATCTTCTGCGAACGGTCAAATGTGATATTGTTCTCCACTGCCATCATGACAACGTCATACATGGCAACCTGGGCATCATCCAGAAAAACATAATACCGGTGGGTTCCATCCGGCATATTGCTCATCTGGGCACTGATATGATAATAAAGCGAGGAAGCTGCGAAGCGTTCATTCTCCTCAATCGCCTTATAATACCCTTCATATGCGGTCTGCGCCGCTTTTTCACTGTCATTTCTGCCGCGTGAGCATCCCGTCACAAAGAAAAGGAGCACGGTCAGACTTATCAGAAATCTGCGCATAACAATACCTCGTAAGGATTATAACATAGCTGTGCCTTCCCAACTCATGTCAGATCACTGCTTTCTGTATCTTTTTTTGCCTTCAGCATATGCATGTTTCGTCCGCTGCCGTGCATCCGTCTTCAGAAAAACGGGGTCCGCATGATGCGGATCCCGCTATTTCATCTTCATTTTCAGACAGCTGCTTACGCTTCAAACGTAATAATCGTGTAGTTCTTCTTGCCTTTTTTCAGGATGGAGAACTCCCCGTCAATTGCCTCGGCCTTATTCATGAGTGCCGCAATGTCCGTCACCTTCTGTCCGTTGACCTGCACGCTGCCCTGCTGGATCAGCTTTCTTGCCTCGCCCTTGGACTTGCATACACCGGAAAGAACAAGAGCATCGATGACGGTTGTGCCGTCCGCGACTTCGCTCTTCGGCGCATCCGCCAGACCGTCCTTGATCTCGGCACCGCTCAGTGACATGATGTCGCCGCGGAACAGTGTCTCGGTAATGCGCACTGCCTTTTCCAGTCCTTCCTGACCGTGAACCATGGCTGTGAGTTCTTCCGCCAGCGCCTTCTGGGCTGCACGCTGCTCCGGATGTTCCTTCATCGCTTCTTCCAGTGCCATGATTTCTTCCGGGCTTCTCAGACTCAGACGCTTCAGGTAGTCGATGATATCGGAATCCGGCGTATTGACCCAGAACTGATAGAACTCATAGGCATTGGTGCGTTCCGGATCAAGCCAGACATTCTTTCCCTCGGACTTGCCGAACTTGGAACCGTCGGACTTGGTGATCAGCGGTGAAGTGATGCCGAAGGCACGCGCTTCCTCGCCCTCTTCCTTGCGGATCAGTTCGAGACCGCTTGTCAGGTTGCCCCACTGGTCGGAGCCGCCGATCTGGATCTGGCAGTGATGTCTTCTGTAAAGGAACAGCCAGTCAATTGCCTGCAGGATCGTGTAGCTGAATTCGGTATAGGAAATACCGGAATCCAGACGCTTGCGGATGGTGTCCTTGTTGATCATGTAGGAAACATTGAACAGCTTGCCGTAGTCTCTCAGGAAGGAAAGCAGGTTCATATCACCGAGCCAGTTGTTGTTGTTTTCCATAATAGCGGCGTTATCACCGTCAAATGTCAGGAATTTTGCCAGCTGGCCACGGATGCAGTCCGCATTATGCAGCACTTCCTCATGTGTGAGCAGCTTGCGCTCGGTTGTCGGACGGGGGTCGCCGATCATTCCGGTAAATCCGCCGCATAACGCAATCGGTCTGTGTCCGGCATTCTGGTATCTTCTCAGCAGGATAATCTGCTGGAGATGACCGACATGCAGGGAATCCGCTGTCGGATCGAATCCGCAGTAGATAACAGTCGGCGTTTTCAGCTGTTCCACCAGACCGTCATAGTCGGTGCAGTCCTTGACCAGGCCGCGCCATTTCAGTTCTTCAATAAATTCCATAATCTCCCTTTCCGGACGCATATATAAAAGCGTCCTTATTGCTCTAAGGACGCCTTCAGCGCGGTACCACCTTAGTTCATGAAAATCATGCACTCATCTATGCCTTTAACGCAGGCGCGCACGTCCTGCCTTTTGAGACAGGAAGCTCCGGGATGTATTCCTGACTGAAGATCCGCTGTTCCCTTTCACCGGCCGGGACGTCTCTGTATCAGCTTTCTTCAGAGTACTTGTTCCTTTCAACGCTGAATGAATGATAACAATCCGATTCCGGAATGTCAATTCTTCGTTGTCTGACGCGGTGTGAAAAGATAGCTCAGTTCGGTCTCCGGATGAATATCATCCTGGTTCTGAAGCATCTTCGTCATCACACGCATCGAAACTGCGCCGAGATCATAGGACGGAATCGAGAAGCTGGAGATCTGCGGACGCATCATGGTGTTGTACTTGGTATCGATGACACATACAACTTCCATATCGTCCGGTACGGAGATTCCGTTTTCCCTTGCCGTATTCACAATCGCCATTGCCTGGGAGTCGCGGTTGCCGATCATCACCTGGTAGCGGTGATCCTTCAGCCACTTCGACAGGAATGCATAGCTTGTACGGGTATCCGAAGGGATTTCCAGAAATCCGTTGAATTTCAGGCCTTTCTTTTCAAACGCCCGCTCAGCGCCGCGGATCATCTGCTGGCAGGAGTAATGATTCTTTCTGTCTTCGATGATTGCGATTTCCGTCTTGTCTTCTTCCAGATATTTCAGCGTCAGTTCATAAACCGCCTTTTCAATATCCACATAGACACAGCACACATTGTCGGCTCTGACTCTGTTTCCGATAACGACAATCGGAATATTGTATTTGGAAAGCTGTTCAATCTCCGGCATCATCAGCTTATCGTTGTAAACAATGACGCCGTCGACTCTGCTCTTTATGATTTCCTCAACAATTTCGTTCACGTTGGTTATACCCTCCGTGATTGTATGAAGCATAATGTTGTAATTGTATATTTTCGCAACATCAATCAGACCATTGATAATCTGCCCTGTATAGGTGAAGCTGGCTTCCGGAACTACCAGACCGATGGTTGTGGTTTTCTGAAGGGCCAGACCCTGCGCAATCGCATTCGGCTTGTAGCCGAGCTTTTCAATCGCTGCCTGCACGCGCTCCTGGGTCGGTGCCTTCACAACATTGCTGCCGTTGATCACACGCGAAACTGTGGCGAGGGAGACACCGGCTTCCTTTGCGACATCATATATGGTAACTCGTTTCATTGGCTGGTCTCCTCCTGTTTCTTCTTTACTTCTTTGAAATCAGATTCTTTACTGTCGCAACTGCTTTATCATACAGATCCTTTGCGGTATCTGCGGCCTTATCCAATGTATCTCTGACTTCCGGTCTGGATACAAATTCCGTCACGGTATTCTGTACGGTCTTTGCGCCTTCGGCAACTGTTCCGGCAGCCTTGTTCAGGCCTTCCATCACTTTTTCTTTACTGTCTTCAGGAATTCTGTCACTGACGCTCTTCCATGCTTCCTTAGCCTTTTCCTGGGCGCTTCCGAGTACTGCCTTGACATCTGATTCCGTCTTTTTCCCGGCATCGGGAATATTTACTCTGACTTCTTCCACGGTTTCCTTTACGGCTTCCTGGACTTCTTCCGCAGTCCCGGCGGCAGTTTCCGCAGCTTCCTCAGCCTTTTCGGAAACAGTTTCCAGTGCATCTTCCGTGTTGTTTCTGACAGCTTCCGCTGCATCATCGCCGTCTTTCTTCAGTTCGGCAATCTTACCGCTGACAGTTCTGAACGCATTGTCTGCGGCAGCCTTCGCACGTGTTCCCGCTTCGCTCAGTTTCTCCTGAACATTTTCAGAAGCGTCCTGTCCTTTTTCCAGCAGGGTTCCGGCTAATCCGGTAACCGCTGTCTTTGCTTTTTCAGCGGCTTCACTCAGCTTATCCTGTACGGTTTCCGCTTTTTCTTCCGCGGCTTCCTGTACTTCTTCCGCCGCTTCGGCAGCTTCTTCAGTCTTTTCTTCCACGGCTTCTTTCACTTCTTCCGCTGTTTCGGCGGCAGCTTCCTGCACGTCTTCAACCGTTTCCTTTGCCTCTTCGGCCGCTTCTTCGCCTTCATGTCTCAGATCGGCGATTTTTTCATTTACAGCCTTTACGGTTTCTTCGGCTGCTGCCTTTGCCTTTTCGGCTGCCTGCTCGACCGGTTCCTTCAGATTTTCCTCATACAGTCCGGTCAGCTTTTCTCTGGCATCATCAAATGCCGCAGCTGCGCTGTCTTTAAGTTCATTGACTTTTTCAGCGACATTTGCGCCGACTTCTTCCAGGGATTTTTTCTGTTCCGCATTCAGGTTGAAATCAGGAATGTTCAGCTTTCTGTCTTCCTTTTCCGCTGTTTCCGGATCGTCTGCCTTCAGTTCCTTCATCTTTGTTTTCAGATCTTCAACTGTCTTTTCGACATTTTCAATGGAATTTCCGATCTTTTCCTGAGCTTCTTCCTTCAGTTCTTCGACCTTCTCTTCGAAATCATTGCGTTCACTCATTTTCAACTGCCTCCTCAACGCTCTCCTCGGCTTTATTCAGTTTCTCCTGAACAAAGGACTTCAGATTGTCTGCATTCTCACTTGCTTTCTGTGAGAGACGTTCGATCGACTCGGAAGCTTTGTCATGAACATCGTCAAGAGAATGACTCAGCTTGACAACCGTGTCCAGCGGAGCCTGTACCTTTTCAATGCTCTGGTCAACCAGTTTCAGAGTCGGATCGAGATTTTTCACTGTGACGGTGATGGCTTCGATCAGTTTCCATACTCTGTTTAATACGATGCACAGAAAAATCAGTGCCACAGCTCCCGCAATCGGAAGCACCTGACTTGATACATTTGATAATGCAAGCAAAAGCTCATCCATAATTATTACCTCTACTGGAATTAATTATAGAAAAAAATGAAAATATTTTCAATCATATTGGTAGCGCTTAACCTGCTTTTTTCACTTCCCGTTTCCGGATTTCCCGGCGTAAAAAATACCGCGGGAAATCATGCCCCGCGGCATCCTGTCAGATATCAGTGATTCTTTTTTACAAGGTCGGCAAGCCAGTAAATATCCTTGCTGGACATGAACAGGAAGACCGCCGGCTTTTCTTCGGAAAGCAGCTTTGCACCGGCTTCATCCTCACTCAGGATAACGGAACCTTCCAGGCGTTTCTGCAGATAGGTAATATCGATATCCGTTCCGTCCTGCTTATCATCAATGGAAGTAAAATCGCACAGATAAATCCTGTCGGCTCCGCGCAGCGCATCCGCAAACTGATCCGCGAAATATAATACGCGGGATGCACGGTGCGGCTTGAACACGGCAACGAGCTTTCTGTCAGGGAAACGCTTTCTGGCGGATGCAATCGTAACTTTCACTTCGGTCGGATGATGGGCATAATCATCCACGTAGATATTATCTCCGTCGTGTTCAATCACAAATCTTCTCTTTGCGCCGCGGAATGCATGCAGTCCCTCTTCGATCGCTTCGGGTTCCATGCCTTCCAGCAATGCGGTGGAAATAACCGCAAGGGAATCGAGCAGAAGATGATGACCGACAAACGGCAGGGAATAATGACCCCGGAATTCACCGCGGAATTCGACATCGAAATCCATTCCGTCGCTGCGCTCATCAATATTGACGGCGCGGAAGTCATCGTTCTCCGCTTCGCCGTACCAGTAAACATCGATATCGGGATTCAGCTTCAGCTTTCTTGCCTCGGCGTCTTCTCCCCAGATGACCATGCCCTTCTTCACATTGTAAGAAAAGGATTCGAATGCGCTGCGGTAGTCCGCTTCATCCTTAAAGTAATCCACATGGTCGATTTCGACATTGGTTACAATGGCATATTCGGGATGGTATTCCAGGAAATGCCGGCGGAATTCATCCGCTTCCAGACAGAAGTAAACGCTGTCCTTTTCAATATGACCGGTACCGTCGCCGATCAGCCAGCCGGTATTGCCTTTCCGTGAGAGTACGGAAGACATCATGCCGGTTGTCGTCGTCTTGCCATGGCTTCCGGAGATCGCGACCGTGCGGTACGGCTCCAGGAATCTGCCGACAAATTCATGATATCTCAGGCATACATTGCCTTCGTTCTGACGGGCTGCGATCACTTCCGGGAAATCTTCCAGGAAGGCGTTGCCGATCACGACATGACAGTGATCCGGCACATTGTCCGGGTTAAATTCAAAGAGCGGAATCTCTCTTTTGCGAAGTTCATCTTCCGTGAAGAAATGTTTCGCCAGATCGCTTCCGCTGACTTCGTTGCCCAGATCATGCAGCATGCAGGCAAGGGCAGCCATGCCCGTGCCTTTTATACCGATGAAATAGTATTTCATTCGTTGTTTCCACCGATTTTTCCGAACGGAGTGACGTTCCTGCTCATGATGGTTGTCTCATCGGGAACATCTTCATCGCTTCCGTCGAGGTCCGGGAACAGAGACTGCATTACCATGCGGTTGTCCCTTGCATATTCTTCATCGCGCACGCGGAGAATATCGTCCAGGGAGAATTCCGGAACATCATCTTCCTGGACCGGTTCCGGTTTTTCTTCCGGTGCCGCAAATACAGATTCCTGCACCGGTGCCGGCTTGACTGCCTGCTTTGTCTGAACAGGCGCTGTCTCCTCTTCCTTTGCCACGCCGTAGATCGGGCTGATGACTTCGGAAACATTTCCGTCGTTCTTGCGGGCATTGCGGGGATTGCCGGCTGTCTGTACAGCACTTGTATCGGCAGTTTCATCCACACCGAAAATCGGTGAAATGACCGGCTGGAAATCATATCCCTGCTTCTTCTGACGGGACGGCTTCTGAACCGGCGCCGGTTTTGCGGGCTCCTGAACAGGCTGCGGTTTTGCGGCTGTTCCTTCGAGCTCATCGACAGTCAGACCGAGCGGTCTCTGCTTTTCGGGCTCGGCAGGACGGAATACCGAATCATTGCCGGAAGGATTTCCGGTAATTGCCGGCAGCGGCTGGGTGACATCGATTCTCTGCATCGAGGTCTTTGTTTCAGCCTGCTTTGTTTCGGGCTCGGGTGCCGCTTCCTTTCTGCGCTTGCGGGCAGGTTCCGGTTCGGGTACGGGTTCTTCTATAATTTCCTCTTCAATCTCTTCTTCAGTTTCCTCAAACAGAAGGCTTGACAGTTTTTTCAGCATGCGTTCACTTTCCTTTCTTACTGCTTCTTTTTATTATTTTAAGACAATTTGATACGCTTGTTAACCCTCATCCTGCGCATTCATCCCTTCCTGTTCTTCTTCGGGAACAGCGCTTTCTTCAGGCTGCGGCCACAGCTCATCCGCTTCCGGTACGGCCGAAGGCAGTTCGGAGAGCTGACTGCTGTCGCCGATCCGGATTCCTTCCTCGTCATAGTCGACAAAGAGCTCTTCGATTGCCCCGTTGACCGGTATCATATCCTGGAACAGTTCCAGTTTTTTCTTCTGATAGGAAATGACACTGTGATTGGAGAAACGGCTGAGTATTTTCTCATCGTCCGTTTCCACCGATTTGGCGATGACCAGCATCTCATATGCAAGCGAAGGGACTTCGTTTTTCGTGCTCATGGCGAAGAATTCCGTAAAATCCGTATTCAGAATCGTCACATACAGATTCTGCGACCGGTATACGCGGCATACGTAGGTGCGCTCCTGCGACTGCCAGTCGGTGTAATGTCCGGCTGTTTCCGCCGCAAGCGACGCCCCTTCCACCAGCATTCCCCCGACGGTTTCCCCGGGATAATACGCCTGATTGATCATTCCCGGAACATTCAGGTTCATGACAAACTGCGTGCCGTTCAGGCAGAAAATATTGCTGGTGGCATCGGATGAAATTCTTCCGACATAGGGTTCTTTATAATACCTGTAATACGTACTGTTGTAAGTCGGCCGCATTGCCGGCAGCTCCGCCGCAAGACTCAGCTTTTCCATCACGGCGCCGAGCAGATCATCGCTGTATCTGCTGCATCCGCCCAGCAGAAATACACTCAGTGACATGAGTATAAAACGTTTTAATCCGGCTGCTTTCATAAATGAAATCATAGCATACTTATCCGATCTTTTGAATCGGTGCAGCAACCGCTTTCAGCAGGTAAATGGGCTGCCCGAGCTCCATGAATCTGTTTTCGTATTCGGTCACCGCATCTTCCGGATGCTCATTCCGGCGGTAGTCCACGGAGAACTCCGTCAGGGTAAATCCGTTCTCCAGGAAATACAGCACCGAGTCTTCAAACAGACCCTTGTTGTCCGTCTTCATCCGCACGCAGCCGTTTTCCGACAGCAGCTGTTTGTACAGATTCAGAAACTTCTCACTCGAGAGTCTGCGCTTATGCGTATATTTCTTCGGCCAGGGATCGGAGAAGTTCAGATGAATGACATCAATTTCCCCTTCCGCAAACCAGTCGGCGAGATACGCTCCGTCCGCAACGATCATGCGGTTGTTGTTCTGGCTGCAGGATTCATCCTCCAGCATCTTCCGGCAGGCCGTCGCAGCCGCATTGCGGTCTTTTTCGATTCCCACCCAGGCATCTTCCGGATACATTTCCGACATCCGGATCAGGTAGTCTCCCTTGCCCATGCCGATCTCGACATGAAGCTCTCTGCCGTTCAGAATCTCCTTCCATCTGCCTTTATATTCTTTCGGATCACTTAATGCATATTCCCCATGGGCTTCCAGATACGGTTCCGCCCACTTTTTCTTTCTCATTCTCATATGTTCACCTTCAGTCAGCTTAATTAATATAGCATGAAATCTGACGCCGGGCAGAAAGAATCCGAAACACCGGAAATGAAAACCCGGAGACTTAATCCCCGGGATAATTCATTTATTCTCTGTCGGCGTCTCTTTTCCGGAAGAAGCGCTTTTCAACATTTGCGGAGGAAGAAGAGGATTTCTTCTCACCGTTTTTATTGCTGAAGGATCTGGAAGAGGAAGAAGACTTCTTCTTGGGCTCAACATATCCTTCCGGCTTTTCCAGCAGCTCTCTTGCGGAAACCTTGACCTTGCCGGATTCATCGACGCTGATGACCTTGACATTGATCTTGTCGCCGACATGGAGCACATCGGAGATCTTCGGTGTTCTCTCCCAGGAGATTTCGGATACGTGCAGCAGCGCATCCGTTCCCTGGAACAGGTTGACGAACGCAAAGGATTCACGTACTTCGGTAACTGTGGATTCGAACACATCGCCTACCGCAACCGTACGGGTCAGATCCTCGATAATTGCCTTTGCCTTGTCGAGCATTTCCTGGTTGGTGTGGTAGATTGCAACATGACCGTCATCATCGACATTGATTACGACATTATCGCAGTCGGCGATGATCTGGTTGATTGTCTTTCCGCCTGTACCGATGACATCTCTGATGCGGTCAACAGGAATTGTGAACGCAACGAACTTCGGTGCATACGGGGACAGATGATCTCTCGGCTCGCTGATGGCTGTTTCCATATTGTCGAGAATTTCCATTCTTCCCTTATGGGCCTGGGCGAGTGCTTCCTTGAGGATTTCCTCGGAGATGCCTTCAACCTTGATATCCATCTGCAGAGCAGTGATGCCTTTTCTTGTTCCGGCAACCTTGAAGTCCATGTCGCCGTAGTGGTCTTCCATACCCTGAATATCCGTCAGGATGGAATAGCTGTTTCCGGTTGTGATCAGACCCATCGCAACGCCTGCGACCATGGCCTTGATCGGAACGCCGGCTGCCATCAGGGACATTGTGCCTGCGCAGATGGAAGCCTGGGAGCTGGATCCGTTGGATTCCAGAACTTCGGCAACCGTACGGATTGTGTACGGGAATTCTTCCAGGGAAGGAAGTACCTGACGCAGCGCTCTTTCACCGAGTGCGCCGTGTCCGATTTCTCTTCTGCCCGGGGAGCTCATGCGTCCGACTTCGCCGACGGAGAACGGCGGGAAGTTGTAATGATGCATGAAGTATTTCGCTGTTGTCGGAGTAACATCTTCAATCAGCTGGTTGTCATCCAGGGAACCGAGTGTTGTGACGGAGAGAACCTGTGTCTCACCTCTTGTGAACATTGCGGAACCATGGGCTCTGGGAAGCAGGTCAACCTGGCTGTCCAGAGGACGCAGCTCATCGAGCTTTCTTCCGTCAGGTCTGATCTTTTCTTCGGAGATCAGTCTTCTGACTTCACCGGCTTCGATTTCAACACCGTATTCATGGGCCTGCTTGACTGCCTTTTCCTTTGCGGCATCATCTTCCCATTCGAGATTTTCGGCAACTTCCTTCTCCATCTGGGCGATCAGTTCATCGATCTTGTTGTAGCGTTCCAGCTTGCCCTTGATGGATACGGCTTCCTCGATTGCCTTTCTGCCGTGTTCATCCATGTATGCCTTGATTCTCGGATTGATTTCATACAGGGTAATTTCCATCTTTTCCTTTGCGCATGCAGCAATCACTTCTTCCTGGATTGCGCAGAGTTCCTTGATGGCCTGATGACCGATCATCAGTGCTTCAACCATTTCGTCTTCGGAAACTTCCTTCGCACCGGCTTCAACCATGTTGATGGCATCCTTTGTGCCGGCAACAGTCAGGCTGAGTACGGAACGCTCGCTCTGCTCTACGGACGGGTTGATGATGTATTCACCATCTACCTTTCCGACGGTTACGCCGGCGATCGGTCCGTTGAACGGAATATCGGAAATGCACAGTGCCAGGGAGCTGCCGAACATGGCGGCAAGTGCGCTGTCAGCGTCCGGATCAACGGACAGCACGGTGTTGACAACCTGTACTTCGTTGCGGAATCCTTCCGCAAACAGCGGACGGATCGGACGGTCAATCAGACGTGCGGTCAGTGTCGCATGTTCTGTCGGACGACCCTCTCTTCTCAGGAAGCCGCCGGGAACTTTTCCGACAGCATACATTTTTTCATTGTAGAGCACAGTCAGCGGAAAGAAATCCGTATCCTTCGCTTCATGACTGGCTGTTGCGGTGGACAGGACCACCGTGTCATCGTAGCGGACCAATACCGATCCGCCGGCCTGCTTGGCGATTTCCCCGTTTTCGACTGTTAATGTTCTGCCGTGGAAATCCCAACTTCTCTTGTACTTCTCCATCTTTCTTCTTCTACCTCATCTATGTACATCACGAATGTGTCAATATCTCTTTTCTGAAATTTCAACGTTCCTATTGTAGCACAAGAGTATTTGCAATCCAACGCAAAGAATTACAAACTGAAAAAAACTCAGACAGTCTGCCTTCCGATGTCTCCGTTTTACGGAAACATGCGTAATGATGAAGAAAAACAGACCTCTTTTTCCCAATATAAACAGGAATCAGAAATCTGTCTGATTTATCCCTTCGAAAACGAACAGGGCATTTCTGCCCTGCCGTCTGATTACATATGTCCGCCTTTCACGGGAGCGGAACCCCGGCCAGATGTGTAATCGCATCTTCTCTCACTTTATAGCAGAACCATAGCTGAAATACAAAACTGATTCCTGTCATTTTTGGACAGTCTGTATTCTGATCTCCGGAATCAGCTCAGCCAGTTTTTCAGCCAGCATCCGATGCTCCTGCGGATTCCAATGAAGCCCGTCCGATCCGGAGGATTTCAAAAACTCCGCAGTATTCATAAATACCCATCCGTTTTCGGAAGCCTGTTTCCTGTAATATCTTCCGAGGTCTTCAGACACTTCCACAGATACATCCGTGAAATCCGTACCGAACGGACCTTTGGTCACGGATGGATCCAGTGCCGGCGGACACAGGAACAGGATGACCGGTTCATATCCCTGCTTTTCCTTCAGATATCTGCAGGATTCACGTCCGAGCGACGCCGCGGATGCTGCGATTGTCTTTGCATCACGGCGGAACGTTGTCTTCAGATCATTGGTACCGAGCATCAGGATGATCATATCCAGAGGCCTGTGGGAATGCAGGGATATGTGCAGTCCTTTCATTCCGTTTTTCCATACAGCATCCGGATCGTCGATATCCGTTGTTCTGCCGCTGCAGCCTTCTTCAATAATTGTATAATCCGTTCCGAGTTTCTTCTGCAGCAGCGCAGTCCAGCGCGTCTGCTCATCATACCGCGTGCCCATTCCCGCAGGAATATAGCCGTATGTATTGGAATCACCGTAGCACAGGATTCTGTATGTCATAATGTCCGGAACACCTCTTCGATCTCTTCTTTTTTTGCCAGACCGGAATGAAATGCCGTCGCTCCGCCGCAGGCAGTACCGAGCTTCAGGGCATAGCCATAATCTCCTGTCTTCCCCCAGCCGGCAAGGAATCCTGCGACCATCGAATCACCGGCGCCGACGGAATTGACAACGGTTCCTTCCGCTGCTCCCGTGACATGAACATTGTGAAATTCATCCAGCAGAACAGCGCCGTCTTTGGCCATGGAGACAAGCACATTCCGTGCTCCCATTTCCTGCAGCTTTGCGGCATATGTCACGATGTCTTCCTGTGTCTTCAGGGAAACGCCGAACATTTCCGCGAGTTCGATATGATTCGGCTTGATCAGGAACGGATGATACTTCAGAACCTTTATCAGCAGATCCTTTTCAGCGTCGATGACAGTCCGCACTTCCGGACCGGTCTTTTCCAGAATCTTTTCATAGGTATCCGCCGGCATGCAGGAAGGAATACTGCCGGAGAGAACCAGCGTATCCCCCTGTTTCAGGGCAGTGAGTTTATCCAGCAGAGCCGCGAAATCCGCTTCCGCGATTTCCGGTCCTCTGCCGTTGATCTCGGTTTCATCATCCGATTTTACTTTGACATTGATGCGTGTCATTCCCTGACTCACTTCAATGAAGTCAGTACGGATGCCGCTGCCCTTCAGACCATCCTGCAGTGCTTTTCCGGTAAAACCGGCAATGAATCCCAGAGCCGTGCTTTCCGTGTCCAGTTCCTTCAGGATGCAGGACACGTTGACGCCCTTGCCGCCGAAGTACAGATGCTCTTCTTTATTCCGGTTGATCTGTCCGGTCCGGAAATGATCTGTCTGTATGACATAATCCAGCGCCGGATTCAGCGTCACTGTGTAGATCATATTCCGGTCTCTTTCAGACTCTCTTTCCGTCAATCAGCACAAGCCTGACTTCGGATGTGATTTCAAACGGATCTCCTTCATATGCGACGATATCCGCATCCTTGCCCGGTTCCAGGGAACCGACTCTGTCATCAATGAGCAGATGCTTTGCCGGATTGATTGTGATTGCCTTCAGTGCTTCATAACGGTCCATGCCTGCCTTTGCGGCGAGTCCGGCATAGATGGGCAGATATTCTTCCAGTGAGAACGGATGGTCGGTAACGATCGATACCTGGCAGCCCTTGGAAGAAAGAATGCCGGGCGTCTGCCAGGAGATATTCTGCAGTTCATATTTTGAAGCATGGCTGAATGTCGGACCGACCGCCATCGGATACTGACTGTTTTCCGCCAGCTTATCCGCAATCAGATGACCTTCCGTGACATGTTCCAGGGTCAGATTGACATCAAATTCTTTGGCAAGACGGATTGCGGTCAGAATATCATTTGCCTGATGGGCGTGCGCTTTCAGCGGGATTTCCTTCTTCAGAACCGGGATCAGCGCCTCGCACTTCTGGTTGTAGGCCGGCTTTTTGAAGATGTCATCCCCTGCCGCTTCCTTCTTTGCCAGGTATTCCTTCGCCTGATACATCATATTCCGGAAATGGGCAGCCGTGGACATTCTCGCACTTGCGCCTCTGTCCTTATAGCACCGTTTCGGATTTTCACCGAATGCGCATTTCATGGCAACCGGATCACGGACAACCATATCATCCGCGCATACGCCGGTGGTCTTGACAGCGATCCATGTTCCGCCCAGTACATCGGCGGAACCGGGCCCTGTCGCAACGGTGGTGACGCCGGCTTTTGCGGCCGTCTTAAGACTCCGGTCAAACGGGTCAAAGCTGTCGATTGCCCGTACCTGCGGCGAGCAGATATCGCTCATTTCATTGTAGTCAATGCATTCATATCCGATGCCTGTGCCGGCAAGACCGATGTGGCTGTGGGCATCGATAAAGCCGGGATATACATCCAGGCCGCTGAGATCGATTACTTCCCCATCTTCCGGAAGATCGTGCCCGATCGCTCTGATCTTTCCGTCTTCAATCAGGATATCCGCGTTATAGGGTTCTCTGTTTACCATGTCGTGAATGCATCCGTTTTTCAATAATGTCATAGTCCAGTTCCTTTCCTGTCTTATAAATATGGGAAAAGCTGCTTTTATGCAGCTTTGTCTGAATTATAAAGTTGTTTTCCAGAGTCCGTGAAGATTGCAGTATTCGTAGACTTCCTTGACGGAGCCGTCATCCGGAACTTCCACGTGCGGAGCTTCGCCCGGGTTCAGTTCGCAGATCTGAACGCTCTTGTCTCCCACCAGAGCAACCCACTGGATGAAGTGCGCTTCCAGCATCGGATGATCTACGGAACCGACGTTGACAGCCAGCTTTCCGTTTTCTCTTGTTACAACCGGAACATGCTTTTCAGCAGCACCGTCAGTTGTATTGGCTGTGAGCACTTCCATTGCTTCACCGCAGCACTTTGTCGGGCAGGCGCTGTCCTTCAGTGTCAGAACCATTTTTCCGCACCCCTTGCAGCGCAGTACTTTGAATTCACTCATGATTGTTAGTCCTCCTTCTTTCATTATGCGTGATCTTCGGAAAGTTCGCAATTGTTATTCAACGCTCTTGAGCGATTCAACCATTTCGATCGCCTTCAGTTTCTTCCTCATGAAGAAGTTCACCAGCATGCCGAAAAGAACGGTCATAAGAACCGACAGGATATTGCTGGAAACGGCAACGCTTCTGCCGAACATGACATAATCCATTTCCACCTGGCGCATGATGTAATGATGCAGCAGCTGGCCGACCGGTATGCCGGTCAGCGCGCCCAGTGCCGTCAGCACATTGTTTTCCTTGTAGATATAATCCTCCACTTCCTTCCTGCGGAATCCCAGAACCTTCAATGTTGCGATCTCGCGCTGGCGCTCGCTGATGTTGATATTCATCAGATTGCCCAGAACCACAAAGGCAAGTGACATGGAGGAGATAATCAGTGTCCATACAATCAGATCCAGGGAATTGACCATGGTCTTGAAATTCTCGAGGATCGAATCATAGAAATGCAGTTCGCTGACCCTGTCGTCATGCACGATTTCCTGCTGGAATGCCCGGCTGTCTTCATCACTGCCATCCACCTGCACCAGCAATGTATCCATGGCCAGCGGATTACCGAACACTTCGGTGTAATAGTTCTGCGTCATGAACATGTAATGCTGGATATACATTTCCGCGACTGCCGCAATCCTGACGTTCCGCTTTACGCCGGTGCTGCTTTCCGTCAGGATGGTATCCCCGACGCCCACATCAAGATTTTCCGCCAGCTTTTCGCTGATCACGGCTCCGGTATCATCCAGGGAAATCGGGTCATGTCCTTTTCTGGTGCGCAGCGTATAGCACGGAATGATCGTTTCCGGATCTTTGAATACCTGCACGGTAATTGTTTCCTCGAGCGGATCATGGCCGTTTGTGCCGATTGCACTGTAGCTGCCGGCGATCGTGACATGTCCGATATTGTCATAGCCTCTTACCTCCAGGGCAAAGGCTTCCACTTCGCTCATCTTCAGCTTTTCGGCTTTGACCTGACCATCAAACAGCTGCAGCTCATCGAACTGGATATCCACCATGGAGTTGATGGAATCACGCACGCCGAATCCGGTGATCAGCAGCGCCGCGCATCCGGCAACGCCGATCACGGTCATGACCAGACGCTTCTTATAGCGGAACAGATTGCGCATCGTCACCTTCCAGGTAAAGCTCAGATTGTTCCAGATCAGCGGGATCTTTTCAATCAGCGCGCTCTTGCCGAGCTTCGGAGATTTCGGTCTCAGCAGCTGGGAAGGCACTTCCTTCATATCCCCGCGGCAGGCAAACCAGGTCGTCGCCAGCATGACCGCCATGAATGACACGGAGGACAGCAGGATCAGATTCCACGGAATATATATCTTCATCGGCGGCAGAACATACATCATCCGCCATGCCGTGTAAATGATATACGGGAAGATTGCAAGGCCGAGGATCACGCCGAGGATTTCCCCGAAGAATGTCGCAGCCGCCGCATACAGCAGATATTTCATGGCACACTGCAGTTCGCTGTATCCGAGCGCCCGCATGATGCCGATCTGGGATCTCTGCTCATCGATCATTCTCGTCATGGTCGTCAGACATACCAGTGCCGCAACCATGAAGAAGAATACCGGGAATACCGCCGCAATCGCAGCCATCTGTTCCACCGTATTCCGGTAGGTGCGGCTGGCATAATGGGACTGCCTGTCGAGTACGGTCCATTCCCCGTCTTCCAGTTCATCAATATCCTGCTGAGCCTTGTCGAGTTTGCTTCTCGCATCCGCAAGCTCCTGCAGTCCGTCCTTCCGCGCGTCTTCCAGTTCCTTCTTTGCTTCTTCGAGTTCCTGCTTTCCGTCTTCCAGCTTCTGCCGGTTTTCTTCGATCTCCGCCCAGCCGTCATTGATTTCCTTCTGGGCTTTCTCCACTTCCTCTGCCAGTTCCGCCGCGGCGTTGATCGTAGCCATATACGCTTTGTTCAGCGTATCCCTGCCGTCTTCCAGCATGGCCAGACCTTTGGCAAGGCCTTCATCGATCTGACGCTGCTGGTCCTTCAGTTCCGCGATTTTCGCATCGATTTTCTTCTCCAGCTCCGGATCGTCAACATCCAGTTCCAGCTGTTTCAGTCCTTCCGCGGCTGTCTTTTTTGTCTCTTCCAGTTCCTGCCTCTGCACTTTCAGTTCTTCAATCTTCGCATCGATCTGATCTTCCGCAATACCCTGCGCCGCCAGCTGATCCGTGATTTCCTGCCGCATTGCCGGCAGCTGTTCACGCTGACTTCTCAGATTTTCAATCTCCGTACTCAGGTTATCCGGATCAATCCCCTGTTCCCTCAGCTGCGAAGCGATTTCTTCCTTCTGTGCCAGCAGCTGCTGTTTCTGTGCTTCGATTTCCTGCTTCAAAGCGGCAGCCGCTTCCGGGCTCAGTCCGTTTTCCCGGATTTCTTCCATCTGCGCATGCACGGCGTCCTTCACATCCTGCGGAAGTCCGCCCTCCGGCATGACGGCTACCGCCGTCTTGCACGCATCCGCCATCTGATCAGCATTCGGAGCGATTGTTTCAATTCTGTCTTCCGCAGACTGAATCAGTTCCCCGACCGACGCAGACGCATCAATCCCGAGGGACTGTGCCAGTCCGGACAGTTCCGGATACCGGTCAATCAGATCCTGTACGGTGCTGTTCTGATCAATCAGATCACTGTTTTCCAGCGCATCATTCACAGCGTCTATTCCGTTATTGAGCTGTGTCTCTGCCTGTGAGAAATCAATCCCGCTGCAGTCCGCAGGATCCTGATCCAGAACCGCATCCACCAGGGAACCGACGGCGTCCATGGTTTCCTGCGGCACTTCCGGCAGCAATGCGGCAGCCGCATCAACTGCCTGTTCAGAGGCGTCCAGTGCATCGATCAGACCATTGATCAGTTCAAGTCCCTGCTGTGCCTGTTCGAGCTGCGGCAGAGCTTCATCGATCTGCACCATGCCTTCATCGATCTGCTTCAGGCCTTCCTTTGCCTGTTCCAGGGAGGCAATGCCGTCGTCAATCTGTTTCAGGCCGTCGTTCAGCTGTGAGATACCGCTCTTTGCGTCTTTCAGCATATCAATCGCTTCATCTATCTGATCCCTTAAGGCAAGGTATTCTTCCTGCTTCTCGTAGAACTCGTGTTCGCCTTCCTTCAGTTTTTCCCTGCCCTTTTCGATTTCCGCACGGCCGTCCGCGATCTGCCGGTAGCCGTCTGTTTCCGCTTCATCCAGTTCATCCTGGGCGTCCTTCAGCTTCTGTATTCCGTCCGCAAGTTCCTTCTCGCCGTCCGCGATTTCCTTTTCGCCGTCCGCAATCTCTTTTTCAGCGTCGGCAATCTTTTCATTGAATTCCTTCTCGCCGTCGTAGTATTCCTGCCAGCCGTCATTCAGCTTGTCATACGCTTCCGCCAGCACCGCATCATGCCGGTGCATAACCTGCGTGGTACCGAAGTCTTCGATCTTCTCCCGGACAGCGGATGTGTATTCCTCATAGGCATCATAAAAGGACTCATAGCCCTTAGCGCCTCTGACAATGACATTTGCCTCGAGATCATAATCGATCTCAAACGCTTCTTCTGGGATATACAGATAAGTCTGCAGATACTGGTTGGATAAGGTGCTGTTTTCCTTTGTTTCATTCAGGTAAAGCGGTGTATCGATCGTGCCGACGACCGTTACTCTGTTCACGTTCAGCCAGTCTTCCAGGTCATCTTCCGGCCGGCTGAATTCAATCACAGTGCCGACCTGGTATCCGGGTTCGAGATCCGTCCCCGATTCCGAAAGCACTTCATATCTGTTTTCCGGCAGCCTGCCGTCCACCAGTTCAAAATGATTGATTCTGCTCTCCGGGTCATAGCTGTGCACTCTTGTTACAAGGGTAACGGAACCGGAGCCTGCCATGACATCGACAAATTTCGCCCCTTCCGCATATTCCACTTCCTCCAGTGACATCAGAGCATCGATATCTTCCTGATCGAAGCCGTAGCTGGAATAGATTGTGATATCCTTCAGATCCAGCCGGTCGGAATAGGCGTCAACATTGTCGGCCATAATCGTGGAGGATGCGGAAACGCCCACGAAGAAAGCGACTCCGATCATGACAATCGCAGTCAGTGAAAAGAAGCGGCCTCTGGTTGACCGGATCAGTCTCAATATGTCTTTCTTCAGTGTGCGGGGCATTGCTCACCACTCGATCGTATCAATATCCTGGGGATGCTCGTTGGTTTCTTCAGAAATGATTCTTCCGGATTTCACACGGAAAACCCTGTCTCCCATCGGGCATAATGCCAGGTTATGGGTAATGATAATGACAGTCATGCCGAGATCGCGGCATGTCTGCTGAAGAAGCTTCAGAATCTGCTTTCCGGTAACATAGTCCAGTGCACCGGTCGGCTCATCGCATAACAGAAGCTTCGGGTTCTTTGCCAGAGCTCTGGCAATGGCGACACGCTGCTGTTCCCCGCCGGAAAGCTGGGACGGGAAATTATGCATGCGCTCTTCCAGACCGACCTGTTTCAGCACTTCCGATGGATTCAGCGGATCCCTGCAGATTTCAGTCGCCAGTTCGACATTTTCCAATGCCGTCAGATTCTGAACAAGGTTATAGAACTGGAATACAAAGCCGATATCATACCGCCGGTAATCGGTCAGCTGGTTCTCATCCATCTGATCCACCCGGACACCATCCACGATGATCTCGCCGGTCGTGCATGTATCCATGCCGCCGAGAATATTCAGAATCGTGCTCTTGCCGGCGCCGCTCGCTCCGGCAATGACAATGAACTGTCCCTTTTCCACGCTGAAATCAGCGCCGTCCAGGGCATGGATATCCACTTCGCCGACATGGTAGACCTTTGTGACATTCCGAAATTCGATATAGCTCATATCCGTCCTCTTTAACCATATTATTTTATCAATCATCCGGCATGTTTTGAATCTGTCTGAACAAAATAATCAAATTGTCTGATCCGGAACAAAGTGACTTAAGGTTAGCACCTTAAGTCATTTTTACTGACGATCGGCTATACTTTAATCAGAGACATACGTTTATGATCGCTGATAATATTGCAAAACCGATCGTTGATACTGCTGCCAAA
>SVBN01000029.1 GCA_015058875.1 Erysipelotrichaceae bacterium | reverse complement strand
TAGGAAGAGCCGAAGGACTGGAAGAAGGCATCAATTCAAGTATCATCAAAGTATTCAGCCGCTTTATTGCCAGAGGAATGGATAAAGACGAAGCGGTACATGAGACAGCCGAGCTTCTTGATGTGTCGGAAGAATATGTGCTAAGCGTGCTGAAGAAAAAGGAATGAGACGAACTTTAAAAGGACCGGATATAAACGGTCCTTTACTTCTTGCGTCTGACGTAGCGCTTTCCGATTTTCTTTTTCAGCAGTTCTTTGACCGCTTCTTCATCCTTCAGATCAAAATTGATATTTGCCTGATAATTGCCGTTTTTCTTCGACTGCTTATCCCAGACACTGAAGACCGCATAGAAGCTTTTCTTCTCTTCCTGGAAATCATAGGAACGGACGACGTTCCACGGATAAAAGCTTCCGTTGCATGAAACGCCTTCATCGCCGATCCCGTCCCTTGTCAGCATATAGGCAATAATGCACAGCAGCATTGCGCCGATGCGGATGAAATCGAGTACGGAAGTATACAGATACATGGTTGCCAGTGACAGCACGCCTGCAACAATGAACAGAATCCTGCTTGCTGACCATTTTTTATCGTAGATTGTAATTTTATTTCTGGTCCGGAACCATCCGGCGAACAGCCATGCACCCATGCCTCCGAACAGTACTGTCAGAATAATATTGGAACCGGTATTCATAAATCTCCTCCTGCATGGGCCTTATTATACCACGTACGCATCAGGCTTACAGCAACATTCCGCTCTCTGCCTTTTAGTGTTACTATAAAAAAAAAGAGAAAAAGAGGTAATCCCATGTTCAGCCAGTATAAGTATGACGGCACAAAACAATTGAAGCTTTCCAAAGTCTCCACCGATGAAACATCATTATGCAAAAACAGACAGGATGCCGAGCGCAAGATCGCGAAAAACAACGCTGAGATCGATGAGCTCCAGCAGAAGCTGTATGCCGAAAAACGGGAAGGCGTCATCTTCCTGTTCCAGGCAATGGATGCGGCCGGCAAGGACGGCACTATCCGGGCTGTGCTGCAGTGCCTGTCGCCGCACGGCGTCCATGAAGCAGCCTTTAAGTCCCCGAATTCCACAGAGCTCGCACATGACTTCCTGTGGCGCATTGAACAGCAGGTTCCCGCCAAAGGTGAAATTGCAATTTTCAACCGTTCCCATTATGAGGAAGTCCTGATCTGGAGAGTCAAGGAACTCTGGAAAACCCAGGCAAAAGCCAGAAGAATCACGGACTTTGAACGGGCGCTCGAATACCGCTATGAAGACATTGTCAATTTTGAAACCTACCTGTACCACAACAATATCCGCACGGTCAAAATCTTCCTGAATGTATCGAAAGACGAACAGGCTGAGCGCTTCCTGAGCAGAATCCAGGAACCGGAAAAGAACTGGAAGTTCTCCGGCAGCGACTATGAGGAACGTGCTTACTGGGATGCCTACCAGGAAGCCTTTGAGGATGCCATCAACAATACCTCCACAAAGAATTCTCCCTGGTATGTGGTTCCTGCGGACCATAAATGGTACATGCGCTACATCGTATCCGAAATTATTCTCGAAACACTGAAGGATATGGATCCACAGTATCCGGAAGTCTCCGAGGAGCGTCTGGCAACCTTCCAGGAATACAAGGCAGCGCTGGAAAAAGATCTCGGCATCGTCAGCGAAGAGGCCCCGAAAGAAAAGAAGAAAAAGACATCTTCCAAAAAGAAAAAGAAGGAATAAGATGAGCCGGGCTTGACCCGGCTTTCTGCTGCCCCTTCCTGCAATGCCTGTACCATATTTTTCTATCCTTACACAGCAAAGAATCCCGCAGCTGCCTGCGGTAATTTGTGTTCTCCTATTCTTCTTTCTTTTTGCGGGAATATACCGTGCGGAAGACGGCGATGGACTGCCGGCGCGGAGGCGTGGGGATGGTCTGCGTGCTTGCTTTCGTGCTGCGCATCAGTTCATCCTGGGCGGATATCCTTTCTTCACCTGCTTTGATCTTTGCATATTTTCCGTCCTTCTTCATCTTGCGCGCCTTCACATTATCCGCAAAGCACAGATCCAGATAGGCGTGAATCTGTTTCCGGCATCCGGCGTCCGGAATGGGGCATGCGATCTCGACGCGTCTGTCCATGTTTCTGGTCATGAAGTCGGCGGAAGAGATATACATCTTCTCCTCTTTTCCTTCCCCGAAGATATAGATGCGGGAATGTTCCAGATATCTGCCGACAATGGAACGGATCGAGATCGTTTCGGTCCTTTCCTTTACGCCCGGCAGGATGCAGGAGATGCCGCGCACAATCATATTGATCTGCACGCCGGCCCGCGACGCCTTGGAGAGTTCCTCGATCATTTCCTCATCGGTGATGGAATTCACCTTGACCGTGATCCTTCCGTTTTCACCCTTTTCCGCTTCCGCCCGGATCATTTCGATCAGTTTCGGCTTCATAGAAACCGGAGAGACAAGCAGATTGCGGTAAGTACCGTCCAGCTTGCCGATCATCATATTCTGGAAGAATGCGACCGCATCCCTGACAATCGGAGCCCTCCCGGTGAGATAGGCAAAGTCGGTATACTGCTTTGCTGTATTTTCATTGAAGTTGCCGGTCGCTATCAGTGCGACGTGTTCCGCCTTCTTTCCGTTCATGCGGGTAATCAGGCAGATCTTGGAATGCACTTTGTATTCCGCAAAGCCGTACATAACCGTTACGCCGGAATCCTCCAGACGCTCGCTGTAGTCGATGTTGTTCTGTTCGTCAAAGCGTGCCTTGAGTTCAATCAGGACATCGACTTCCTTGCCGTTTTCTGCCGCCTGACACAGATAATCCACCAGTCTTGCCTGCTTCGCCAGACGGTAGATCGTGATCCTGATGGAAGTCACATCCGGATCACGGGAAGCCTGTCTTACCAGCAGGATAAACGGATCCATGCTTTCATACGGATAGGAAAGCAGCACATCCTTTTTTCTGATCTGATCGAATACCGGCAGATCATAGTTCAATGCCGGTGAAAGCTTCGGCTCATACGGTTCGAACACCAGCGGCTGACGGTCCTCTTCCTTCAGAAATGAAGCAAGCGAGAACGCATATTTCAGATCGAGCGGCTGACGGAACTCAAAGATGCATCCGCTGTCGCATTTCAGGTGCTCCATCAGATATTTCCTCATTACGCTGCTCATTTTGTCGGATACATCCAGGCGGACAACACGCATCCTTCTTCTCTGCTTGATGACTTTGGACATCTTTTCACGGTAGTCCGCAATATCCTCGAACATTTCGTCTTCCGGGTCCACATCCGCGCTTCTGAGAATTCGGAAATTCAGTGCTTCCAGCACGGCGGATCCTTTGATCAGCGAGCCGAGTTCCCAGAGAATCAGATCCTCCGTCAGCACATAACGCAGACCGATTTCACTCGGCAGCTGAACCGCCTTCGGAAGAACTCCGGGCACCGGTACAAACGCAAAGGAATCGCGGTTCTTGTAGCGCAGGATTCCGGCACAGTAAATAACGCCGGACTGGAGCCGCGGCAGCGGATGTACGGTATCCACCACCTGAGCGCTGATCAGCGGCAGAACCCGGTCACTGAAATAACGGCGCAGGTATTTCTGCTCTTCTTTTGTGCACTCAGCCGGCTTCAGACGGTGAATTCCGTGCTTCACCATTTCCTGATCCAGATCCTGCAGAATCTTTCCCCGCTTGGAAATATCCTTGCGCGCACGCGCATAGATCTGGTCCAGCTGCTGCTTCGGCGTCCATCCCGACAGCTTGTCGGCACCTTCCGGATTCAGTCTTCTCGCCTCATAGAGACTGCCGACACGGACGGTAAAAAACTCATCCAGGTTAGACGAATGGATTGCCGCGAATTTCAGCCGTTCGATCAGCGGTACATCGGGATCCTTCGCTTCATCCAGTACGCGGTTGTTGAACCGCATCCAGGAAATCTCACGGTTCTGTGTGTATCCTTCGTTATACAGTGCTTTTGCCATAATCAACTCCATGTATTACATCAGCAGCTGAAGCTGCTGTTCATTGATGCTCATGCGGACATGGTCCGACATGCAGGCAATCTCTCCGTCCGTATGGACCCAGAGAGGTTCCGCCGTCCTGATCTCCATCGATTCCGTATCAAACGTTTCCACACCCTCGAATTTCAGATGATTTCCGCTGTAGGCATACGGGAAGATACGGAAAAAATCAATCTGTCTGACATGATCCGCCGTACAGACGCTCAGTTTCCCGTCATTGTCTTCTGCCGAGGGGCAGAAGCGGAATCCGCCGCCTTCATACGGCTGGTTCATTCCGACCGCAAACAGACAGTCGTTCAGATGAAGCGTTCCCGCATCCGTTCTGATTTCAAACGGAACTTTTTTTTCCGTCAGTACGATATTCGCGGCGACCCCGACATAGATCAGTTTGCCGAGATAAAGCCGGTTCAGTATTTTTTTTGCCTTTGATGCCTCCGCCTTCTGGCAGATATGCGCGTCGAATCCGATTCCCGAGCTGACATTCCACCTGCGGATAACGGGTACATCCGATTCGAATGCCTTCGGGCATCTGTCATTCCGGTCATATACGGTGAAGAATTCCGTCTGTCCGACATCCATGCATCTGCGAACTTTTCCTTCGAGGACTGCATGCAGAATTTCCATCCGGTCCGCCGGCAGCCCCAGGCCTCTGGCGAGATCATTGCCGGATCCCGCCGGAATATATCCGACCCTGACCTGTGAAATATCGCGGATGCCGTTGACCGCCTCATTCATCGTGCCGTCCCCGCCGACAATCACAAGATCGGGATTCTCATATCTTCCGGTCAGATCGCGGCAGATATCCTCAATGCCGAAAACAGGTGACGAATAATGCACCTGATATTCTTTTCCCGTCTGTCTGATTTCTTCTTCCAGTTTCCGGAAGATCCTTCCGGTTCTGCCGGAAGCCCCTGCCGGATTTACGATAAAATGAAACATTTTCTGTTCCTGTCCGCTTTTTATTGTACTACGAAGCACAGTCTCCGGTCACCTGCAGAAAGCCATAAAAAAAAGGAGAAACTCCGAAAAGTTTCCCCTTAATCATGCTTATGCCATGCTCTGCTGAACGGATACTTCATATCCGTCATCATCCGCATCAACGACAATTGTTCTTCCTTCCACGGAAGGATTTTCCAGGATCACCCTGGCGACCAGTGTTTCCACTTCACGCTGGATATGGCGCTTCATCGGACGGGCTCCGAAGGCCGGATCCACGCCGTATGCAATCATGCGCTGCTTTGCGGCGTCGGTTACCTGCAGTTCGATATCCCGCTGGGCCAGTCTGCCTCTGAGCTGGTTCAGGAACTTGTCCGCAATCAGCTTCAGCATATCCGTATTCAATGCATTGAAGACAATGATCTCATCGATACGGTTGACAAATTCCGGTTTGAAGAATCTGCGCACTTCATTCATGTAGTGGTCGTAGCGCTCATCCGCATCCGTCTCGAATGCATACTGCGATCCGAGATTGGACGTCATGATGATAATCGTGTTTTTGAAGTCCACCGTGACGCCCTTGGAATCGGTGATGCGTCCGTCATCCATGATCTGAAGCAGGATGTTGAATACATCCGGATGCGCCTTTTCGACTTCATCCAGAAGCACGATGGAATATGGATTCCTTCTGACCTGTTCCGTCAGCTGCCCGCCTTCTTCATATCCGACATATCCCGGAGGGGCACCGATCAGTCTCGATACGCTGAACTTCTCCATGTACTCGGACATATCGATCCGGACGATCTTCCCTTCATCATCGAACAGCTGCTCTGCCAGTGCCTTTGCGACTTCGGTCTTGCCGACGCCGGTCGGTCCCAGAAACAGGAAGCTGCCCAGCGGCCGGTTTTCATCCTGAATCTGCGCCTTGGAACGCATGATGGAATCAGAGACAAGCTTCAGCGCTTCATTCTGTCCGACAACTCTCTTTCGGAGTGCATCCGGCAGATGCAGGATCTTCTGACGTTCCGTGCTCATCAGACGGCTGACTTCGATATGCGTCCATCTGGATACGATCTTTGCGATCATGTCCTCATCCACAACCTGCTGGATCATGGACTCTCCCGCTTTTTTCTGAGAAGCCGAAGCAATCTTCTTTTCCAGGGACGGAATCGTATCATATTTCAATTTTGCGGCAAGCTCGTAATCGGCGTCGTTCTGTGCCTGTGTCAGCTGAAGACGGGCTGTTTCCAGATCCTCCTTCGCTGTCTTGACGGAATCGAGTTCCTCTTTTTCTTCCTGCCACTTGGAGAACTTGCGTTCCTTTTCCTCATTCAGATTGGCAAGCTCCCGCTCAATATCTTCACGCCGCTCAATCGTCTTGGGATCATCTTCACCCTTCAGTGAGGTTTCCTCAATCTGCAGCGTCATGATCCTGCGGGTCAGCTCATCAAGCTCCGCCGGCATGGAATCCATTTCCACGCGGATGCTTGCGCAGGCCTCGTCGATCAGGTCGATTGCCTTGTCCGGCAGATATCTGTCGGTAATATAACGGTTCGACAGCATCGCCGCCGCGACAATCGCTTCGTCCTTAATCTCCACGCCGTGGTGTGATTCAAATCTGTCCTTCAGACCTCTGAGAATCGAGATCGTATCCTCCACCGACGGTTCGGCTACCTGAATCTTCTGGAATCTGCGTTCCAGCGCACGGTCCTTCTCGATATACTTCCGGTATTCATCAAAGGTCGTTGCACCGATGCACTTCAGTTCGCCTCTTGCCAGCATCGGCTTCAGGAGGTTTGCGGCGTCCATGGAGCCTTCCGTCTTGCCGGCTCCGACCAGATTATGAATTTCATCGATGAACAGAATAATGCCTCCGTCGGCTTCCTTCACCTGGTTCAATACGCCCTTCAGACGCTCTTCATATTCACCGCGGTATTTCGCTCCGGCAATCAAAGCGCCCATATCCAGTTCGATCAGACGCTTGTCCTTCAGTCCCATCGGCACATCGCCGTTCATGATTCTCCAGGCAAGGCCTTCGACAATCGCGGTTTTGCCGACGCCGGGTTCACCGATCAGAACCGGGTTGTTCTTTGTTTTGCGTGAAAGAATTTCGATGACCCTGCGAATTTCGTCATCCCTGCCGATCACCGGATCGATTTTTCCGTCCTTTACATCCTGCACAAGATCATGACCGTATTTTGATAATGCATCAAGCTGGCTCTCATTTGTCTTTTCGTCCATTCTTACACCGCCTCTCCGTTCATCTTCGGCAGCTTCGGCATTCTTTGCATTCACATCCAGCTTCCTGCGGATTTCCTCCACCACAGGTGCTTTTGTCTTCAGAAGACCGACAAGGAACGCACCGCTGCTCATATAGGTATCGTCATGGCGCTTCATAAACTCAAGCGCGTGATTATATGCTTCGCTGACATATCTGGACAGACCCGGCTGGGACGCCTGGGAAGACTTCGGCAGCCGGTTCAGATATGCATTGATTATTTCTTCCAGTTCCTGCTTTGAAATTCCAAGCCTGCTCCAGATCCCGTCCAGACCGTCATCGCTGACCATGGCGGACAGGATATGCTCTGCAGCAATCTCAGGATTTCCATCCGACTGCGCTTTCTGGAGCGCACTTAAAATGATGGCCTGGAGCTGTTCCGTCATCTGTTCAATATTCATGATATAACCTCCGCTGAGCGTGCTCAGCTGAACATCTTTTTAAAGGACTCCCACGGTGATTTCTTCGTGCCGTTCTGAATCTCCTGAAGCTGTCTGTACAGTTCCTTTTCCTTCGCTGTCAGCTTCTTGTCAACCTGGATTCTGACCGTGCAGATCTGATCACCGGGCTTGCCGCCGCGCACATCCGGAACACCTTCGCCTCTCAGGCGGAACTGCGCGCCTTCCTGTGTGCCTGCGGGAATCTTCATGGAAACTTCGCCGCGGATCGTCGGTACATCGACACTCGTGCCGATTGTCGCATCGACTGCCGTTACCGGAATCTCAAGGTAGATATTCTTTCCTTCACGGACAAACTGGCTGTGGTCACGGATATGGATCTCGATAAACAGATCGCCGTTGTCGCCGCCGTTGATACCGCGCTCACCCTTGCCGGCAATGCGGAGCTGCTGTCCGTCGTTGATGCCTGCAGGAATCTTGACTTCCACCTTTGTGCGCTTTCTGATATAACCGCGTCCCTGGCAGTCAGGGCATGCTTTTCTTACCTTGCGGCCTGATCCTCCGCAGTCCGGGCATACTTCCTGCGTACGGAATACGCTGAAGCCCATCCGCTGTTCGCGCATGACGGATCCCGAACCACGGCATGTGGAACATGTTTCGATATCCGAAGGATTCTCGGCGCCGTTGCCCTTGCAGCGGCTGCACTTTTCATCCACATCGATATCGATGGTTTCCGTCTTGCCGAAGCATGCGTCCATGAAGTCCACATTCATCCGCATGAATCGGTCATTGCCGCGCTGCGGGCCGGTCTGGCGTCTGGCGCTGCCGCCGAAGCCGCCCATGCCGCCCATGCCGCCGCCGAAGAATGAGGAGAAAATATCATTCAGATCATCGAAGCTGCCGCTCTGGAAGCCGCTGAATCCGTTTCCGAATCCCTGTCCGTCAACGCCGGCAAATCCGAACTGGTCATAGTTCTGACGCTTCTGCGCATCACTCAGGACCTCGTATGCTTCGTTGATCTCCTTGAACTTATCCTCGGCACCCGGTTCCTTATTGATATCCGGATGATATTTCTTTGCCAGTGAACGATATGCTTTCTTTATTTCGTCTTCACTCGCATTTTTTGAGACTCCGAGAACCTCATAGTAATCTCTTTTATCTGCCATATGTCCACTGTCCTTTCAATCAGATTCGTTCATATGATTTACCTGAAATGCAAACCCCGGGGATTACCCCGGGAGTTTGCAATATGCTTTTATTTACTTCTTCTCCGTGTAATCCGCGTCGAATACATTATCATCCGGGCCGTTTCCGCTGCCGCCTGCCGGGCCGCCCTGGGCTCCGGCATTGGAGTACATCTGCTGTGCCATTTCGTTGGCAGCCTTTTCCAGTGCATCCAGCTTTGTCTTCAGACCGTCCATATCATTGTCATCAATGGCCTTCTGAAGTTCGTCTCTCAGACGCTTTACCTCATCCTTCTGCTGCTGGGTGACATTCGGATTATCGGAATTCAGAGTTTCATCAATCTGGTTGATGTAAGCTTCCGCTCTGTTTCTGGTTTCGATATCCTGCTTTCTCTTATCATCTTCAGCCTTGTGAGCTTCTGCGTCTCTGACCATGCGGTCGATCTCATCATCGCTCAGTCCGGAAGAATTGGTAATCGTGATGGACTGTTCCTTGTTTGTGCCCTTATCCAGCGCTCTGACATGGACGATGCCGTTGGCGTCGATATCGAAGGTAACTTCGATCTGCGGTACGCCGCGGCGTGCCGGTGCGATGCCGGTCAGCTGGAAGTTGCCCAGTGTCTTATTGTCGTTTGCCATCGGACGCTCACCCTGCAGGACATGGATGTCGACTGCAGGCTGGTTGTCGGCAGCTGTCGAGAAGATCTGTGACTTCTTTGTCGGGATTGTTGTATTTCTCGGAATCAGAACGGTCATGACGCCGCCCAGTGTTTCGATACCCAGGCTCAGCGGTGTAACGTCGAGCAGGAGGACATCATTGACTTCTCCGCCGAGGACGCCGCCCTGAATTGCCGCACCGACAGCGACGCATTCATCCGGGTTCACGCTCTTGTTCGGTTCTTTGCCGAGTTCGTTCTTAACCGCTTCCTGAACTGCGGGAATACGTGTGGAGCCGCCGACCAGCAGTACCTGATCAAGCTCGGATGCACTCATTCCGGCATCCTTCAGCGCCTGTCTGACCGGAACCATGGTCTTGTCAACCAGGAACTTTGTCATGCGGTTGAATTCCGCTCTTGTCAGCTTTGTCTCGAGGTTCAGCGCACCGCTGCCGTCTTTTGCCATGCAGATGAACGGCAGGCTGATTTCAGCTTCTACCATTCCGGAAAGGTCCTTCTTGGCTTTTTCCGCGGCATCCTTCAGACGCTGCATGATCATGCGGTCTGCCTTCAGATCAACGCCGTATTCTTTCTGGAAGTTGTCTGCCAGCCAGTCGATGATGACATTATCGAAATCATCGCCGCCCAGGTGTGTATCACCGGCTGTGGCAAGAACTTCGAATGTACCGTCCGCGATATCCAGAATAGAAACATCGAATGTACCGCCGCCGAGGTCATATACGAGAACCTTGTGCTCTCTGTCGCCCTTGTCGATTCCGAAGGCCAGCGCACTGGCTGTCGGTTCGTTGATGATTCTGACAACATCCAGTCCGGCAATACGGCCGGCATCCTTGGTTGCCTGACGCTGGGCGTCATTGAAGTATGCAGGAACAGTAATAACTGCCTTTTCTACTTTTTCTCCCAGGTATCCTTCGGCATAATCCTTCAGATATGTCAGGATCATCGCGGAGATTTCCTGCGGTGTATATTCCTTGCCTTCCAATGTTACCTTTTCGTTCGTGCCCATCTTTCTCTTGATGGAATAAACCGTATTCTTGTTTGTGATCATCTGACGCTTTGCGGCATCACCGACGACTCTCTCACCGTTCTTGAATGCGACAACGGACGGTGTCGTTCTGCTTCCCTCGGGGTTCGGGATAACCTTTGCGTCCTTGCCTTCCATTACAGCAACGCAGCTGTTTGTTGTACCAAGGTCAATACCTATAATCTTGCTCATATTTCCTGCCTCCTTATTCGCTTATTTTTACCATAGCTGCCCGCAGCAGTCTGTCTTTGATTTTATAGCCTTTCTGCAATACCTGTGTAACAGTGCCGGGTTCCTCGCCCTCTTTTGCCGGTTCGGCAAGCATTGCCTGATGCCAGTTGGGGTCAAAAGGTTCGTTCAGTGCCTGGATTTCTTCAACGCCTTCCTTCTTCAGTGCGCTGACCAGACTTTTATAAACCATTTCGAAGCCCTTCCGGTAATTCTCATCCTGTGATTCGATTGCCAGAGCTCTTTCACAGTTGTCCAGCACCGGCAGCACATCCAGTGCGAATGACTGCGCGCGGTACTTGTCTTTCTGCTCAGCTTCCCTGAGCAGGCGCTTTTTCATATTGTCCGTATCGGCATATGCCCGGGCATATTCATTTCTGAGAATGTCGTTCTTTCCTTTCAGTTCTTCATTCTCCTGCTTCAGCGCTTCGATTTCCTTCTTCAGCTCTTCCGTTTTTGAATCTTTGGACAGAAGCTTCTTCAGCATGCTTTCCTTTTCACCGTCCGGTGTTTCCATTACGGTTTCTTCGTTCGCTTCAGCGGCTTCTTCCGTTTCTGTTTCCTGCAGTTCTTCCTCTGCGATTGTTTCCTTTACTTCTTCTTCACTCATTTCTTTTTCTCACCGCCTCCGTTATACATTTTCTCAATCATTTTTGCCGTGTAGCCGATCATCGAAACAACCTGGTCGTAATTCATGCGGCTCGGTCCGACAACCATCAGCTGGCCCGATTCATCGTCGCTGACCCGGAATGTGCTGCGGACGATCGCCACATCATTCAGCCATGTCAGTTCCGTTCCCTGGCTGGTCCGGACCGCTACGGCGTTGTCGGAATTTCCGATCTCGCGCCATACCGTCGAATCATCCAGCATCATCATCAGCTGCTTCAGCTTGCCGATGTCCTCAAACTCAGGCTGATACAGCATCCTGTCCTTGCCGGAGAAATACACATTCTCACTGGCAAATCTGACAAACGCCTGGACAAATGCCGTAAACAGGATTTCATGACGTTCCACAACCGAAGCCAGTTGCGGACGGATATCCTCCATCCGCTCCACCAGATCGCTCAGCGGAACATCCTTCAGCCTGTCGTTCAGGATTTCCGTACATACTTCGATATCACTGACGCTGACTGCCTGATCAAAGTGGAATGTACGGGTTTCGGTATGACCGGTATTCGTAATGAACACACACACTGCATTTCTGTCATCCAGCGGGAACAGCTTGATATGACTCAGGCGCTGCTTTGAAGAATCGGGGCCGATCGCACCGCTCGTCATATTCGTCATTTCCGACAGAATCTGACAGCTCTGATGGATCGCTTCCTCAATATTGAGGTTTGCGGCATCAAATGCATCGCGGATTGCGACTTCCATCCTGCGGTCCATCCCGGATCCGCTCAGAAGATTCTCGCAGTAGAACTTATATCCCTGCGTGCTCGGAATTCTTCCGCTGGAAGTATGCGTCTTTTCCAGATACCCCATTTCCTCCAGTACCTGCATGTCATTCCGGATCGTTGCGCTGGAATACGGCAGATGGTATTTCTGCTGCAGCGCTTTGGAACCGACCGGTTCGGCAGTGCGGATATATTCGTCAACGATTGCTTTGAAGATTTCGATGCGTCTTGGTGTCAACATGTCATCCGCCTCCTTTTAGCATTCCTGCCTTTCGACTGCTAACATTATACGACCCTGTTTTAGCACTGTCAACATATGACTGCTAATTATTTTGCGATCCAAAACACCTGATTATGTTATGCAGGAACTTAAAATGAAACTCGGGAACTTAAAAGGAAACTGTTTTCTTCCCGGAAGTGCAGGAATTGCATTTCTGGCCGCAGTATTAACTGCTTCAGAAAAAACCTTACTGTATGCCAATAAGGTTTGTGCCTGAATGTGCTGATCATGCAAAGGGATTCGTGCTCAGACGCATCTGTTTTTTTCATTCAGCGAAAAGCACCGCCTGTTCTTCCGTCAGGATTTTCTGACAGTCATTGAAACGTGCAAATCTCTTCAGGGTTTGATTCAGGGCAGTCTGCAGTTTCTTTGTCTGACGCACGCCCGGCTCCCACCAGAGTCCCTTCACCCGCAGAATTCCTTTCTTTCTCTCCGCTGATGCATCGATGCGTCCGGCAAACCTGTCTCCGTAAAGCACCGGCAGCGTATAGTATCCGTATCTGCGCTTGTCCGCGGGCGTATAGATTTCCCAGGAATAGCGGAAATCCCATAATGCCAGTATCAGGGCTTTGTCCCATAACAGCGGATCCAGCGGCGCGATCAGTGACATCCTGGGCTTCAGGTCCGTCCTTCCTTCCAGGACATCATGCATGAGCGGATCATCCTCTGAACGGTAATAAAACAACGGCCGTATGCCTTCCACATGTACGGGCACAACACTGTCTTTTTCAGTCATACGGGCAAGGATCTCTTTTCTTTTTTCCGCATCCATACGAAGGCCGAGCAGTGCCGGACTGTTTTTATCCCACAGCAGACCGACGGCGCCGATCCTCCTCAGCATGCGCCATGCAAGATACTCCTCTTCATTCCGGCAGGGATTCTCCGCCCGGAGAATGGATTCCGGAATATATCTGTCCGCAAGATCATAGTATTTGCGGCTCCCGTTTTTATGATGAATGATCAGTTCACCTTCCGTATACAGCTGTTCCAGCACCGACCTGGCGGCGCGCGAATTTCTGTCCCGGTTCCCGCTCCAGTGCATGGAGGAATGCCAGAAGATTTCTCCCCGTATGGGAAGTGTATCGCTGCATACCGGACCGTTGTCCCTGATATAGCTGAGAGCCTGTTCTTTCAGCTGTGCCATGCCTTCAAAAGCCTCGGCGTGCTTCCGGCTCTTTTCCCTGTACGATGAAAAATACGGCCAGTCCTCCAGCGGCCAGACGGACAGCTCCTTATCCGGATAATCCACCAGCTTCCTGTCCTGATAAAGAAGCTCTTCCAGCATCTCTTTTCTGAATCCCTTTACCCGGGACTGCAGCGTAAGCTCCGCGTTCTTTCCGCACACATCCACCGGATCATACTGGATGCAGCCGGCCTGGTTGATAAAGGCATATGCGCCGTCTTTTCCGGTAAAGCGGTATGCACCGGTCAGTCCCTGCTTTGCAAGAATAAACTCCCGTGCCTGCTGTTTCGTTATTGTCCGCATATGCCTCTGCCTTCCATATCATTCTATCCGCATTTGTTTCTTCTGATACGTGCATGCATCAGGATGTTCTCAGTAAAACTCAGTAAATCGGAACGGGCTTCCTGTCTTTGGCGATCAAACATTCCTCTTCATATGTCCTGCCGTTCAGATTCTTTTTCAGTTCTTCCTTTGCCTGTTCAATCTTCTCCGGCTGATCCATCATATCCAGAGCGATATTTGCCATGATCTGCGCCGCCAGATTCATGCCCTTATGGGCCGGCGCGCTCTTGCCCTGCGCCGTGACATTCCAGCTGTGTCCGGGTGTGCCGATCGCCCATGTCGGGACATTGATCATCACTGTCGGAACAACCCAGCTGACATCCGAGACGTCGGTACTCGCGGCTCTGTCTTCATGAATCTCTTCATCAAGGAATTCCCCGGAGCCGGCTTTGGAACCACAGGCGATAAACTTTTCCAGATATGCTTTTTCTTCATCCGTATACTGCATCGGCATGCATTCCCTGATGTTTTCACGGGCGATATCCGCCAGAACTATATTATCCACAAACGATGAGAATGCCGAGACAATCTCGGGCTCTTCCACTTCCGTCTCCGTCATCATTGCGGCACCTCTGGCAATCTTGTCGACACGCTTCATCATTGCCTTCAGTTCGGTGTTGTCCTTCGCCCGGATCACATACTGTCCTTCCGCATATGCCTGCACGACATTCGCGGCCCGGCCGCCTGTATCGGTGATGGCATAGTGGATGTAGGTATCCTTCGTCATATGCTCACGCACGAACTGGATGCCGATATTGAACAGCTCGAGCGCGTCCAGCGCCGATCTTCCCATTTCCGGCATGCCGGCCGCATGGGCGGCGATGCCATGGAAGCGGTAGTTCTGCAGGACGATGGATTTGCCCTGGTGCGTGATGCCGAAAGAGGTGGAAGGATGCCAGTTGACGCAGAAGTCAACACCGTCAAACGCCCCTCTGTGAATCATGTATACCTTGCCGACGCCGCCTTCCTCCGCGGGACAGGAGAAGTATTTCACCGTTCCTTCGAGATGATGTGCTTCGAGATACTTCCACAGGATATAAGCGCATTCCATCCCGCCGCATCCCAGCAGGTTATGCCCGCACCCGTGACCCGGCGCTCCGTTTTCCTCCGGATCCGGATGATCCGTATCAGCTTTCTGGCTCAGTCCCGGCAGTGCATCCAGCTCACCCAGAATGCCGATGATCGGTGAGCCGTGTCCCGCCGAAGCGATAAACGCCGTATCCATATCTTCCAGCAGGCGGATGGAGAATCCGAGATCTTCCATGCATTTCTTCGCTGCCGCATGCGATTTATGTTCGGTGAAGTTGATTTCCGGTGTTTCCCAGATTCTGTCCGCGCAGTCCTCAAAGATTTTTTTGTACTGTTCCGAGAGTTCTGCAATTTCTTTTCTCATCATAATGTGCTGCCTCCGTATTGCTGTGCTCATCATATCATGCAAGATACGGCAGATTATTCACTGCATCATACCGCATGGATGCAGGAATGAAATACTGTATGTAAATTATTTCAATATTCCCCTCCATGAACGAAAACCTCAGAATTAACAGAACACTATTCTGCTTATATTGAAGCGTGCATAAGGCTGCTGTACAATAATTATGAGAACAGTATTCTGTTAATTATCATGGAGGTGTAGCATGAAATTCAATGTCGGTTTTTATGATTTCAGCAAAGATGCCGGAATGAACTTCCAGCTCAACCGCTTTTATTCCATGGGCGTTCTGGAGAAGGAAGAACTGGAGGACATCGGCCGGAAAGCAGACAGTTTCGATCAATGGATTGCCCTCTTTTCTCGAAAAGGAAAGGAAGCCGAAGCAGCAGGTGATCATCTGCGCTCAGCGCTGTGTTACCGGGCGGCGCAGTTTTATATGATTTCCGGTGCACGGGAAAATGATATGAAGCATCAGCTGTACGAAAAATGCATGGAGCACTACAATGCGCATTATCTTTCCGACAGCAGGATTCATTATGAGCACGTCCCCTTTCAGAACGGCTATCTGCCGGTGTATTTCATGAAGCCGGAACACCCGAAAAGCGTGATAGTACTGCACGGCGGCTATGACAGCCTGATCCAGGAGTTTCTGGAATTCCTGCCATGGTTTTTCGATATGGGCTATGAGACCTATTTCTTTGAAGGTCCCGGCCAGGGCGAGGCGCTGATGAAGTGCGGAATGAAGATGACGCCGGAATGGGAACACTGCACATTGGCAGTGCTGGATTATTATTCACTGGATGATGTGACGCTGATCGGCATATCGCTGGGCGGATACCTTGCGCCGCGTGCCGCCGCATTTGACCAGCGGATCAGAAGGGTCGTCATGTTTGATCTGATCTGGGATTTCTACGGCGCCGTGACACATAAGATGGGAGAAAAGAAAGCCCGGTTCTTTGATTACATGACCGCCCATCCCCGCAATATTCTCTGGAAATGGCTGAACCGGAAGCTGGAAGAAAACTATTTCACCCGCTGGCTGATCGGCCAGGGATGCCTGATCTATGAAAACGTGCAAAATCCCTGCGATTACTTCAACTGCATTAAGCAGTACAACACAAAAGAGATCTCCCCCATGCTGAAGCAGGATGTGCTTGTGCTTGCAGGGAAAAGCGACCTGTATACAATTTATTATGGGGATCAGCTGAAAGCTCTGACCAATGCCCGCAGCGTGACCGGCAGGCTTTTCACGGAAGAAGAGTGTGCGGACCATCACTGCCAGATCGGCAATCTTCAGCTGGCCCTGAGGACAGTCACAGACTGGATTGAGGAAAAAACAGATGGCAAGAAAACCGGTGCTTGAAGGCGGAAAACGGGATGAGATCATTGCGGCCGCTTCCCGTTTATTCTTTACGGAAGGATATGAAAACACCTCCGTGCGGAAGATTCTGAATTCCGTCGGCGGAGAAGTCGGCATGTTCTATCATTATTTTGAATCCAAGGAAGAACTCTTTGATATTGTCGCAGACCGCTTCTTCCGGCAGTATGAAGAATCCTTCCGGAAGATGGCTTCCGGAATCCGCACTCCCGAAGAATTTGCGGAGCGGTTTCTGGAACTGTATGATACAGCCATGAAGCAGTACGGCAGGATTGAGCACAGCATGCACTGGACGATCCGCAGCGCCTTTCATGAAAGAACCGTTCAGGCACTTGTTCCGACCGCCGCTGAACTGCTGAAGCAGTTCGGTGCATCCGGGAAATACCCGATGGATATCACCGCCGCAAAAGCGACAGCCGATCTTTCCGCAGCCATTCATTCAAAAAGCTTTGCGGCAATGAATCCGGAGGAACAGAAGGCGGTGCTTGTCAGCCTGATCAATGACAATCTGAAATAACCGTTTAAACAGGCTCCGGAACTATTTCCGGAGCCGCTTTTTTATCACCGTGCAATCAGACATACGCCGTATGAAAGCCCTGCAATCAATGCCAGCAGTACCAGCACCCACATCACGGATGCGGCGGCGGACTGTCTGTACACCCGGAAGAACGGATACGGTCCGTCCACCTTCCTGGCCCAGTTGAGATACAGCATCGTCAGCCCGTAGGCAAGCGTCAGAAGTACGGAGGGAAGAATCATATGAATTCCGGCGTGTGCTTCAAAGAAGACATAGGAAACAAAGCATAGAACCGGACAGAGCACATGATGGTAGATGCCGTTGCCTCTCAGCAGAAGATCCTTCGGATCCCCTCCCATCGGTATCAGCACGCAGATTGTCACCAGAAATGTCATGACGAGGGATACCGTTCCGAGATACCGGAGCGAAACCGCGGCGGCGGATCCGGACATCAGCACAAAGACCAGACATGACAGTGCGCACAGCATGTTGGAAAGCTGCGTGTAGAATACAAAGTTGCCCATTTTCCTTGCGGAGAAGCTGATATAGAGTCCTCTTGCTTCCAGAAGCAGAATGATGATATTTAGAGCCAGCGCCATGGGATTCCTCCTTGGAATTGATTCGATCTGTTTTCCGATTTCATTGTACTTCGATTTTCACATCCGAAGAAGAAAAACGGCATCGGACCTCTGCGCCTTTATGTACGGTTGGAAACGCGGGTCCGATGCCGGATTACATTATAGTCGTTATGTAAGAGAAAATGCAATGCATATGCCGAATCACAGGCGCTTCATACCGGTCTGAACTTCTGCGAGTATTTCATCCGGAACAAGGCCGCTGATTTCTCCGCCGTTCATTGCGATTTCCTTGACGACAGAGGAAGAGAGGAAGGAATACTCGGGTCTTGCGATAAAGAACAATGTTTCCACGGTCTCATCCAGTGTGAGATTTGCGGTTGCCTGCTGGAGTTCATATTCATAATCCGATACGGCACGGATACCGCGGACCATTGCCTGGCAGCCGATGGATTTCGCAAAGTAAACCGTAAGACCGGAACCAATCACGACGCTGACATTCGATGCCTTTACCGACTGCTCGATCATCCGCTTCCGCTGTTCCGTGCTGAACAGACACTTCTTTCTCGGGTTCTCCATGATCAGGACAACCAGTTCATCGAACATGGAAGCTGCACGTTCAATGATATCAAGATGTCCGTTTGTAATCGGGTCAAATGTTCCTGGATAGCATGCCTTCATAAGATTTCCTCCGACAGCCTGTAGTAGCTGATTTTTGTGATGCCGTATATTGCATTTTTATACAGCGTAAAGCGTCCGATCCGCTGGGGGTATTCATCTTCCTTTTCCGATTCGATGACGGCTCTTGCCCCCTTTGCCATCATATCATGGTCTGACAGGTATTTCAGTACCTCTTCATTCTTCTGCGCCTTATAGGGAGGATCGAGATAGACCAGATCGATCCGCGTGCCTTCCTCTTCAATCAGCGACAGTGCATTCATATCCTTCATGACAAGCACGCGGCTGTTTTCCTTTTCGCCGAGCGCTTCAATATTCTTCCGGATGATTCCGGCTGCCTTTGCGGACTGATCGACAAACACCGCCCGGTCCATGCCGCGGGACAGCGCTTCCAGGCCGCAGGCGCCGCTTCCGGCGTACAGATCCAGGAACACGCCTCCTTCAAAGAACCCGCCGAGGGATGAGAATACCGCTCCTCTGACCTTGTCCAGCGTGGGACGGGTCGCATTTCCCGGCAGGGTGATCAGCTTCCTGGAAGAATGTTTTCCGGCAATGATTCTCATTCCAGTTCCCCGTTTCTGTATTCAATGATTACGCCCTGGGCGATGCCGACGGCGCACATCAGCGAGATTGTCGAGGACCCGCCGGCGGAAATCATCAGCAGCGGAACGCCGGTCAGGGGAATCATTCCGGTAACGCCGCCGATATTGAACAGGCAGTGAATGAGAATATACATCGCGGTTCCGATCATGATGATCCTGCCCTTTTCACTCTTCATTCTGGAAGCATAGTGGAACAGTCTCCAGATGATCAGAAGATACGGAATAAAGATCAGCAGGAAGCCGAAATAGCCGAGCTCCTCGACGACAATTGCCAGAATGAAGTCGGTATTTGCGGCCGGGAATCTTGTATATTTTCTGACGCTGTTTCCGAATCCGAGACCCGTCCATCCCCCGGTCGCAAACGAGACGAGTCCGTTGACCAGCTGGTATCCGGTATCATACTGGTCGGCGAACGGATTGACCGCGGAAAGGATACGGTTGATCTGATACGGACGCAGCGGCAATGCACGGATGAGGCCTTCTCCCCATGGCGACAGCATGAATATGATCGTGATAATGCCCAGGATCATCAGGATCACCTGCCAGCGCTGATACAGCCGCATCTGCGGATGCTGGGGCAGCAGGAAACAGATCCAGGCAATCGCAAAGATAACCACCATGGATCCCAGGTCCGACTGCATGATCAGGACGATAAACAGATAAGACGCCACGAAAAACACCGGCCGCCGGATCATACTCCAGCCGCTTCTGAACCGCTTATGCACATCGCCGCAGTATGCCGCAATGACAAGCACGGTCATGATCTTGGCAAATTCCGAAGGCTGGATCGATACGTCCACGGTTGAAACCGGGATACGGATCCAGGCTTTCGCGCCGTTGACCTCGGGGAAAAACAGGCAGACGATCAGGGCAAGATCCACTGCCAGCGCAAACAGCGGGAAGTTCTCATTCCGCAGAAATTCCACGCTGAAATGTCTTGCCAGCCAGTGCATGGCAATATATCCGCCCACCAGATATACAATCTGCTTGATAATGGTCAGCGGCAGATACAGCGGACTCGAAAGCGCAATACCCATGGAAGCGCTGGCAATCATCAATGTTCCGAACACCGCCAGCCAGGCGATGCTGAGATTGATCATCAGATCGGAGCCTTCCGGCATTCCGACCGTCAGTTTTCTTTTTTTCTTTTTCGGCACGGATGCCGCATTGTAATCGTCATATGTGGTCATACAAGAATTCTAGCACATCTCAGATATGCCTGAAACTACATTTGTAATCCTGTCTTCTTTCATGAGAACTTTACATCCGGAAATTTCGCTCATTGTCTTGAATTGAGAGGACATCATAAGTAAAATAGTTCAGAGGTCAAATTATGCTGATAAACAACGATACGATACTGAAAGACAATGATCCTTTTATCCGTGAAAAATCACAGCCTGTTCCCCTGCCCTTAAGTGATGAGGACCGGCAGATTCTCACGGACATGTATAATTACGTGAAAGATTCCACCGATCCGGAAAAAGCGGAAAAGATGAACCTGCGTCCGGCGGTCGGCATCAGCGCGATCCAGATCGGCATTCCGAAGCAGCTGACTGCAGTCATTGTTCCGACCGCGGATGCGGAAGGAAATGAAAGCACGGTTGAATTCATGCTTGCCAATCCGCGGATTATATCCTCTTCCGTACAGCCTGCCTATCTCGAAGGCGGCGAAGGCTGTCTGTCCGTAACCGAAGATCATGAAGGCTATGTTGTAAGAAGCGCCCGCATCAAGGTGCAGGCATACGATGCGCTTACGGATCAGAATATTGTCATCCGGGCAAGAGGCTATCTCGCGATTGTCCTCCAGCATGAGATTGACCATTTCAGCGGCATATTGTTTTATGACAGGATCAACAAAGAGGAACCCTTCCGTGAAGTGGAAGGTGCGATGGTGATCTGACCGTTTTTCTGACGATCCTGCCATGGATTTAAGGGTTTTATATGGTATACTGTCAGTGACAGTTAATACCTTTTAAAATAATTACTTTTCACATGCCCCGAATAATCAGAAAGGAGCTTCCAACATGAAAGAAAATCAGGCGCCTGACAGAAGCGGACGTCCGGTCCGTTATTCCCAGGTAGCGGAACCTGACTACAGCAGAAATGCGATAGACAGGCATTCCGACACACTTGTTTATGCCCTCGGCGGACTGGGCGAAGTCGGAAAAAACATGTACTGCGTGGAACATGACGACGAAATCATCATTATTGACTGCGGTGTTCTTTTCCCGGAAGATGACCTGCTCGGCGTTGACTATGTCATTCCCGATTACTCGTATCTGATCAAGAATCAGGCACGCATTAAAGCGCTTGTCATCACCCACGGCCATGAAGACCACATCGGCGGAATCCCGTTCTTCCTGCAGTCGGTTCATCTCAAGCAGATTTATGCCCCGCGCTTTGCCAAGGCGCTGATTGAGAAAAAGCTTGAGGAACATCGTCTGAGCCGCGCCTGCAAGATCGTCGAAATCGACGGCGACAGCCGGATCAAGACAAAATACTTCAATATCGGCTTTATCAGCACCGTCCATTCCATCCCGGATTCCTACGGTGTCATCATCAACACCCCGAACGGAAGAATCTTCGAAACCGGCGACTTCAAATTCGACCTGACGCCGATCGGCCCGAACGCCGACTATCAGCGCATGGCCTACATGGGACAGGTCGGCATCACGCTGCTGATGAGCGACTCGACAAACTCTGCGGTTCCGGGTTTCTCCATCAGTGAAAAAGCAGTCGCAAGATCCATCATGGATCAGATTCGGAAGACGCCCGGACGCCTTCTTGTTTCGACATTTGCGTCCAACGTGCTGAGACTGAATCAGATTCTCGAAGCAGCGGTTGCCTGCGACCGGAAAGTTGCGGTATTCGGACGTTCCATGGAGAATATCTGCGAGATCGGCCGCAAGCTCGGCGTCATCAATATTCCCGACAGCAGTTTTATCACCGGCAATGAACTGAACACCCTGCCTGCTTCCCGCATCTGCATTGTCTGCACCGGAAGCCAGGGCGAACCGATGGCTGCCCTTTCCAGGATTGCCAACGGCACGCATAAATATCTGAAGATCATTCCCGGCGATACGGTTCTGTTCTCTTCCAATCCGATCCCCGGCAACGGTGTATCGGTATCCGCGGTCGTCAACCAGCTGACAAGAGTCGGTGCGAATGTCGTCACAAATTCACCGCTGACCTCATTCCATACCACCGGACATGCGCCGCAGGAAGAACAGAAGCTGATGCTGAATCTGATCAAGCCGAAGTATTTCATGCCGAATCACGGCGAGTACAAGATGCTTGTCCAGCACGCCGCAACCGCTCAGGAAACCGGCGTTCCCGAAGATCACTGCCTGATCTGTTCCAACGGCGATATCGTTGTCATGAGAAATGAGGAATGCTTCATTGCCAATGAACGTGTCCAGACCGATGCGATCTATGTGGACGGAAACGACGCTTCCGGCCTCTCCACTTCCGTCATCAAGGACAGACAGATCCTGGCAACTTCCGGTCTTGTCGCGGTGATCGTTACGATCGATTCCCGCTACAATAAGATTCTCTGCCGTCCAAGCATTGTCAGCCGCGGATTTGTCTATATCAAGGATTCCCAGACACTGCTGAAGGAAGCGGAGCTGGTTGTCTATGATGCATTGAAAAACAAGATGCAGCAGCGTACAACCTTCGGTGAGCTGAAGAATACGATCCGCTCTTCCCTTGAGCCGTTCCTCTTCCAGCGCACAAACCGCAACCCGATCGTCATTCCGGTCATTCTGAACCAGAAAGCAGCCATTGCCCAGATTCAGGCAAGACAGGCTTCCCACAAATAGTTTCATAAAGAGCTGTGCAATTCACGGCTCTTTCTTTTTGCCTTTTTCAACGATATAATCCTGTTCATGAATGAACTGACCATGAAACCGATTGCCAGAATCCGGACGGCGTTCCCCGAGAAATTCGGCGTTCCGCGCCAGTCTGCCCTCGGCAGGCATCAGAGCGGAATGATCATCTTTGAACCGGAATTCCGGAAGGAAGGCATTCTGAAAGGAATCACGGCATTTTCCCACCTCTGGATTCTCTGGGGATTCGAACATGAAGGGACATGGCATCCGCAGATCCGTCCGCCCAAGCTCGGCGCCTCGGAAAAACGCGGCGTGTTTGCGACCAGATCTCCCCTGCGTCCCAATCCCGTCGCCCTTTCCGCCGTAAAGCTGGAAGAAGTGCGGCATGATCCGGAATACGGGGAAATCCTGACTGTCAGCGGGATTGATATGACGGATAACACTGTCATTTATGATATCAAGCCCTATATTCCCGCATATGATTCCATTCCGGATGCCCGCGATGATTATACGCAGCTCACAAACAGCGATCCGCTTACGGTGCTGTTCGAAACGGATCCCGGCATCCCTGCCGAAGAGCAGAAAGCGCTCCGGGAGATCCTGTCCCTTGATCCCCGCCCCGGCTATCATCATGATCCCGGGCGGATCTACGGCCTTGCCTGGAACGGATACAATGTCCGCTTCTTTATCTCAGGAGGCTGTGTACATGTCACAGGCATTGAAAAAGCAGTTTCAGATTAGACTGAAGCTGCTTCTTTTACTGCTCAGCTGATTTTCTTTCCGTTGATCAGGACAAGGCGGACTCTGCCTTCGATCTCCAGCGGAGAACCTTCATAGACAACCAGGTCGCCGTCCTTTCCTACTTCCAGTGATCCGACTCTGTCTTCAATGCCGATATGCTTTGCCGGATTGATTGTGATGGCCTTCAGCGCTTCATACGGATCCATGCCTGCTTTAGCGGCAAGACCTGCGCACAGCGGCAGATACTGCTGGGGAATGACCGGGGAGTCGGTAATGATTGATACCAGGCAGCCCTTTTCATTCAGAACCTTCGGTGTTGTCCATGACTTGTTCTGAAGCTCAAACTTGGACGCATGGGTCAGTGTCGGTCCGACTGCCATCGGAACATCTTTGCATTCCGCAAGCTTGTCGGCGATCAGGTGGCCTTCGGTCACATGTTCCAGCGTAAGCTTTACATCAAACTCGCGGGCAATGCGGACAGCTGTGAGAATATCATTCGCCTGATGGGCGTGAACCTTCAGCGGAATCTCCTTATTGAGAACCGGGATCATCGCCTCGCACTTGTAATCGAACGCCGGCATCTTCGTTACGTCTCCGGCAGCCGCTTCCTTCTTAGCAAGATATTCCTTTGCCTTAAAGAGCATCTGGCGGATATTTGCGGCAGTTGTCATACGGGCGGAGTTGCCTTTTTCCCTGTAGCATCTCTTCGGGTTTTCACCGAGCGCACACTTCATGGCAACCGGATCTTTGATAATCATATCATCGACGCATACGCCGGTCGTCTTGACGGCAATCCATGTGCCGCCGATCGCATTGGAGCTTCCCTGCCCGGTTGCGACCGTTGTAACACCGGCAAGCGCAGCCTGCTTTACGGTCGGATCCAGCGGATTAAAGCTGTCGATTGCCCGCAGCTGCGGCGTGCAGACGTCATTCATTTCATTGTAGTCATGACCTTCGAATCCGATGCCGTATCCGTCCAGTCCGAGATGTGCATGCGCGTCGATAAATCCGGGATATACATCCAGGCCTTCCGCATCAAAGACTTCACCGTCTGCGGCAAGATCTGTTCCGATTGCTTTGATCTTTCCGTCTTCGATCAGAATGTCAGCTTTATAGGGTTCATTGTTCACCATATCGTGAATCAGGCCGTTTTTTACTAATACCATCATTTCCTCCTGTGCAGAGATTTCTCTGTCCTGTCTATTGTATGAACTGCTTCACTTCCGGGCAACCATTATGCGCACCTTTTCAGATCTGCATGCATTCTTTTCAGAATCCCGGAGAAAATATTTTCATAACCGGATCACCGAAGCATAGTACGGCAATGCATGCGGCACTGATGCACGGAGCAAACGGAATTCTGCGCGGGCGGAAAAGCAGTGCCGGAACCAGTCCCGCCAGGCATGAGAAAAGGATCATCAGCTGTCCTCTGAACCAGCCGGTATAGAGACCGCATACCGCATACAGAATCAGATCCCCTTCCCCAATAGTTTCCTTTTTCATGATCCGCTTCATTGCATATGCGCAAAGAGCGACGCTCAGCCATGTAAGAAAGCCTCCGGCAATTCCTTCCCCAATCAGTGCCGTTCTGTTTTCAGAGGAAAGTACGGAAACAAACCAGCAGAGTACGGCGGCCTCCTGGAAACCATCCGGAATCAGATGTGTTTTCATGTCCGTCAGCGATATTCCGCACAGCAGTACTGCCAGAATCAGATTCCGGACCAGCATCAGATCCGTACTGCCCCTGCTGAGATACAGCATGCTGAAAGCCGCACCGCAGAACACTTCCGCTGCCGGGCAGGACCATGGAATCCGTTTTCCGCAATGTCTGCATCTTCCCTTCTGTATCAGATAACTGATCACGGGAATCAGCTCCCCGGCAGAAAGCACATGACCGCAGTGATCACACCGGCTTCTGCCCCTCTTCCAGTCTTCTCCTTTGATCATTCTGTCCGAAACGCAGGCGATAAAGCTGCCGCATACCGTTCCGGCAATAAAAAAAGATAGTATTTCTGTCCGCATTGTCATTCTCCTTTCCTGATCCCTCTGTTTGTAATATACGCAGAAACTCAGGAATCCCCGCAAAAAAAGCGGCACTTTTTTCAAATGCCGCTGTACCTGTATCGATTACAGAATATCGATGTATCTCTTTTCTTCTGCTTCTTTCTTCTGTTCGGAAGGAATCTGCAGTGTCAGGATGCCGTTCTCATATCCGGCATGGATATCGCTCTCACGGATTCCGTCGCCGACATAGAATGTTCTTGAGCATGTTCCGCTGTAGCGTTCCTGACGGAGGATATTGCCCCTGGCGTCATTCTCCTCATTTGTTTCATTGTGCTCTGCCTGGATTGTCAGGTTTCCGTTATACAGGGAAATCTTAATATCTTCTTTCTTATAGCCCGGCAGATCGATATCCAGAAGGTAATTGCCGTCCTTCTCACGGATATCTGTCCTCATGATTCCGCTTCCGGAATTAAAGGAAGGGAACATATCATCGAAAAAGCTGTCAAACAGGTCATTTCCTGCAGGTGCAAATCTGATCATAATCTTTTAACCTCCATGTACTTAAAGTACTTCAATATATTTCTTTTCTTCACGTTCCTTCTTCTCTTCGGAAGGAAGTGCGATTGTCAGAATGCCGTTGTTCAGGGATGCGCGGATATCCGTATCTCTGAGTGCTGTGGACACCCGGAAGGAACGTTCCAGATTTCCGAGGAACCGCTCCCTTCTCAGCAGTCTGCCTTTTTCCGTACCATTTTCAGCAGCCGTGCTGTGTGATGCGGTTACTGTCAGTGTTCCGTTATACAGTGAGATGCGGATGTCTTCCTTTGCATAACCCGGAACTTCGATATCCAGGTAATACATATCATCTTTTCTGCGGATATCCGTTCTCATGGAACTGGATGCATAACCGTTTCCGCTGCTTTCAAACATATTTCTTTTTCTTTCAGGATAGAAACTCATATTTCCGAACCTCCTTTTTTCTTACACCCTATATCTTAGCCAGAAATTTAGCACTGTCAATAGCTAAGTGCTAATTTTTTTCAATAATTTCTTCCGGCATTATCTATAAAATATAAAATAACCGCATATTTATCACATTTATTTGATTATCAGTTATTTTGTTTATCTGCTAAATCTATTTTGCTTTCTAAGCCCCCAGACAGAAAAGAAGACGGAACTTCCGCCTTCTCTTATCTCATTTACTGAATTACATGCGGTTTCACGTCCGCAGGAATCAGGCATTCATATTTCATTCCCGACAGCCGGTCCTGATGCTCGGCTTTGGCTTCGGCAACAAGATCCGGATTCTCAATCAGCTTTTCCGCTGTCTTTGCCAGCACTTCCGCCGCCTTGTACATGCCCTTCATGGCAATGGATGATTTGCCCTGGGCAACCCACTGCCAGGAGTGTGCCCCGGCGCCGTAGCTGTAGCATGCCGTATTGATCGTTTCCGTCGGAACCACCCAGCTGACATCGCCGACATCGGTGCTGCCCATATCGCAGTGATCGGTGAATTCATTATCCACGACATAAGTGCAGATCGGGGATTCCTTCATATTCCTCAGCAATGCCCGCTTGTCCTTTACATGATCGTTGATATCATCTATCGTGAATTCACGCGGCCAGGAGTCGCGGAACTTCTGCGCATACGCCAGTTCCTCTTCCGTATACTCCGGAGCTCCGAGCTCATGGAATACTTCATTCATCGCCTTCTCCAGCGTGAAGTTGACGATTGTATTGGACAGGCCTTCATCGAAGATGATTTCCAGCTTTGTCTCCGTCATCAGCGCCGCACCTCTGGCAATATTGCATACCCGCTCATAGAGCGCCTGGCATTTCGGATTGGAAGTGGAGCGGACAAGATACTTGACCTCTGCCTCCGCCTGGACAACATTCGGGGATTTTCCGCCGGAGTTGGTAATCGCATAATGCACGCGGTCAGTGCTTTCCATATGCTCACGCAGATAATTGACGCCGATATCCATCAGTTCCACCGCGTCGAGCGCGCTTCTGCCCTTTTCCGGCGAACCGGCCGCATGGCTTGCGACGCCATGGAAACGGAAATAGCACTGGATGCAGCTCTGGGAACTTCCGGTTCCGACCTGATGCAGGAGTCCCGGATGCCATGCAAGCGCAATGTCGGTTCCTTCAAAAACGCCGTCCCTGGCCATATAAGCCTTGCCGCTGCCGCTTTCTTCCGCCGGACATCCGCATACAAGCACGGTTCCTTCACGTCCGGATTCCTTCAGATAGTCACGGATCAGAAGTCCCGCGCCGATCACTCCCGTACCGAGCAGATGATGGCCGCATCCGTGTCCCATCTCACAGCCGTCCGGTCTGTATTCGGCCACATCGGCTTCCTGACCCAGTCCGTACAGCGCGTCAAATTCGCCGAGCAGTGCGATGACCGGATGGCCGTGTCCGTATTTTGCGACATAGCCCGTCACGGTTCCCGCGACATTTTCTTCCACTTCGAATCCCTGTTCTTTCAGGAATTCCACCTGAATCCGGCTGCTTTCATATTCCAGAAAGCCGGCTTCCGGATGATCCCATACCGCTTTGGCGATACGGGCAAGATCTTCTTCATACTGTTTCTTCATTTTTCTTTTCCTTTCCTGTGCGGTATGACTCCGCAAATTGTACGGTATATATTTCCTGCGGGTTTTCCAGCAGATCCGCAGTCTTTCCCGTTTCAATGATTGTCCCTTCGCTCATGACCGCCAGCCGGTCACAGAGTGAAGCGCAGATCACGGGATCATGCGATACCAGCAGAACAGATCCGCCGGAATCCCTGATCTCGCGGAAAATCCGGTACACCGTTTCCGCATGTTCCGCATCCAGCGCACTGAACGGCTCGTCCGTAATCAATACACACGGATGATGCACCAGCGCCATGGCAATGCTGATGAGCTGAAGCTGTCCGCCGGAGAGCTGTGAGGGAATCATCTTCATGACCTGTTCCGCATTTCCGATCCCGATTTCCTTCAGACAGCGCACCGCTTCCCTGTTTGCGCTGAAGCAATCCGTTTTCCTGTGCTCACGTATGCTTTCGCGGAACTGCGCGCCGACCGTCATGGTCGGATCCAGAAACCGTCCGGGATTCTGGAATACCGTTGCGATCTGTTTTCCCCGCACTTCATTGAGCAGCTTCTGATGTTCTTTCCGGCTGCCCATGCCTTCTCCGGTGAGATACTGCCCCATCAGGCGGATCGATCCGCTTTTCATCCGGCAGCGATAAGAAAGCACGCCTGTCAGTGCCTGCACCGCCGTAGACTTTCCGGATCCCGACGCTCCGATCAGTCCGAGGATTTCTCCCCGGTCCAGAAAGAAGGAAACGTCTCTTACCGCTTCGACGCTGCCGCGGCCGTCCGTATAATCAACTGACAGATGATTCACTTCAAGAACGTGCTCTGTTTCCATGGTTACCTCTTCTTCGGGTCCAGAGCCTGATTCAGACCGTCACCGATAAAATTCAGGCTGAGAATGGTCAGACAGATTGCCAGTACCGGCCATACCATCTGCAGAGGCTGTGAAGAAATCAGGGATCTGGCTTCGTTGGCCATAGTTCCCCAGGATGCCTGCGGAATCGAGATGCCGATACCGACGAAGGACAGGAATGCTTCGGTGAAAATCGCACTCGGCACCATCAGGGTTGTGTTGACGATGATCGGACCGATGGAATTGGTGACCAGATGCTTGAAAAGAATTCTTGTTCCGGAGGCCCCCATAACCCTTGCGGCCAGTGCATATTCCTGCTGTTTCAGCGACATGACCTGCGCTCTCACCTGACGGGCGAGTCCGGCCCAGGAACTGACGGAAATCGCCAGCAGCACCGAGAAGATATTGGAGCCGAACACCAGCATGATCAGAATGACATACAGCAGCGTCGGAACCGAATAGATAATATCGACAAGACGCATCAGGATCATATCCAGTCTTCCGCCGATGAATCCGCAGATCCCGCCGAAGACAACGCCGATCACAAGGTTGATAAACGCAGCCGCAAAGCCGACGGAAAGCGAGATTCTCGCACCGTACATGACGCGCACAAAGATATCTCTTCCGAACTTGTCGGTGCCGAACCAGTGGGCCGCACCGGGCAGTGCGTTGCGCATGGTCAGATCCTGTCCGTCATAGGAATACTTTGAGAAGACCGGCACGAAGATTGCCAGCAGGATCATGACGATCAGGAATATCAGCGAGATCAGAGCCAGTTTGTTCTTTTTGAAATTGAACCATACATCCTGAAAATAGGTCTTTGACTCCATCGCAATGAATTCATTGTTCTTCTGGTCTTCCGGCAGTTTTTCAAACGCATCGGCAGGAAGTTCATCATAAGCCATTGCGTTCATATCAAGTTTCATTTCGCTCATCATGCCCTCCTCAGCTCAGGCGGATCCGGGGATCCACCAGTGCCGTCACAAGATCCGTCAGAATATTTGCGACGATAATCATGGAACCGTACATAATCGTCAGCGCCATGATCAGCGTGTAGTCACGGTTGGTAACGCTCTTGACAAACTCGGAGCCCATGCCCGGAATCGAGAACATCGTTTCGATAACAAACGATCCCGTAAGCAGATTTGCCAGCAGCGGTCCGGCATAGGTAATGACCGGAATCAGCGCATTCTTCAGGGCATGTTTCCAGATTGCCTTTACCCTGGAAGTGCCTTTGGATACGGCAAGAATCATATAATCCTGCTTCAGCTCTTCACTCAGGGAAGAACGGACAAGCCTGGAAATCATCGCGATCGGATGCAGTGCAAGGGCAACGGACGGCATGATGAAATGACGCAGGCTGGTCAGTCCGATCAGCGGCAGAATCTTCAGCCGGACACCGAACACCCACATCAGGCCGAGTGCCATCAGGAAGCTCGGCACACTGACGCCGACCGTCGCAATGACAGCTGCCAGTCCCTGCACAAACGCCGATTTGGAAAATGCCGCGATGACGCCCAGCAGGATGCCGAGCACCATTGCCACACAGAACGCACTGGCGCCTACCTTCGCGGTATACGGCAGTCCGAGCGCAAGAATATCAATGACATTGGTTCCCTTTCGCACAAGTGAAGTTCCGAAATCGCCGCGCAGCACATTTTTCAGATATGTGCCGTACTGAACGATTATCGGCTGATCGAGCTGATACTGTTTCATCATCAGTTCCTTGACCTGTGCGGGAAGCTTGTCCATCTCACCCGCAAACGGTGAACCGGGAATAATGTGCATCAGGAAAAACGTAATCGTGGTGAGTGCAAACAATGTCAGCACACCCATTCCCAGACGCTTGAGCAGGTATTTGAGCATCTTGTACCTCTTTTCTTACTTCTTCAGATATGTTTCAAACCAGCCGGTGATTTCCTTCAGACGGCGGATTCTGTGCTTCGGCTTTCCGTTTCTGGAAAGGCCGTGGTTTTCGCCTTCAAACACAACCATCCTGGAAGGAACATGGAAATATTTCATTGCCGTGAACATTTCAACACCCTGATCAATCGGGCAGTTGTAATCGCACAGCGAATGGATAAACAGAATCGGGGTCTTCGCGTTGCATGCATATTTCAGCGGTGACTGATCCCACATCTTCTGCATGTCGGTCCACGGCGTGGCGGCCATCTCATTGGAGTCAAATGTCACGCCGATTTCACTTGCGCCGAAATCCGCAACCCAGTTGGAAACCGAGCGCTGCGAAGCAATCGCCGCAAACCGGTCGGTGTTCCCTTCGATCCAGTTGCACATAAAGCCGCCGTAGCTTCCACCGGATGCGCCGAGTCTTGCGCTGTCGATCTGCGGGAACGTCTCCAGAACATGATCGGTAAACTCCATCAGATCCGTGAAGTCAATCGTTCCGTATTTTCCTCTCAGATCCGCAAACGCTTCGCCGTATCCTTCCGATCCTCTCGGATTGCAGAAGAATACAAAGTATCCCATGGATGCCCAGATCTGCATTTCGTGATACAGGATGGTTCCGTAGGCGCCTCTCGGGCCGCCGTGGATTTCCAGGATGCCCGGATATTTCTTTTCGGGATCAAAATCCTTCGGTTTCAGAACCCAGCCGTCCACCTGATATCCGTCGCTGTCCGTAAACGGAATATACTCCGCTTTGGCAATGTATCTGCCGTCCAGAATTCCTTCATTGACATCATGAACTCTGACCGGATTTCCGTCTTTCAGAATGTACAGCGCATTCAGACTGTCCGGTTCGGATCCGATCATGGCAATGCCGTTTTCATCGGCGTCAAAGCACACGATTGCACCGCCGGCAAAGTCTGCCGCTTTCCACATCGTTCCGTCTGCTTCCAGAACATACAGGTCGGTATGGAAATGCTGCATGGCCGTAAAATACAGCTGGTCATTCCACCCTTTGAAGCTGATTCCGCCCGGCCGCATCGTATCTGTCATCGGTGTATCGCCGAAGGCAAGCTCTTCCGTGTTTTTATGGAGCAGTGCGGATTTCTTTTCCTTCAGATCATAAACATAGAAGTCCGTCAGCTGTCCGTTGCCCCATTTCTCCATATCGCATGCCGTGTAGATCAGGCCGAGATCATTGAAGGCAATGCTCTCAATCTTCATCTTCTCTTCCGGCACAACCGTTTCGGTTTCGCCGGTTTCCAGATTGTATATGCTGAGGCCTGCCTTTACGGTAATCACATCCTGCCATGTCCGGTGCACATATGCGATCAGATTTCCCGAGATTTCATATGCACCGACGGATGTATACTCGCCGCTCAGCCGCTTCACCTCACCCGTATCCGCATGATAGATGCACAGTACCGAGCGCTTCCCGGAAACAAAGCCTCTGCCGTTGCCCCAGAAAGGGACCTCCTCGAAAATGTGATAATCCAGTTCTTCCCTGCACAGCTCTTTGTCCGTGGTTTCGGGGTCCGGACGGTTTCTGTCCGTCAGGATCCGCATTGCATACAGATTGTCCGAGATTTTCTTCAGATCCTGTACATTTGCCTTCAGGGAAAATGCTTCCCTTGCTTCCCCGCCGCATACCGGCAGCCGGTAGAATACCGTTTTTTCTTCGATATCATCCGGTTTGTCTTCATCTTTTCTGGCCGTGCTGAACAGCAGCGTACTGTTATCGTCCCAGATGGCTCCGCTGTTTTTGCCTGTATATGTCATCTGTAATGAAGTTCCGCTTTCTCTGTCAAGAACCCAGAGATCACTGCGGTAATCATTTTTTTCGCGGTCCGGAACCGTAACGGTATAAACCGCCTTTTTCCCGTCCGGACTTAAACGCAGACCCGATGCGGTTCTGATCCGTGCAATATCTTCCATCACTGTCTTTTCCACTATATATTCTCCCCTTAACAAACAACGGGAAGGCACCCTGATGCGCCTTCCTGAAGATTATGAACTGTATCGGCAATGAAATCGCTGTGCTTTCATTTGCTTGCTATAACTTTATGTTTATACATATGAAAAGTCAACGAGTTTGCTGTAAGTGCTTGCATTGAATGTAACAGATTTCATGAAATATTTTCATTGTTTTCATTATTCCCAGCATGCAGAAAAAAAGGAAGATTCATATTGAACCTTCCGCTGTATTATCCTGATCAGACCAACCGGTCAAACAGACGGTACAGATGCTTTCTGCTCTTGCGCGGACGCATCAGCGCTTCCTCAATCGGCAGGGA
>SVBN01000028.1 GCA_015058875.1 Erysipelotrichaceae bacterium | reverse complement strand
TTTTTCTTTTTATCCGAACCTTTGATAAATCCGAACCTTTTCTCATATTTGGCTTAAACACTGGGTTTTATGAACGAAAAGGTTCGGATTTTATTTTCGCTATGATAATCATTGACCAAGTCAAAAAAGGAGGAAAACATAATGGTCAATGAAACTTCAAAAATAAAGCCAGGTGGATCCATTCGCGGCAATTATTCAAAACTCAATCAGCCATACAGGTCAATCGTCGATTATTTTATGGTACAGCACTGTAATGAACATTTGTCATTTCATTCAATTATAAGGACGACAAACATAGCCGGCTCATTTTTTGTTTATCTTCAAAATAGAACTTATGAGTCTTTAGAAGATGTGTCTGAAGGAGATGTAATCAATTTTTTCATAGAGGATGGTCACCCCAGATATGAAACCAGTTCCCGTTATCGGTTATCTGAATTTCTTGAAGCAGTGGCTGATGAATATCCTGTATGTCTGAAAATTAAGAACTGGCTTCCTTACATCAGGGTGACAAGGAAGAATATTCAATACCTTACTGATGAGGAAGTGCAGAGCATCAAAGATGTATGTATGGATATTGGCTCACCTCTGTCTTATCAGATCAGAGCAGTTGTGATGATTCTGCTTTACACCGGACTGCGTTCCTGCGATATCGCATCACTGAAACTCAGCAGTATCGATTGGGAGAAAGAAGTAATCCATGTTGTTCAGAGTAAAACAGATGTGCCTCTTACCATTCCTATGCATGTATGTGCCGGCAATGCCATCTATGACTACATTACAAAGGAACGTAATTCGGAATCTGAATATCTATTTGTCACAAAGAAGAATGTTCCGTTCAAGTCCGGAAATATATCTAAATGTGTCAGTAAACTCTTTAAATCTGCCGGAATCCGTCAGAACAAAACAGACCGGAAAGGTACCCATATTTTCCGTCATCATCTCGCCACTAAATTACTTGAAAATGAAGTGGCGCAGCCTGTTATTTCACAGACTCTCGGGCATACCGATCCCGTATCAGTGCAGGCTTATCTGAATGCGGATATAAAGCATCTGCGGCAGTGTTCTCTCAGTATTGAAGATTATCCTCTGAACTGGGAGGTGTTTGATCATGCGTGAGTACAGATCATTTCTCAAAGAAATCATCGCGAAATTCATTGATTTCATGATTGCCTCACAGCATTGGTGCGACACTTACGCAAGGGATATGAAGCGATTTGATGGCTATTTATTCTCAAATTATCCAGAGGAAACAGAGCTGACGCAGGAAATGGTCGATTCGTGGTGCCGGAAACGTCCAAAAGAATCGGTGAATTCATGCCTGGCCCGCACAAATGTTGTCGTTGCGCTGATCAGGTATATGAACAGGCGGGACCTGACAAAAGTAAAAGAACCTGACCGGCCCAAACCACAGAAGTGCACCCATCTTCCACACGCGTTTACCACTGCTGAACTGATTAGATTCTTTTACGAATGCGATCATATCAGTGTTTCCGTAAACAGTAAAGCAGGCTTGATCAGAAAGCTCATTTTATGTGTGCTATTCAGGCTGATGTACTGCACCGGAATCAGGCCGAATGAAGCGCGTGAATTAAAAAGGTCTGAAGTTGATCTGGTTCATGGAGTCTTGAATATCGTACAGACAAAAGGTCATGATCAGCACTATGTCGCCATCCATGAAAGTATGGTGGAAATACTGAAAGAATATGACCGGAGAATGGATGAGCTTCTTCCGCAAAGAGTGTATTTCTTTCCTGATCAGACAGACCATTACAGATCAAGAAAATGGCTGCAGACAAACTTTGCGAAACTTTGGAACAAGGCAAATCCAGACACTCACGCTATTTCATACGATTTCCGTCATCATTACGCAACAACTAACATCAACAGCTGGACTGGTGACACATTTGAAATGTATGACAAGCTTTATTATCTCAGCAAGAGTATGGGACACTGCAGTGTCGAGCACACAAAGTACTACTATTCCATCGTTCCCCGTATGGCAGATATACTGAATGAAAAGTGCGCAGAAAGTTTTGATGATCTCATGCCGGAGGTTCTGGAAGATGAAGTCTGGTAATGAGTCAGTATTCCTGGCAAAATCCTTTTCACAGTTCATTAATTCTTACGCGCCTGACCATCTTACAGAGAGTGAACATACTCTTAAATCCTATACGTCCACCTTAAATAAATATCTTGGATTTCTTGAAGATCAGAAAGGCTATTCCGCCAAAACTCTTTGCCGGCATTGTTTTGAAAGAACAGTGATTGAAGAATGGCTGCGCTATATGCGCAAGGATGAGCATTTATCAGCAGAAACCTGCAATGTTCGGCTGGGCGGATTAAGGATATTTCTCAAGTATCTTGGACAGAAAGACATCGAATATAAGTATTTGTATTTGGATGCGATGGATATTCCGCTGAAGAAAACCATGAAGAAGAAAGTCAATGGTCTGAGCAAAGATGCCGTTAAAGCAATCATGGCAGAACCTGATCAGTCAGCCAAAACTGGAAGACGGGACCTTGTATTTATGATGGTTGCCTATGGTACAGCAGCCAGAATGTCGGAAATACTCTCTGTCAAGTTAAAACATATACATCTCGACTGCGCAAAGCCATACATAACGGTGATCGGCAAAGGCAATAAGACAAGAACTCTGTATATACTGCCAAAACTCGTTACTCACCTGCGGCGTTATATCAAAGAAGTACATGGTGAAAGCAGCAGTGAGGATTCATATCTGTTCTACAGCAGAAACGGAAATCATAAAGATCAGCTCAGCTCAAAAGCAATTGAAAAAAGACTGCATATGTATGCAGAGAAAGCGCATCAAAAATGTAATGATGTGCCGCTGAACCTTCATGCCCATCAGTTCAGACACGCAAGAGCTACACACTGGCTGGAAGAAGGAATCAATATTGTGGAGATATCAGTTCTGCTTGGCCATGAGCAGTTGGCAACAACTATGAAATACCTTGATATCAGCACCGAAGATCAGATGAAAGGGCTGGCTACTATGGATGATGAAAACACCGCATCAGTAAGCAGAAAATGGAAAAAAGCTGATGGCAGTTTGAAGTCTTTACTTAAGCGCTAGAGGAGAAATAAAATCCGAACCTTTTCATTCATAAAACCCAGTGTTTAAGCCAAATATGAGAAAAGGTTCGGATTTATCAAAGGTTCGGATAACAGAAAAAATCCGAACCTTCGGATTTTTCTTTTGCGCGTGTTTCCGTATGATGAAAGCGGAGTGTGAGCAATATGAAATATAAAGCTGTATTCTTTGATTTTGACTATACGCTGGGAAACAGGGACGTATATGCCTACCGCCTTTACAGGAAAATGATTGAGGAGAATTCGGATATCTCTGATCCGGTGGAAGTGGAAGCGGCTGTGCAGGATATGATGATCTGGGATCAGAAGGGCAATGAGACCAAGGAATATGCGAAGAAGATGCTGAAGGAAAGATGGAATATCGATCTGCCTTATGACAATGTCAATGTCTGGTGGGACGACCGTCTGTGGCAGTATTCCTGCGCCTATCCCGATGCTGAGGAAGTGCTGGAGAAACTCCGTGGAGAAGGATATCTGATCGGCATGATTTCCAACGGACCAAGCGACGGGCAGCGTCAGAAGCTGGAACAGGCAGGACTGACGGACCTGGTGGATTCCATTACCGTCAGCGGCGATATCGGCGTCAAGAAACCGGATGTGAGGCTGTTTCAGCTTGCCTGTGAGCGCGCCGGGGTAAAACCTGAGGAAAGCATCATGGTTGGCGATATCTTTGCCAGGGATGTTCTGGGAGCTTACCGGGCAGGCATGCAGGCGGTATGGTACTGCGTGGAACAATATATGCCCTGTGACGCAGAGATCCCGGTGATCCATTCTTTGTCTGAATTGCCGGAACTGTTGAAAAATATATGATAGGGCTTTCAAGGCATGTGCTATAATGTGAATCAGGAGGAATACTTAATCACTATGACAATTGTTGTAAATGCTTTCCTGAAGAAAAAGGAAATCAAAGAAATCCTGGCTAACAGCACAAATCCAAAGTACGAATTTGTCAGCGAAAAGGGTGCTGACATGGAGTATGAGGTTACTGACGTTGACGGAACAGCAGGAGATCTGCTGAAGGCTACAGAAAAGCTGATCAAGTCCCAGCCGTGGGCTGCTGCGCTTGTCTTCCGTGTAATCCAGAAGGGCCAGCTCTTCAAAGGTCAGAAGATCTGAATCTGAAAAAGCAGAGATTCCTGAAGATCTCTGTTTTTTATTGCATGAAGGAGGCAGTACGATGAGGCTGAGCAGACATCTGTATCAGGTATGCGGCAGGATGTACGGCTCCCATCAGAATGTATATGTTCTGGAGGGGGAAGACGGTCTTGTGATGATTGATACGGGAAGAGACGCAAAAGACATACAGACCATTCAGAGCCAGCTGAAGCGGTGGCATCTGGAAAAACCGGTAAAGCATGTGCTTCTGAGCCATGAACATTATGAGCATATCGCGATGGGATCCTTCTGGCAGTCTCAGCAGGCAGTCATTTATGCGCATCCGGAAGCCGCAGAGGCGGTGCGTAAGGGCGGCCTGCGGACCGCGGATTATGCATTTGCGGAGCTGGGTGATTATCAGCGCTTTGACGTGCAGGAATGGGACGGCACGGAAACAAAGACATTGGAAGAATTTGAAATCACATTGCATCATGCGCCGGGGCATTCGGCAGGATCGGTCATATATATGACGGAAACCGACGGACTGCGGGTGATGTTTACCGGCGATACGCTGCTGGTAACGGAGCTCTGCCATAAAGCACGTCCGGGATGGACCGGCGGCATTGACTATGACGAAGAAACATATGTCAGTACGCTCCGCAGTTTTGCCGGCATGCGGACGGATATGATCCTTCCGGGACACGGGGAGGTGTGCCTGCGCAGAGGTGAAGTCATGTGCCATGGCGCATGGCTGATCGCGCGGCAGACATTCCTGAATGATCATGCGGCGCATCCGCTGGAGGTGCAGAATGCAGATCAGTGAGAGAATTTATCAGATCAGCGGCGGCATGTATCAGAACATAGCCAATGTTTATGCAATCCGCACGGATGAAGGACTGATCCTGATTGACTGCGGAGAAACAGAAGAAGATCTTGCCCTGATGCAGGAAATCATGAAGCGGTGGGATCTGGATCATCTGAAGGTGACCCATGTGCTTCTGACCCATAAGCATTTCGGTCATATCGGCAATGCGGCATGGTTCTCGGAAAGAGGCGCGCTGATCGCAGCGGGAGTAAAAGATGCGGATGATATCGAACAGGGAAAGTGGAGTTCGATACTGGATTTCAGTCCGTTCCCCGAGCACGGTCCGTATATTCCGGTGCATGTGGATCTGAGACTGCATGACGGCGAGATGATTGAAAGCGGCGGCGTGCGGATTGAAGTGCTGGAAACGCCTGGTCATACGGAAGGATCCGTCATGTTCCGGATGGAGGAAGAGGGGCGTCAGGTGCTCTTTGCCGGGGACGTGATCGGCATCGCTTCCGAAGGAAGAGGCGTGACGCTCGGCTGGGAAGGCGGCGAGGACTTTGATATGCAGGCATACTTCAAAAGCCTGCTGAGGCTCGCGGAAGAACCGTGTGACGTGATCCTGCCGGGACATATGCAGCCGGTAATGCAGAACGGGCATATCCTGCTGAAGAAAGCGGTCGGAACAGCGCTTATAAAATGGCGCAGGCCCGGTGTCGATACAGAGTGATTTAAAAAAATATGATATGATGTAAAAAACAGAAAAAGGAGAAATCATACTATGTCATTTCCGAAAGGTTTTCTTTGGGGCGGCGCAACCGCAGCCAATCAGTTCGAAGGCGGCTGGCTGGAAGACGGCAAGGGTCCGTCTGTTCCCGACCACATCCGCGGCGGTACGGTCAGCACGCCGAGACAGTGGGATAAAGTAATCGATGAGAATGTTTACTATCCGTCCCACGAAGCAGTCGACTTCTATCACCGCTATGCCGAAGACATTGCACTCTATGGTGAAATGGGATTCAAATGCTTCCGTCTTTCCATCAACTGGGCAAGAATCTATCCGACAGGAATGGAAGAGACACCGAATGAAAAGGGTCTTGAATTCTACCATAAGGTATTTGCCGAGTGCGCAAAATACGGCATTGAACCGCTGGTAACCATCTCTCATTATGAGCTCCCGTGGGGACTTTCCGAGAAGTACAACGGCTGGACAGGCAGAGAAGTCATCGGACATTATCTGCGCTATGCAAAGACCCTGTTTACAGCCTATAAGGACGAAGTAAAATACTGGCTCACATTCAATGAAATCAACATCGGTGCAATGCCGATGGGCAGAATCATGAGCCTCGGCATGCAGGGCACAGACGGCAGTCCGATGTTCCAGGCGACCGAAACACCGGAAGAAGCATCCGACAGATTCACCGCGCTGCACCATCAGTTTGTCGCAAGCGCACAGGCAGTCGTTATGGGTCATGAAATCAATCCCGACTTCAGGATCGGCTGCATGATTGCCGGTACGGAAATGTATCCGTATTCCTGCAACCCGGCGGATGTGAAGGAAGCACAGGATGCGATGAACATGCGCAACTACTTCTGCGGCGATGTTCATGTCAGAGGCCACTATCCTTACTATGCAAAGAGATACTGGGCAGACCGCGGCATTACCGTAAGAATGGAAGAGGGCGATCTCGATATCCTGGCAAAGGGAACCGTCGATTTCTATTCCTTCTCCTACTACATGAGTTCCACATGCTCCACCGATCCGAATGTTGTGGAAAAGGCCGGCGGAAACATGATCACCGGCATGAAGAACCCGTATCTGAAGGCTTCCGACTGGGGCTGGCAGATTGATCCGCTCGGACTGCGCATCTATCTGAATGATATCTACGGAAGATATGAGATTCCGCTGATGGTTGTCGAAAACGGACTCGGCGCAAATGATGAAAGAGCGGAAGACGGCAAGTTCCACGATTCCTACAGAATCGATTATCTCCGCGACCACATCAAAGCCATGCATGAAGCAGTGCTGGACGGCGTCGATCTGATGGGCTACACCATGTGGGGATGCACGGACCTGGTATCCGCATCCACCGGTGAGATGAAGAAGCGCTACGGATTCGTCTATGTCGATAAAGACAACGACGGCAACGGCGACTTCCACAGAGAGCGCAAGGATTCCTTCTTCTGGTACAAGAAGGTCTGCGAAACAAACGGCGAAGATCTCGATTAAGTATCTGAAAAACATTGTTGCGGAAACGTGCACCGGGTAAAACCGGCGGCGGGTTTCCGCTTTTTTTCATTGCCTGTACGGAAATGACGCTTCCGATGCGGTAAGATATACAAAGATCGGAAAAAGTGATAATAATTATTTCATCGAGGTATTTAACTATGAGCAAGAGTCTGAAGAATGTAAAGCGCTCCGCAGACAGGGATAACACTGTTTCCGGAGGAAAGAAGACAGAGGAAATTCCGATGGGGTTTCACCGGTTCTTTCAGATGCTGAAAATAGTCATGGGCGTATTTCAGCTGTTCAGTGTGATTCAGATTCTGATGGACGGAAATATCAGCGGCCTGAGAATCGTTGACCTGCTTTTTTATGCTGTATTTGCCGCACTGCTTCTGGCGTCCGCTTTTCTGCATCAGAAAAAGACCGGCGTATATCTGTTCTTTGCGTACGGAATTATTGAACTGTTCTATGCGATGGCCAATGTATTTGTATCGGCCGGACATTTCGGATTCACCGAAGATATCTTCGTGACTCTGCTGAGCTATGCAATCGGAAGCGCTGTGCTTCTGATTCCGGTATATCTGTATTACAAAAGGAGAATGCACCTGCTGAAATGAGCTGAATCATGAACAAAAGGGAAATTGCGCTTTTCAGAATTCTGTCGGAATCCAGGGAAGGAGTATCCACGGAAGAATTATGCAGCCGGATGTCCATCCGCCCGCGCACACTGCGGGAGAGCATCCGGATTTTCCGCGAGGAAACGGGAGAAGAATCCGGGGCGGTGATTGAACCGCTGCCGGGAATCGGATACCGTCTGGTGATAACGGAAAAGGACCGATACTACCGTTTCATGAAAGAAATGCTGGAGAGCGAGGTGCAGAACCAGTATCTGATGCCTGCCGATCAGGAGGACAGAGTCAACTTCATTGTCCGCACACTGCTTTCTTCCCGTGACAGGGTAACTGCGGAAAAACTGTGCGACAAGCTGTATATTTCCCATTCCACATTTGCGTCCGACCTGCGCAAGGTGCGCGAGGAAATGGGCCGCTATAATCTGGCTGTGGAAACACGTTCATCTTCCGGCATCCGGGTGGAAGGAAAAGAGCGTGATATCCGCCGGGCCATGGCGGACTACTTTTTCCATTCCTCCGATTTTGATGTGCGTCAGCTGGAACTGCGTCCGAATCAATACTTTAACGAAGTACAGGAAAAAATGATCCGCAGCCTGCTGTACGAAACGCTCCGGCAGCACCATCTGAGAATGTCGGATGTCAGCTTCCGCAACCTTGTCATCCATATTCTGATCGCGATCAACAGGATCCGCGGCAATACTTATATCCAGTCGCCGATCTCGGCCCTGCAGGAACTGAAAGGAACCAGGGAATGGGAGACGGCGGAAGACCTTTATCATCTTTTGTCGGAAAAGCTCGATATTGAAGTGCCGGAAGAAGAAATCGGATATGTGACGACTCATCTGCTCGGCAAACGGATGATTGACAACGAAGAAGAAATGATGTTGCATCCGGAGACGCTGAATCTTGTTTCGCTGATGCTGGAGGCAGTGAACGCCAGATACGGATATGATTTCCGCCAGGATATCGAACTGTATACTGCATTGTCCATGCATCTTCAGCCGCTGCTGCAGCGTTCCAAATACGGTCTGGAAGTCAAGAATCCGATGCGTGAAAGAATTGAGACGGAGGCACCGGTAGCCAATGACATGGCACTGCTTTCCGCCCAGGTGATACAGCGGGAAACAGGTAATGCGATATCCGAAGATGAAGCCGCATATCTTGCGCTCCATTATCAGCTGGCAATTGAGCGCGGAAAGAAAATTGCGAAGAAAAAAGTTCTGGTGATCTGTTCCAGCGGTGCCGGAACATCAAGGATCCTGGCGTTCCGGATCCGCCAGCAGTTCTCCGATTATATTGAGAAAGTGGATACCACAGGATATTTTGACTATATGCTTCATCCCTCCGGGGATTATGATCTGATTATTTCCACCGTTCCGCTGCCGGGTATTGCCGGCATACCGGTTGTGCAGATCAGCGGACTACTGGATAATGACGATGCTTCAATGATCCGTCAGGCGGTGGAAGCCGATCCCGAGGAGATTCTGGCAGTCAGAAACTGCTTTGACCGTGAACTGTTCTTTTCCGGCGTCCGGTTCAAAGATCCCGATGAGGTTATTCATTTTCTGTGCGGGAAGATGAAAGAAAGAATAAATCTGCCGGAAGATTTTGAACAGCTGGTCAGGGAACGTGAAGCCATTGCCCCGACAGCAATCGGCGGAATGGTTGCGGTGCCGCATCCGGCAAGACTTGTCCTGGATGAAATGAAAACGGCGGTATGCTGTCTGGCGGAGCCGGTTGACTGGCACGGAAAGCCGGTGCAGTTTGTTTTCCTGATGGGCATGCAGAAAGACAGCGATGAGCTTTTTGTCCGTTTCCATGACGTTCTGTTCCGGATGGTTTCCGATCCGCAGATGATGAACCGTCTGCGTACTCAGCCGTCTTTCGATAATCTGATGCGGTGCATTGACGATATCAGCGCTGAATCCGGAAATGAGCCGGAGGACATTTTCCAGTAATATATGAAGATTCTGGTAGTCTGTGCGGCCGGCATGACAAGCAGTGCGCTGGTCGCAAATATGAGAGCTTATGTAAAAGATCATCCGGAACTGGATTATAAGATCGGTTCATGTGCTTCAAATCAGACCGATCTCTATGTCCCGCAGGCGGATGTGATTTTCATTGCGCCTCAGCTGGTCTATGAAGAAGAATCCCTGCGCAGACGGTTTCCCGACCGCCGGATTATCCTGATTCCGGCAGGTATGTACGGGGAACTGGATGGGGGCGGCGTGCTGGATCTGCTGAATGAAAAAGCATCCGCAAAGCAGAAAGAGATTCCCGGATGGGCATTGAGGCTGTCTTCCGCGATCGCGCATTCGGCTGTCCTGCAGTCGTTGTCTTCCGCCATGATGTCATTGTTTCCCGTGCTGATGACCGGATCCATTCTGACTCTGATGCGCAACTTTCCGAACCAGATGTATCTGGATGCACTTGAAGTGAGCAGGGTGAGTGAGCTGCTGGATCTCGGTATTGCAATGACAACCGGATGCATCTCGCTGTATATGGTTTTCCTGACTGCTTACCGGTATGCAAAAACAAAGAACCTGAACCCGGCCGGGGCAGGGGTGAATGCAATGATCTGCTTCCTGCTGCTTCTGCATGAAAGAAGCGGCGTCATCATGACGCAATATATCGGCGCTTCCGGCATGTTCTTTGCTTTTCTGACTTCATTCCTGTCAGTGCATTGCTACGGAAGGTTTTATCATACGATGGTGAAATACGCCCCGGAAATCGATCAGCTTCCGGATAATATTCTCGGATCATTTCTGAGCATCCTGCCGGTGTTTTACAGTATCACGGTTTTTCTGGCGATAGATTATGCGGTGTCTCTTGCCGGCAGCGGAACGGTTCCCGAACTTGTGTATGTGCATATTCAGAACCGTCTTCAGAAATATATCGGCGACAGCATTATCTCCGGCGTGCTGATCATTTTCCTGATTCATTTCTTCTGGTTTTTCGGAATACACGGAGGCCAGATTATGAACACGGTCTCCACGCCGGTGCTGATGCCTTTGTCTCAGGAGAATCTGGCGGCGTATCAGGCAGGGCTTCCCCTTCCTCATATCATGAATTATCAGTTCCGCTCCATTGTCGTGCTCGGCGGAGCGGGCTCCACGCTTGCGCTGTGCATCCTGATGGCATTTGCCGCAAAGAGCCAGAAAATGAAGCGGCTCGGCCGTCTGGCACTGCCGATGGGAGTGTTCGGCATCAACGAGCCGCTGCTGTTCGGCATTCCGCTTGTTCTGAATCCCTTTATGCTGGCGCCCTTTGCGCTGATTCCCGCCCTCAGCATGCTGGCGACATATTTCATGACGGTACAGGGCATCCTGCCGCGGTTAAACGGTCTGGAAATCCCATGGACGACGCCGGCCCTGATCTCGGGAATGATTGAAGGCGGCTGGAGGATAGCCGTATGGCAGGGGATCATGCTGGCAGTCCAGGCATTGATGTGGTATCCGTTTTTCCGGATTCTTGACAATCGGTTTCTTTCGGAAGAAAAAACCCGGTAATAATAAATATCACATGACTTTCCCAAAATTCTGCCGCGCCGACGGCAGACAACTGCACCATCCTGCCGCGATTCAATGCTAAATTAGAATCAGTAAAGGGGGTCCAGTATGGACAAGTTTATGAACTGGATGGACGTGCATGTCACGCCGTTAGCATCCAAACTCGGCAGCAACGCCTACCTGAAAGCCATCTCCGGTGGTTTCGTAGCCGTTATGTCTGCCACAATCGTCGGTTCCATCTTCACTCTGCTCGGCAACCTTCCGATTTCCGCATGGACAAACTTCATCTCCAGCACAGGTCTGAATGCTATCCTTGCACTTCCGGGTCAGGTTACCACAGACATCATCGCAATGTATTTCGTATTCTTCTGCGCTTATAATCTTGCCAGAACATTCGGCGTGGACGGCGGCGGTGCCGGCCTTGCATGCCTTGTTTCCTTCATGCTCGTTACAGGCAGAGATGAAACAGGTGCGATCTCCACAGGATTCCTCGGATCCAGAGGTCTGTTTACCGCAATCATCATCGGGCTGCTCGGCGCCCGTCTCTTCATCTACGTTGTAAAGAAGGGCTGGGTTATCAAGCTTCCTGATTCCGTTCCGCCCAATGTATCCGCTTCCTTCTCTGCTCTGATCCCGACCGGTGTCGTTGTACTGGTATGGCTGGTCGTTGCAGGCATTATGAAGGGAACATCCTTCGGAACACTGCATAACCTGATCTTCACAGTCATTCAGCAGAATCTGATGCGCTTCGTCGGAAACAACGTCGGTGCATATGTATTCTTCCAGCTGATGTGCAACCTGCTCTGGTTCTTCGGTCTCCACGGCGGCAACATCACAGGTTCCATTACGAACCCGATCTACACACCGCTGTCCCTGGAAAACTTCGCTGCTTACCAGGCAGGCGCTACAGAGATGCCTTACATTATCACAGGTGCCTTCTCCAAGTCCTACATGTCCGGCGGCGTCGGCTCCATGTTCGGTATGGCAATTGTCATGTGCCTGTTCTGCAAGTCCCAGCAGATGAAGATTCTCGGCAGACTGTCTCTTCCGACAACCATGTTCTTCATCAATGAACCGCTGCTGTTCGGTATTCCGGTAGTCCTGAATCCGCTGTTCTTCCTGCCGCTGATGCTGTTCACACCGATCATGGGTATTATCACTTACTTCCTGATGAAGGTCGGCATCGTTCCGACACCGATCGGCGCCCAGATTCCATGGACAATGCCTCCGGTTCTGAACGGTCTGATCCAGGGCGGTCACAGACCGATCGCAATGGCAATCTACGAAGCTCTGACTGTTGTTGCCAGCGGACTGGTATGGTATCCGTTCGTCATGATTGCTGACAGACAGGCTCTGAGAGAAGAGCAGGGTCTGGAAAACGCAGACTGATCTGATCTGACAATTCAATCCCGGGTGGCAATCATCCGGGATTCTTTTTCATCATTTGTTTTCGGAAAGGAATTCCATTATGAAAAAACTTGTTATCAGAGCCGATGACATCGGCTACAGCGAAGCAGTCAATCTCGGTATCGCCAAAAGCGTGAAAGACGGCCTGATCTCCAGCGCCGGCCTGATGCCGAACATGCCATGGGCAGAACACGGACTGAAACTGCTGGAAGGCCTGGATGTCGTAATCGGCCAGCATACCAATATGTGCCTGGAAAAACCGTGCGCGGATCCGGCGCTGATTCCGTCGCTGCTTGATGAAAACGGCAATCTGAAATCCAGCCGGACATACCGTACCGCATTTAAAAACGGCGAGGACTTTGTCGCTGTGGAAGAAGCGGTCATTGAAATCGAAGCGCAGTATCACCGCTTCCTGGAACTGGTCGGCAGGAAGCCTTCCTACTTTGAAGCCCACGCCGTCATGAGCAGGAATCTGTTCAAAGCGCTGGAGATCGTTGCGGAGAAGTATGATCTGCCGTATCAGAAAGTCAGCTTTGACGGCACGCCGACGGAGTTCAATAAAAAGCCGGTGGTGATGCTGCCGATGGGATCCATGTCGCCGGACTATGATCCGTTTGAGACGCTGAAGAAAGACGTGCTGGAATATGCCCGGGAAGACATGCCGAGCGTCTTTGTCTGCCATCCGGGATACATTGACAATTATCTGCTGAAGAATTCCTCGCTGACGCTCAACCGTGCGAAGGAAGTGGAAATGCTCTGCGATCCGGCAGTGAAGCAGTGGCTGGATGAGCACGATGTGCAGCTGGTCAATTACGACGAGATTGCCTGAACAAAATGAAAACACCCTGAACAGAATCAGAGTGTTTTTCTTATTGTCTGAGCTCCAGCTCCATGCACACGTGGGGGATTCCGTCTTCCAGGAATTCATCCGAGGCAACGCGGAAGCCTTCCCGCTCATAGAACCCGATTGCGTAAGTCTGTGCTTCGATGTATATCTTCGAAGCACCTTTCTGTTTCGCTGTTTCAATCCCTTCATGCAGCACGAGCGCGCCGTATCCTTTTCCACGGACCGTGGTCAGCACTCTGCCGATCTGCATGATCCTTTTTTCTTCATCCTTATCAAACATCCTGAGTGAGGCAAGATGCCTGCCGTTCTCTTCCAGCAGGACAAATGTGCTTCTGAGATCGGTATCATCGATATCGGGATAGACGCAGTTCTGCTCGACGACGAATACATCCTGTCTTGCCCGCATCATCCGGTAAAGTTCATCTCTGGTCAGTTCTTCATATGCTTTGACGGAAATCATAAATCCTCCCTGAACTGCAGAAACAATAGCACAGTTTTCATCTGCTGAAAATGAAAAGGATCCGCAGATCCTTTCCCTGAATTACTGTTTTGCGATTGCTTCCTCGAGCCATTCTTTCGGAAGATCTTTGTAGGAGATCAGTTCAACGCGGTTCTTTCTGACCCAGTCGAGCACGCGGCTGCTGGTGACGCCTTCCAGATCTCTTGCCCGGAAGATGTTGAAGGAGCTGAGCTTCAGAATTTCCGCATCCACATATCCGCAGTGGCAGATCAGATACACATATTCCGCATCGAGATATCCGTTGGCCGGATCAATAATGAAATCACCGAGATTGGATTTTGCCTGATTTTCCAGTGTCGGCGGCATGATGTACCAGCTGGCTCCCATTCCCGAGGCAAGCACTTCCGGACGGTCGGATACCTGCGTGGAGTAGAGGATGCCGTACTTGCGGGCAAGATCCAGCGATGCCCTGCGGGTTGTCTTTGTGCCGTAGGCATGCCCGTGCAGATAATCGGGCTTATGTCCGACCAGTTCAATGTAGCGCAGAATCTGCGCTTCAAATTCCGCGTAAATCTGATCGTAATTGACATGGTCATGATCATTTTCATCGGTGTCCAGGGCACGGTTTTCGCCGCTGGTCAGAAAAGAACCGTCCTCGTGGCAGAGATTGGGAACCAGATCATATCCGAGCAGGGAAGGACCGGTGGAGGCGTTGAGATCCAGACCGAGCGCAACCTTGTCGAGATACGGACGGATCAGTTCCACGCATTCTTCCGCCCAGGGCATGTTGGAGAACAGACCGGTATTGCGTATAACGCCTTTTCTGATTGCGTAAAGCGCACCGTACGCGCATCCGCGGGTAATGCCGTAATCATCTGACTGTGCAAGAAATTTCATAACAGACCTCGCTTTCTTTAATCATATTTTACGACCGGGAAGAAATAAAAAGAATTCTGTTTTCTGCCGCATCTGCGGCAGAAGAACACTTCTGCGGTAACGACAAACGAAGGTACGGCCTGCTATAATATTTTCAGAAATATGCCGTAAGGCAGGAGGAATAATAACAATGACAGTATTCGGTGTTTCGGTTTATCCGGATCTGAGCCCGATGAATGAGATCAGTGATTATCTTCATCTGGCTTCAAAATACGGATTTACCAGAGTCTTTTCCAGCATGTTTTCGGTTGAAGGAACCAATGAGGAAATCGTAGATTACTTCCGTGAATTTATCAGAATCGCGCATGAATGCGGCATGCGCGTATCTCTGGACGTTAACACATCATTCCTGACGAAGCTCGGCCAGTCCTATGATGATGTATCGCTGTTCCATGAGATCGGATGCGATATCATCCGTCTGGACGGATCATACGGGGTGGAGAAGGATCTGATCATGACGCAGAATCCGTACGGCATTCAGATCGAAATGAACGCTTCTTCATCCGGCGCAAAGGAAATTGCATACTTCAGCGAACACGGCGTCCCGAAGGACAGAGTTCTGGTCTGCCACAATTTCTATCCGCAGAGATATACCGGCCTGAAATGGAAGAACTTCCTGGATATCAACCGGAAGCTGCGGCCGTACGGTTATCCGATGGCAGCCTTCGTCAGCTCGAACGCGGAGAATACCCATGGCGTCTGGGATGCCAGGGACGGCCTGCCGACCGTGGAGCGGATGAGAGGCCTGCCGATTGACCTGCAGGTCAGAATCATGCTGGCAACCGGCGACGTGGATGACATCCTGATCGGCAACGCCTATGCGTCCGAAGCGGAATTCCAGGCCATCGCGGAAGTGATGAAGCCCGGCAAGCCGATTGAGAATTCTCCGATTTACCAGCGCCTGAAGGCATACGGATCCGATCTTTCCAGATTTAAGGAAGTCAAGAAGCTGAAAGTCATTCTGAAGGATGATATTACCGAAATCGAAAAGGGCAATCTGCTGGAACTGATTCCGCAGGCAGACTACGGCGACAGCTCCGAATGGATCTGGAGAAGCCGCATGGGCAGAATGGTCAACGCCGACCGTCCGATTCCGCCGAAGCACTATGACGGGGAATTCTTCCCGGCAGGCAGCGTTGTGGTTGTCAATGATAATTACAGACACTACTCCGGTGAAATCCAGATCGTGAAGATTCCGATCGCCAATGACGGACAGCGCAACCTGATCGCCGAGCTGGCACCGGGTGAAAATATGATGCTGGAACTGATCAACGATGGGGATATCGTTGAATTCTACGAGTATAAGCCGTACTGAAAAGAGGAGGAAAGCAGCTTATGGATTACAGAACATTGAAACCGTTCCCCGAGGGATTCCTGTGGGGAGGATCTTCCAGTGCCTACCAGTGTGAAGGCGCCTGGGATGAGGACGGAAAGGGGCTTTCCGTCAAGGACGTGGATCCGATCGTTCCCGGAACTTCCGACTGGAAGGTGACATCCGATCACTATCACAGATTTAAGGAAGACATCGCCCTGATGGCTGAGATGCACTTCAATGAATTCCGCTTCTCCATCGCCTGGACAAGAATCATGCCGGACGGCGTGACGGAGAATCCGAAGGGTATCGAACATTACCATGAAGTCATCGATGAATGCCATAAGTACGGCATCGAACCGGTTGTCACACTGTATCATTTCGATCTGCCCCAGGCGCTCCAGGAAAAATACGGAGGCTGGGCTGACCGTCAGTGCATTGAGGACTTCGTCAATTACTGCCGTGTCTGCTACAGGGAATACGGAAAGAAAGTAAAGTACTTCCTGACAATCAACGAGCAGAACATGATGGTGCTCTTCAATCCGGAACGCCTGACCAACGAGAAGAAGGTATGGCAGGAAAACCACCATATGCTGGTGGCCGGCGCCAAAGCGATGATCGCCTGCCACGAGATGTGTGACGCAAAGATCGGACCGGCTCCGAACATTACGGCAATCTATCCCGCCACAAGCAGACCGGAAGATGTTCTGGCCGCAATGGACTGGGACCAGATCCGCAACCGTCTCTTCCTTGATCCGGCCGTCTTTGGAACCTATCCGCAGGCACTGGAAAACCTGATGAAGGATAAGGGCATCTTCCCTGAAACAACCGAAGAAGACTTTGAAGCGCTCAGGAACGGTCATCCGGATTTCATCGCATTCAACTATTACGGTGCGGGATGCGTGAAGTACATGCCGGAAAGCGAAGCGGACGATCTTGCCAACGCAAAGGAAATCAAGGATTTCATGAGCGGTCTGATGAGTTATCCGGGCGTATCCGCAAGCGTCAGAAACGAACTGCAGGAACATACTTCCTACGGCATGGGCATTGACCCGGTCGGACTGCGCGCAACATTGAGACAGCTGTGGGAACGGTATGGTCTGCCGCTGATCATTACGGAAAACGGATGCGGCGTACCCGATACGCTGGAAGCGGACGGAACCGTGCATGACGGCTACCGCATTGACTATCTCAGACGTCATATCAAAGCATGCCAGGAAGCAATCACCGACGGTGTTCAGCTGTTCGGCTACTCCCCGTGGTCCGCATTTGACCTTGTGTCCACCCATCAGGGCATTACAAAGCGCTACGGCTTCATTTACATCAACCGAGATGAATTTGATCTGAAGGATATGAAGCGCATCCGGAAGGATTCCTTCTACTGGTACAAGAAAGTCTGCGCTTCCAACGGAAGGGAACTTGACTGATGAGATTGGTAATCAACGGCGATGATCTCGGCTATACCATGGGAAATACCAACGGTATCTTCCAGGCGTACCGCGACGGCATTCTCCGCTCCACGACCGCGCTGACCAATTCGAAATATATCGTCGAAGCGGCGAAGATGTGCGAAGATTACCCGGGACTCGGCGTCGGCGTGCATATGACGCTGACCCTCGGCAGACCGCTGACGGAGAATAAGACGCTGCATGATGAAAACGGTGAATTCTATCCGGGCAGGAAAATGATCTGGACAAAGAATCCCGATTACAACGAAATCTATCAGGAATGGAAGGCGCAGATCGACCGCTACATCGAAGTGTTCGGAAAGAAGCCGACGCATCTGGATTCCCATCACAGCGTTCATGACGCAACGCCGGAAGCGCTGAAGATCGCGAAGGATCTGGCGCAGGAATACGGACTGCAGCTGAGAAGATACAGTGAGTTCACATTTGTCGGATCGCTGTACGGACCGAACTTTACCAGAGAGAATCTGATTCAGACGCTGGAAGATCATAAGGATGAAGATATCGAGATCATGTGCCATCCGGGATGGTGCGATCTGGAACTGTACCGGATGAGCTCCTACGGCGCCGGAAGGGTACAGGAACTTGACGTACTCTGCAGTAAAGAAGTACTGGACTACGTAAAAGAACATCAGATTGAACTCTGCCACTATTGATTCATGCGGAAATCGTTTGCAGAAAACAGAAATGATTGAAATGTAAGCGATTTCGTATTATTCTATTTACATAAAGAAGTTCGCTTATAAGCGATAGAGGAGATAAGAATGAGCAAGAAAATCACACTGTTCTGCGCAGCAGGTATGTCCACATCTCTGCTGGTCAGCAAAATGAAGGAAGAAGCCGCTAAGAATGGCTGGGACTATGAAATCGCTGCATATTCCCTGACAGAATCCGCACAGCAGGGCCCTCTGGCTGACGTTATCCTGCTTGGACCTCAGGTTCGTTATGCTGTATCCAAGATGAAGGCTGATTTCCCTGACAAGCCGGTAGCTTCCATCGAAATGCGTGACTATGGCATGATGAACGGCAAGGCTGTTCTCGCAGTTGCTAGAAAGTATCTGGGTGAAGAATAATGTCTGAAATGGACGGCATCGAGCTCGTAGCGTTTAACATTATTGCTTCCGTCGGTACAGCACGTTCCTGCTATATCGGCGCTATGGATGCTGCATCTGAAGGCAAGTTTGATGAAGCACGCGCTATGATCGAAGAAGGCAAGGAAGCTTTCGTTCAGGGTCATGACGCTCACATGGGTCTTCTGACAAAGATGGCCAATGGCGAAAAAGTTGAAACAAACCTCCTGATGCTCCACGCTGAAGACCAGCTGATGAGTGCTGAAGGATTCGGCATTCTTGCTGAGCGTTGGATCACACTCTACGAAAAGCTGTTAGCTAAATAATCGTACCGACATTCAAACACAGGACTCCCGTTATCATGCGGGAGTTTTTCTTTCGCCGGAAAGAAAAACAATTCCGGTTTCCCGGAATTGTCATAGGAGTTCCAGCAGCTCGCTTCTGGAAAGACTTGCGGAGGACATGCGTTCATCCGACAGGATTTTCCCGGCGAGTTCTTTTTTTGTGTTCTGCAGCTCGATGATCCGCTCTTCAATCGTATCCTGCAGGATCAGCCGGTATACGGTCACGACATTTTTCTGACCGATCCGGTGGGCACGGTCACTGGCCTGGTTTTCCACGGCAGTGTTCCACCACGGATCGTAGTGAATGACGATGTCTGCCGCGGTCAGATTCAGACCGGTGCCGCCGGCCTTCAGTGAGATCAGAAAGAGGGGAACATCGTCCGTATCAAAGGATTCCACCATATGCATGCGCTCTGCCTGCGGGGTGGATCCGGTGAGCAGGTGGAAACTGATGCCTTCCTTCCGGATGCGCCGGATCAGCACGTCGAGCATCGTTGTAAACTGGGAGAACAGCAGGACCTTGTGCCCGCTTTCCACTGCGGATTTCAGAAGCTCGATGCAGGTGTCTTCCTTGGCGGAATTGCCGCGGTAGTGATTGTACAGCAGCTGCGGCGTGCAGCAGATCTGCCGCAGTCTGGTCAGTTCCGCAAGTATCTCGATCCTGTTTTCCCGGAATTCCTGATCTGACTGATTGGACAGGTGGTTCCGCAGATTCATGACGGAAGCCTGATAGATATCCCTCTGTTCTTCTTCCAGAGGCGCATAGATCACTTCCTCCATCTTCGGCGGAAGATCCTGCAGGACATCTGTTTTCATTCTCCTGAGAATGAAAGGGGAAGCGATTTTCCTGAGTCTGGCAAAAGCGTCTTCATCCTGATCCGCCATGATCGGCAGCTCATAGTTGAGCCGGAAAGACTGATAGCTGTTCAGCAGACCCGGCATCAGGTAATCAAAGATGCTCCAGAGTTCGCTCAGCCTGTTCTCGATCGGCGTTCCGGTCAGCGCAACCCGGAAGCCGGAGTGCACGGATTTCACGCTTCTGGCGTTGTTGGTTGCGGGATTCTTGATATACTGCGCTTCATCGATAATCTGGCAGTCAAAGGTCATTTCGTTATAAACATTCAGATCTTTCTGCAGCAGGGTATAGGATGTGATCAGCACATCGTTTTCCGAAGTCCTGCGGATCAGCTCATGGCGGATGTTTGCCGGCCCGCTGATGATCTCATACTTCATGCCCGGCGCAAACTTCCGGATTTCATTTGCCCAGTTGTATACCAGGGAAGAAGGGCACACGATCAGTGTGCGCTTCCGGTTTTTCCATTCACCCAGCATTGCGATGACCTGGAGGGTTTTTCCCAGGCCCATTTCATCCGCCAGCAGGGCGCCGAAGCCGAGATCCCGCAGACTGCAGAGCCACGAGAAGCCCTTCCGCTGATAATCGCGGATGACCGGCTCCAGGTGGGATGGAACGGTATATTCTTTCTTCTCGACATTCCGGATTCTGGAAAGCAGATCGCTGAACAGCTGGTCACGGGCGATGCTCATCGATTCACTCTCACGCAGGGAATCCAGATACATAGCCCGGTACAGCGGCATTTCCGCATGTCCCGACCGCAGTTCTTTCCCGGTCAGCTGCAGGTCCTGCACGGCTGAATATATGCTGTCGAAATTCTCATCCAGCTCGACAAAGTCGCCGGATTTCAGCCGGTAATATTTCCGTTTCCGATCATACCTGGAAAGAATCTCAGCGATCTCGCTCTGACTCATGCTTTCCGCTGCCATATCCAGCTGCAGCAGATCATGGGAAAAGGAAACGCCGAAATGCATCGATGGAGCACTGCGGACCGCAATGCCTTTCAGCCGGTCGGAAATCATGACCTGCGCATAAGCGGACAGCTGATGAATGCCTTCCTTCAGGAAGGAATAGATTGCCTCGTCGCCTTCCAGATAGATATTCTGGTTTTCCATATCGATTCCGGGGAATGTGTTCCTCAGCATCGTACGGAATTTGTTTTCATCAATCACATTGCGGACCAGATCGGGGTCATCCTCCGAAAACAGGGAGTATTCCGCTTCCCCGTACCGGACGGAGGCTTCACAGGAGATCCTTTCCTGCACGGGAAGATCCAGCTGCACGGTGAACTTCGGCCGCGGCGGAAGATAGCGCTCCGCATCAAAGCTGCCGGAATCAACCGGAAATGCTTCGCTGATGGATTTCCATGCATTGCGGGTGAACGAAGGCAGATCATCCCTGCGGATGTACTGGCCTTCTCCTCCGGACGAACGCATTGCCCTGAGAAAGGGAAGCAGCTGACGCTTCCGAGTGCTGTCTGCCGTATAAAGCTGACGCATCCGGAACCCCGCCTGAGGCTTCAGGACCAGATACAGTTTCCGGTCTCCTTCCAGACAGATAAACGGCAGGCAGGATATCACATAGCCTTCATCGCTGCGCTCCTCCATGCGGATCTGCAGATCGCAGCTGCCGCTGACCGGCAGGACGCGGTACTGCTCATCCGGATACACATCCGCATCGGCGATATAAAGATTCTCCGGACCGGCACATGCAAAAAACTGATCGATCAGGGCGCCGCTCAGATGCAGCGTATCGCCGATCACACCGCTCTGTTCGGAATAGGAACCGGCAGAGGCACGGTCCATAATATGCTGTACGGAGGACAGAAATCCGAATATGTTTTCTGCGTCTGGCGCAAATGCGTCCGCTTCCGGTACGAAAGAAAGATTCTTACCATAAGTGAGCAGTGTTCCTTCATCCGCAGCGTGCACCAGCTCCGTCATGGAATGCACTCTCAGCATCCGCCCGGACTGTCTTCCGATCCACAGATGCAGATCCACTTCGCCGTCTCCGGTTTCCTGAAGCAGGGGAACCAGTCTGACCCCAAAGGAGGCAGGCAGGACATTTATCGCTTCATATTCCTTCAGCATCTTCGCCATTTCCTGCGATGTCTTGCGCTGCACATGAAAGGATGCGGCGTCAAAATCATCCGATGCGGATAGACGGGATACAGGTTCATAGCTGTATTTCAGAACAGCTGCCGCAATATGCTCGCACATCCTGCCGCTCTGACGGCAGTAGGGACAGGAACAGGAATAGTCAATTACGGATTCTCCGTCCTCATCGAGAAGAATGCTGACCTGGTTGCGGACGGAATCATTCACAAAGGCGCTGATTCCCTTATAATCTCCGGATACAGTTCCGATGCTGAGTCTGCCGACACTGCCGCTGTAGTACAGATCACGCGCTTTCTCCAGAATCCTGCTGTTTCCCAGATGCTTTTCCAGTTCACTCTCTTCGATCATATGGATTTTCTCCTATCAGATTATCCTATCACAGATTGAAGGGGCGAAAAAGAAAATCCTCCGCTTTGCATGCGGAGGAGTATTCCCGGATTACTGGTGATCGAGGATCGGTTCAAGCGTGGAAATGATGGTGCGGGCTTCCACTTCACTGAGCCAGTTCAGCGTGCCGTCGCTGCTTTCCTTCAGGATGATGGCAAGTCCTTTTGCATTGGGATCGGTGCCCTGAAGCAGCTTCAGGGAATTGTCCTCATATACCGATCTGTTTGCCAGCCGGTTGTAGACAATCCGGTACGGCTCTCCCAGCAGGCTGACCGGCAGGACAACGAGATCGCGGTTTTCATCATACCTCTCCCGGTGGAGCCGGCGCACCGATTTGTTGGTTTCCGCAAACAGCGTATCCAGCATATACGCATTTGATTTAACCGCATCCTCGGTCGTTTTGTCGCTGTCTTTATAATAGGTTCTCAGCAGGAGATGCCCGTTGAAAAAGTGCGGTTCATCACTGCCGTAGATCGCGACGGTGCATACCATATGGTGAAAGTAGGAATAGAATTCACTCAGTTCAGCCATAAGAATCCCCCTTTGTTAATCTAATGATATCTTTTTTTGCAAAAGGTTTCCAGTGAGTTTCCCGTTCCATGCTACAATGCTTTCATGGCTCAGACAAAACAGCAGGCACTGCAGAAGCTCGGACGTTCCAAATTCCGTTCCTCCTTTCATCTGAATGAAGCGGACCGCAATTATGTCACACAGAAGGGGATGGAGACCATCCGGGAACATTGCCTTGCGTTTGTGAAGGAACGCCTGGCTCCGGCGTATCCCGTCAATGACGGAAAGCAGACGCCGATGAAAGGCCATCCGGTATTTAAGGCAATGCACGCCTGCGCGTGCTGCTGCAGAGGCTGTCTGGAAAAATGGTACAGGGTGCCGCAGGGACAGGAACTGACGGAAGTGCAGGCTGAGAAAATCGTGAACCTGTTAATGGCGTGGATTGAAGAGGAAATGAAAAGCAGCCGGTAACGGCTGCCTGTTTGATTACTCTTCGTAGATGCGTTTGATGATCTGGGGTTCCAGCGGCTTGTCGTAGGAGTTGGTCTTTACCGATGCGATCTCATCGACTGTTTCCATGCCTTCCACAACATGGCCGAATGCAGCGTAATTGCCGTCCAGATACGTGCCGTCCTTATGCATGATGAAGAACTGGCTGGATGCGGAGTTGGGATTCATGGCCCTTGCCATGGAGATGACGCCGCGCTTGTGGGAAATCGGATTCGGATGACCGTTGGATGCGAATTCCCCGACGATATTCTCTTTGGAACCGCCGGTTCCGTTGCCGAGCGGATCGCCGCCCTGGATCATGAATCCGGAAATCACGCGGTGGAAAATCAGACCGTCATAGAAGCCTTCATTGACCAGTTTGCGGAAGTTCGCAACGGTAACAGGCGCGGCTGTTTCATCCAGTTCGAGCCGGATGGTGTGTCCGTTATTCATTTCGATAATAATCATTGCTGTCTCCTTCTTTCGTAAACAGACTGGGAGCTTTTTCTGCTCAGCAGATCTTCCAGATCGTCTTCCTCTTCCTGATAGGAAGGGGAAGGACGGTAATCCTGACGGCGCAGATATTCCATGCGCTTTTCTTCTTCATCCAGGATTTCCTTCATGCGGATATCCGCGCTGAGTGTCCTGGAATACATGTACATCAGTACGGCGTTCAGCAGGAAAGCCGCTCCGAATAATACAATGGCAAGGGTATCCTCATCGAATGTCAGAAGTCCTCCCAGAACCATCGCAGAACCGAGCAGGGTGTTCATGGCGCAGAATGCAATTGCCAGAATCCGTTTGATCCGATCGCTCATTGACTGTTTACCTCACACGACAACAATTCTAACATGAGAAGAAAAGAAAAAATACGGGAACGCGGATGTTCCCGTATGAACTATGATCAGATTTTTTCAATGATATCGGATTCGGCAAGCATATTTGCCATGCGCGGTGAATTGGCGATCTGGATATTATAGCAGGGTTCGCCTTTCTTCGCCGGGTTGCCCCACGGCATGACGCGCATGATCTGGCCGGTTACGACTTCGCCGTTGTAATTGAAGCGGACATTCGCACCTTTCTTGTACTTTGCCTCACCCTTGGCACGGACTTCCTGTTCCGCCTTATCGCCCAATGCGATGACGTTGGAGAAGAGAACGGAAATCTTATCGGTAGCGTCCTTATCGACATGATAATGTCCGCAGTACCAGTGTTTGAATTCCATTTTGTTCATCAGATCTTCGAAGTAGTCGGTCAGATGGTCGCTGAAGTAATCTCCGCCCATAAGTCCGGTCTGCAGGGAAGTCGGCAGGCAGTGGGTAATGATGTAGTCTGCCTTGTATCCGCCTTTTTCCAATGTGGCGTTGCTTTCGGCGTATTCGGCTTCGGAAGGAAGCTCTTCCGGCCACCAGAACTTGCCGATGCTCTTGGTATCGCCGACTGCCGGGCCTCTGTCATGGGAGGTTGCGCCGCCCATGGTATAGAAGGTGTGTCCCTCGATTTCGAACATCTGGCCTCTTTCCAGATGCAGCACGCGGTCCCTGATCACATGGACCTTTCCGCCGTGCCATTCTTTCTCCGGATAGGTGTACAGTCTCGGGAAGCATTCATGGTTTCCGTCCACGAACAATGTGATCCATTTCTGGCTGTTCAGCCAGTTGATCTGTGATTTCTCCTTGAATGTTTCATGTTTTGTGTCCCATACCAGGCCGAAGTCACCGCAAATTATAAGGTAATCGTCTTTCTGAATCTTATCTACTGCATTTTTATTGGACAGCTTTTTCATATCACTGCCGCCATGTATATCACCAGTTAAGTAGATCATAATTCCCTCCTGTCAAAATCATACCCTAAATCGTGTGATAAATGAAAGGGGTTACAAATAAGGACGGCATAAAAATCATGAAAAAAGATTCCCGGTCCGGGAATCCTTTTGTCAGAGTACGTTATTTGCCTTTGGAACGATGGGACTTCGCTCTGGAAGTGTGTTCGGTATCCGTTTCATCGGGGAAACAGATCAGGCCGCCTTTACCACCGGAAAGCGCGATGATATCTTCCGCATCCTCAAAGTACACTTTTGCCGGCGTCATCGATGCGACTTTATACGGGATGACATAGAGGGGGATCTTATATTCCCGCTTATCGGCTTTTGCATGCACTTCGACATGTGCCATCAGCATGGCGATATCCACTTCATCCTGGCGGTTATAAAGCTGGTTCCAGGGAATAAAGACAAAGGATGTCTTATCTTTTAATCCGTCTTTGACGAGCTGCTGGCTCAGACGCTTGGCAAGGAATCCCGAAGCGAATCCTTCACCGCAGCTGATTGCGATTCTTAACATGCTTGTACCCCCTTTATACTGATCCTGAGGTGATAATCTGTTTATGGTTGTTTCTGCTCCGTTCCCCCCGGCACGGGATGCAGAAAGAGCGCCTGCTTTATACAGGCTGACCATATTGTATGAAAGAATGGATCCGAAAAAAACTCATATACTTCAAAAAAGTATAACAATTTTACCGGAAACCGCTTTCATTCATCCGAAGACAGTGATAAATACGCTTTTCTGTTTTCGGATTATTCCATTGCCTCCAGATATGCAGACAGAACATTCGGGAGTTTCCTGAGCCCGTCCAGCATCGCATCGGCGCTGCCTTCCATCTCGGTAATATCCAGTGAGATGGTGACGGCCGCCCGGTATGCGACCGGTATGGACTGGGAAATCGTGATGACGGAAAGATGTGCATCGCTGAGATAGGAGAGGACGGAGGAAAGACTGCCCGCTTCATCCTGCAGAACAAGCGCGATAATTGCCCGCCGGCGTGATTCGGAGCTTTCCGCTCTCCAGACACAGTCTTTGTATTTATAAAACGTATTTCTTGAGATCCCGACGATGCGGACAGCTTCCGTTACGGAAGAAGCCTCATGACGGCTGATCAGCTCTCTTGCCTCGATGACTTTTTCAAGATAATCGGGCAGGATCTTTTTATGTACAATCAGAAAATCGGATGCCATGTTTCCTCCTTATATTCCGTACCGGAAAAGGCTGGCTCTGCCGTGATGATCTGCCAGTGCTCCGGCAGCTGCCTGATTTCCGCTTCCGCGGATGCGGAAAGGGATTTCTCTGAGATCAGGATGCATGTGGAACCGGATCCGCTGATCAGAAAGACACCGCCGGTATCATTTACGGCATTCCGGGATACTTCATCAAAATGCGGGATCAGCGCCTTCCGGTAAGGTTCATGAATCTGATCCTTCGCGGCCTGTTTCAAAAGGGAAAGATCACCCCGCGCCAATGCCGATGTCATCAGGATGGCATGGGCACCGTTGGATGCGGCAATGTTCCGCGGATAGCTGTCCGGCAGGATTGCCCGCGCTTTTTCTGTCGAAACCTCGACATCCGGGATGAACAGCGTATATTTCCATTTCGGAGATATATCCAGCTTTCTGGAAATGACACTGTCAGAAACAAGCGAGGCGGTCAGTCCTCCCAGCAGGGCGGGGGCGCCGTTGTCCGGATGACCTTCCAGTTCCGTAATCAGATTCAATGCGTCCTGCGTCTTCATCCGTCCGGGATGCAGCAGATGCCAGCAGGCCAGTCCGCCCGCAGACAGCGCGGCGCTGGAGCCGAGGCCTCTTGATACGGGGATGCCGCAGTGAAACCGGGCGTGCACGTGATCATTGACGCCGAATGCTTCCCCGGCTTTGTGATATGCCTTGAGAAACAGGTTGTCCGGATTGTCGAAGCGGGCTTCGACGTTTTCCAGTCTGTCTGCTTCGGACAGCTCCGCTTCAAATTCGTTATAGATATTCAAAGCAATGCCGAGACAGTCAAATCCCGGACCGAGATTGGCGCTGGTCGCCGGTACTCTGACCCGGATCATTCTCCGATCTCCTTCATTCTTTCCGTTATGACATGCATTGCCTCATCCCTGGCAATGCACTGCGTGAATCTGACCGGCTTGTCCTGCAGATCCGCGAGATTTGCCGGGATCTTTTCACCGGTCATTTCATGCAGTTTCCGCATGGCTTCAAAGCCGTCGCTATGCTGAATACCTGTCAGTGCCTGATATACATCGATCGCAAACTTGTACGGGGATGCGGTGGAAAGCGCGATGCACGGGATACCGGTTCCGTATTTTTCCCGGTACAGGTTCATGCCGTGGACTGCCACCGCGGTATGCGGGTCAATCAGGACATGTTCCTGTTCGTAAAGATTCCGGATCATCCCGGCGCAGGCGTCTTCATCGCACCAGGATGCCTTAAAGGTATTCCGGATGGATGCGAGCATTTCTTCCGGAATGCGGAAGGTGCCGGTTTCATTCAGTGATTTCATCAGACTGCGGATAAGTTCATCATCATGTCCGCTTTCTTCAAACAGCAGACGTTCCAGATTGCTCGATACCAGGATGTCCATGGAAGGGGACATGGTTGTATAGAACGGCCGGTTTGTGCTGTATGTGCCGGTTTCAAGGAAATCGGTGAGCACATGGTTTTTGTTGGATGCGCAGATCAGATGCCGTACCGGCAGGCCGGCACGCTTTGCCAGATACCCGGCGAGAATATCGCCGAAGTTGCCGGTCGGGACACTGAAGCTGACCTCGTCTCCGTAAGCAATCGCACCGGAATCAGCCAGACGGACATAGCTTGCGTAATAATAGACAATCTGGGGAATGAGCCTGCCGATATTGATGGAATTGGCACTGGAGATCCGCACGTTTTCCGATGCATTGCGCACCTGTTCGCTGACGGAGGCTTCCTTGACCATACGCTGGCAGTCGTCGAAGTTGCCCTGCACGGCAATAACACGGACATTGTTTCCTTCCGCTGTCTGCATCTGCCGTTTCTGTACCGGAGAAACGCCGTCTTCGGGATAGAATACGGTAACTGCCGTGCCCGGCACATCCCGGAAGCCGGCAAGGGCAGCCTTGCCCGTATCGCCGCTGGTAGCGGTCAGAATAGCGACCGTTCCGTGATAGTCTTCCATGCGGCACGCACATGTCATCAGCCGCGGCAGGACGGTCAGGGCAAGATCCTTGAACGCGGACGTCGGTCCGTGCCAGAGATCCATCAGATATCCGGCGGAAATTCCGCGCAGCGGGACAATCTCACTGCAGTCAAACTTTTCATCATAAGCGCCGTAAACGCTGTTTCGGATATCTTCCGGGGAATAATCATCCAGATATGCGGAAATGATGCGGGCGGCCATTTCCTGATAGCTCATGCTTCTGAGATCCGAGGGATCAATATGAATATCCAGAACTTCCGGAAAGAAGAGCCCGCCGTCTTCACTGAGGCCGCGCATGACGGCTTCATGGGAAGTGACATGCAGATTCCTGTTTCTGGTGCTGATAAATGCGTGCATATTTTTTTCTCCTTGCCAGTATATGTCTGAAATGATACTATGTTCTCACTGTAAATACAACTGTGTTTATTTTGAGTACAGGAGGAGAAGCGGATGAAGATCGGACTGCTTGGGCACGGCGTTGTCGGAAGAGGCGTGACAGCGATACTGGATGGGAAATACCCGGATCTTGAGATCACAAAGATCCTCGTAAAGGATCTTTCGGAAGGCAATGATCCGCGCTATACATTATCTGCGGAGGAGATTCTGAACGACCCTGAGATCGGCATGATCGTGGAATGCATGGGCGGCGTACAGCCGGCCGGCAGCTATGTACTGCAGGCAATGAAGCAGGGAAAGCACGCTGTGACTTCCAACAAGAAAATGCTGGCGTCACTGCTCGAAGAGATCCTCGCCGCTTCTTCGGAGCATCATGTACAGGTGCGCTTTGAAGCATCGTGCGGCGGCGGGATTCCCTGGATCCATGAACTGGAACATATCCGCAGGATTGATGAGATCACCGGGTTCCGGGGCATCATGAACGGAACGACGAATTATATTCTTTCGGCCATGCATGAAAACGGAACGGATTTTGCGGAAGCCCTGAAGCAGGCGCAGAAGCTCGGCTATGCGGAACAGGATCCGTCCGATGATATCGACGGCATGGATGTCCGCTATAAATGCTGCATCTCTTTGTTCGCCGCATGCGGCCTGGTGATATCTCCGGATCTGATTCCGGCGTTCGGAATCCGTCATATCCATGCATCGGATGCCGCATGGGCAAAACAGCATGGCCGCGTGATCAAAATGATCGGCGAAGGCTCGCCGCAGGGGGCATGCGTCATGCCGCGGATCCTGAAAAGCAATGATCCGATGAGTGCGGTCTTCTCCAATCAGAACCGTCTGGAAACAGACAGCCCGACGCTGGGCGTCGCGGCATTCTCCGGCCAGGGAGCCGGCTCCCTGCCTACTGCACACGCCGTGGTGCAGGATATCCTGGACATTGCACGGGGATGCACGCAGATGAAGACGGAGTATGAGCGGATTGATCAGACCGGCATATTTGAAGGAACATATTATATTTCCGGAAACGGCGCGGAAGCGCTGAATCTTCCGGTGAAGGAAAAAGGAAACGGATTTATCATAACAGAGCATATTCTGTTAAACGATCTGATGCAGGCACTGCCGGAAGGGCATGCATTGTTTATTGCGGAGGTATGTGAATGATCAAAGTTGCGAAATTCGGAGGATCCAGTGTTGCCAATGCGGAACAGTTCCGTAAAGTAAAGAATATCATTGAAAGCGATCCGTCAAGAAAGTTTGTCGTGGTCAGCGCCTGCGGCAAGACCTGCCGGGAAGACCATAAAGTGACCGATCTGCTGTATCTGACCCATGCCCATCTGAAATACGGAGTTTCCTATGAACCGATTTTCTCCCTGATTGAGGAAAAATATCTCGGGATTGCGGAAGAACTGGGACTGAAAACAGATCTGCGGGCGAAGTTTGATCAGATCCGCTCGATTATGAAAAAGGACCTCTCGGAAGATTATCTCGTTTCCAGAGGCGAATATCTGACGGCTGTCCTGATGGCGGAATATCTCGGCTTTGCCTTTGCGGATGCGGCGGATGTCATCCGCTTCCGCTATGACGGCTCGATTGATTACGACTATACGGGAAAGATGTTGGAACAGTATGCCCGGGAGAACAAAGGCGTTGTTGTGCCGGGATTCTACGGGGCCATGCCCAACGGCGTGATCCGCGTCATGTCCAGAGGCGGTTCGGATGTGACCGGCGCCGTGCTGGCGAACATCCTGAATGCGGATGTCTATGAAAACTGGACCGATGTATCCGGCTTCTATATGGCCGATCCGAAGATTGTCGATCATCCGTATCAGATTCCCCGGATCAACTACAGCGAGCTCAGGGAAATGAGCTATATGGGCGCGAATGTTCTGCATGATGATGCGGTGTTCCCGGTCAAGGATAAGAATATCCCAATCAATATCCGCAATACGAATGAGCCGGATAATCCCGGTACGATGATCATGGAAAACTGTGCGGAATATGACCGGAAGGAACCGCCGCATTTCATTACCGGCATTACCGGAAGAAAAAATTATACCGTGATCACCGCAGTCCGCAATCACAACGAGTTTGAAACCGGATTCCTGCGCCGTATCCTGTCTGTATTTGAATCGTTCAATGTTCCGATTGAGACAATCCCGACCACGGTGGATACCGTATCGGTCATTGTGGCAGGGGAAAAGGTCAGCTCCTGTCTGTATGAAATCATCGGCAGGATCCGTGAGGAACTGAAGCCGGAAGAGCTGCATATCGAAGAACATGTCGCGATTATCGCGATCGTCGGACGCGCTATGAAACAGCAGCCCGGCATTTCCGGCAGACTGATCTCGGAGTTCGGAAATAACGGCATCAATATCAAGGTGCTGAGCCAGACCAACGCCGAGCGCTGCATTGAGGTCGGTGTTCTGGATCGTGACTTTGAAAAGGCAATCCGCTGCATTTATGAAAAGTTCATCAAGGAAGAGGGGGCAGTGAAATGAAGATCGGTATTTTAGGCGCGACCGGCGCCGTCGGCAGACAGATGCTGGAATGCATCAGCGAACAGCTTCCGGAATGCGAAGAGGTCAGGGTATTTGCCTCCCAGCGCTCCAAAGGAAAAGTCATGCACTGGAATGAGCAGGAACTGGTCATTGATGTGATGAATGAAGAAAATATCAGGGGACTGGATTATGTGCTCGGCGCTGTATCCGCTTCGCTTGCGGCGCAGTATGCCCCGCTGATTCGGAAAGCAGGTGCGGTCTTTGTGGATAATTCCAGATATTTCCGCCTGCATGACGATGTGCCGCTTGTCGTACCGGAAATCAACGGCGAAGATGCGCTGCATCATAACGGCATTATTGCCAATCCCAACTGCAGCACCATCATTACCATGATGGCTGCCGCTCCGATATCCCGCATCAGTCCGATCCGGAAGATCATTGCGTCCACGTACCAGGCTGTATCCGGCGCCGGGATCGAGGGCATGCGCGAGCTGACGGAAGAGGTGAACGCGATCAGTGCCGGACAGCAGGTGCATCCCAGTGTATTCCCTGCCCAGATTGCCTACAACTGCATTCCCTGGATCGGCTCCGAACAGGAAGAAGGCTATACGGCGGAAGAGATGAAGATGCAGTATGAAGGAAGAAAGATCCTGCATCTGCCGGATCTGAAAGTTACATGCACATGCGTGCGGGTTCCGGTATACCGCTCCCATTCCATCAGCTTCTCGCTGGAGTGCGAAGCGCCCGTCAGTCCGGAACAGGCAGCCGATGCGATCCGCAGCTTCCCGGGGGATGTTTATGTGGAAGAGGGTTATCCGATGCCGCTGGAGACATCCAATCAGGATCTTGTCTATGTCGGCAGACTGAGAAAAGATCTTGTCTTTGAAGGAGGCATCGCGGCATGGTGCTGCGGTGATCAGATCAGGAAAGGCGCCGCTTCCAACGCGGTCGCGATCATCCGTTATCTGGAGGATCACAAAAACTGACAGAATACTGAGACCGGGTCTTCACGATGATCCGGTTTTCATCTGCGTGTCCGGTGAGGAACATGCAAAACATATGATTCTTATCAGTAATAATGTGCTAAAATAATTGGGCAAGTGAGGACTGTTTATGTTCAAAAGATCAATTATTGGATTATTGGCCGCTACAGGCGCTGCTGCAATCGGTGCAACCGCATACACGATCTATAAAAAGAAGCAGGATGAAGTGACATCCGCTCCGGAAGAAGTTCAGGATGATGTCGTCCGTTTCGTAGACATCACAAACGAAGAGCCGGAAGTCAAAGCGGAAGAAGTTCAGGAAGCACCTGCGGAAGAACCCGCACCGGAAACAGCTGCGGAAGAAGAACCTGCAGCGGAACCCGAAGCGGAAGAAGTACCGGAAGAGCTGCCGGCTGAGGAAGAGGTCATTGAAGAAGAGCCTGCACAAGAGGCTGCCGCAGAAGAAGCTCCGGCCGAAGAGCCTGTGATCGAAGAAGCTGTCGAAGAAGCACAGGAAACAGTGAGCGAAGCTGTCGAAGGCGCTGAAGATCTCAGAAATATGGACTTCGATCTGCTGGGTGAAGAGGAAGAAATTCCTGCAGAAGAACCCGTTGCTGAGGAAGTTTCTGCGGAAGAACCGGCGCCGGCAGAAGAACCTGCTGAAGAACCTGTCATTGAAGAAGTACAGGAAGAAGTTCCGGCTGAGGAACCGGCTGCGGAAGAAACACCGGTCGAAGAGCCTGTGACGGAAGAGGTTCCGGAAGAAGAACCTGCGGAAGAAGTGAATCTCGGATTCGGATCCCTGCTTGAAGAAGAGACTCCGGCGGTTGCTGTGGCGGAAAAGCCGTATGCGTCCGAAGTGGAACAGATTGCCGGACTGTATCAGTATCTGGACAAGGACTTTGTTGAAGAAATGTATCTGAGAAACAGCCAGTTCTCCGAACAGTTCCCGGCTGATACGCTGATCCGCATTTCCCACAAGTGCCGTTATGATGATTCCGAAATCATGAGAGAGTTCGAAAAGATCGCTGTGAACAACGGTTATGCAGCGGAAGAACTGAACGATCATGAAACGGTTGTTTCCAGAAAGATGTTCACCGAAGAGGGTTCCATCCTGAGCGATATCTTCAATGTCGCAAACCAGGTTGCCGCTCTGCAGGGAAGCTACGAAGGATACAGAATCGACTGAGTAAATGCGAAGCTGCCATGTGCAGCTTTTTTCATTGCTTAATAACAGGTTTTTGGCAGGATTTACGCTATAATGATATGGCCTTCAGGAGGAGGAAACATGGGAATTATTGATGTGAAAGGACTGAGCTTCTCATACGATAACGAGACAAAGGCAGTTGATGATGTTTCGTTTTCCATTGAGAAGGGCACATATACGACTCTGGTGGGACATAACGGCAGCGGTAAATCCACGATGGCCAAGCTGATTGCGGGCCTGTTGGAAAAGGAAAGCGGATCGATTGTGATCGACGGGCTGGAGCTGAATGAGGAAAACCTGCATGCAATCCGCGGGAAGATCGGGATTGTATTCCAGAATCCGGAC
>SVBN01000120.1 GCA_015058875.1 Erysipelotrichaceae bacterium | reverse complement strand
CTCAGAAACCATTACCCATAGGATATGAGCCATGCTCATACCGCATGGGTGTGGTCAGTTCACATTCCGCAGATAGTCTCTGTCATGATCCGCAATCACAATGTTTCTGAGATCCGCAGTCTTTTTTCCGGGGTGCACTTCCGGGAAGTAAAGCGTAAAGCACGTCCCTTCTCCCGGGGTGCTGTCCACATGAATTGTACCGCCGATCGAATGCATGATGTTCCGGATGACGGATAGTCCGAGTCCCGTTCCCTGTCTGGAGCCTTTGGTTGTATAAAACGGCTCGAATATCCGCTCCAGTGCATCCCTGGAAATGCCGGAACCTGTATCTCTGACCTGCAGTTCAGCGCCGCCTTCCGCTTTCCGCAGTACAATGTCCAGCTGTTTCTTTTCCGAATCTTCCATTGCATGGAATGCATTCTTGCACAAGTTCATCAGGATATGCTGCATCATGCCGTCCCTTCCGGAAACTTCAATATCCTCAGACATGATGCCGGTATTAACTGTCACAGCTGCGGGAGCCAGCTGCCGCACGATAGAAACAGCTTCTTCAGTTTCAGTCCGCAGATTCATCTTCTGAAGCTTCGCACCGGAATCCTGGCGGGAAAAATCCAGCAGCTGTCTGGACAGATCTGCGGCGCGCTCGGTAGAGTTCATAATCTCCTTTACCATGTTCCGGTTTTCTTCACTGAGCTGCGGGTCTGTTTCCATCAGCTCTGCATACACCATGACCGGCGTCAGATAGTTGTTGAACTCATGGGCAATATGACTCGCCATCATACCGAGTGATTCAATCCTCTGATAGTGACGGAGCTCATCATTCTGTTTTGCGACAGCCTCCATGCCCTGATTGATTTCCTGCAGATAAATGATCTCTTTTTCCTGCGCTTCCGAGCGGATCCTCTGACGGTTGATCAGTATCAGCACCCCGGCAATGATGACGAAATAGCTTGTCGCAAGACCCATGGACAGAATGGCAATGACAGCAACAGTCAGCACCAGATTGAAGACCAGGAACGGAACGGACTTGCGCAGCGCATTTGCTTCGGCAGCTGCCTTCTCATCAGTCTCCACCTCTTCGCCTTTTCCGGCACCGGCTCCCTGCTTCACAGCAAGCATGCCGAGCAGTACGCCGAGTGCGATATTGATGATAAACCCGACAACCTGAATCGGAATCAGCATATGCCAGAGTTCATTGGCATCCATCTGCAGAACCGTTGCGGCTCTTGCGGTCGGACCGCCCCAGGGCAGAAGGTTCATGACGCCCATGCAGGCACCGGTGATGCAGAGCAGGATCTTCGGATCGATATTCATCTTCTTGTAAATCGGATACAGAGAAGGAATTGTAATCAGGACTGTTGTTGCAGTCGTGCCGTCCAGATGTGAAATTGTAGCGACAAGCGCGGTTGCGACAGTAATTGCGATGACATTGTTTCCGGCCTTCTTTACCAGCCAGTTGACGATGACATCAAACAGACCTGTATCGGAGAGTACTCCGAAGTAGATGACTGAGAAAATGAACAGAATACCGTTATTGGTTGTTGTTTTGACGCCTTCCCTGATGAAATCTGCGATTGTGACCGGATCATAGCCGAGAATCAGCGCGGCAACTGCCGGAACAACCGCGAGCACTACGATCGGCGACATCTTCCCCTTCAGAAGCAGTACGACGATGGCAATAATCATCAGGAATCCTACGAGTGCGACCATATTTTCCCCTTTCTCCATGCATATGGTTTTTCTTTACACTTACATGGTAAAAAAGGAATCTTAAATGAGTGTGACTCGAATATTACAGATCTGTCATAATCGAAAAAGCCGTACCGCCTGTGCGGTACAGCAATGAATATCAGATTACTTCTTTTCGTAGGAAGCGATTGCCTGCTTCAGTCCGTCGATCACCACCGGGTCCGTCTCCTGCTTCAGAAGATCCGCAGGCTTACCGACGCGGGTCGCGTAGGAGTTGTACATCGCATCCTGCCAGCCGTGCGGAATCACAAATACCAGGCGGTTGTTCATCAGGGAAAGGTAGGTCTTTACCGCGGGATTGACAATCACGGAATTGTGATAATTGATAGGCGGATTTCCAAAGAAGATCTCTCCCGCCTTCTTCATCATTTCCTTTTCTTCCTCATTCAGCGGCTTAAAGTCTTCCATATAGGAGACATTGTCAATCATCTGATCCATCGTGGACATACCGGACAGAACCACCATGACATTCGGCAGGGAGGCCATGAAACGGATTGCCCAGGAAGCATTGGATTTCTCAGGATCTGCCTTTCGGAACATTGCTTCAATCTCCGCAGGCACTTCAGCCAGTTCTCCTCCCTTGACCGGTTCCATGACAATCACATTGCGGCCATGCTTAACGATTGTATCGTATGCGGCTTTGACGGTCAGGTCTTCATCCGCAATATCGGCATAGTTCAGCAGGATCTGCACCGATTCAATGCAGGGCTGTTCATCCAGAATCCTGTCCAGCACATCTGCGGTATCGTGGAAAGAACAGCAGATATGACGGATCTTTCCTTCTTCTTTCAGCTTCCGGAATTCATCAAATGCACCGATTTCCACCATCCGGTCATAATCCTTTTCCGTCAGCATATGCATCAGATAGTTGTCGAAATATCCGGCGCCGGTCTTCTCCAGCTGTTCTTCACAGAAGCGGCGGACATCTTCTGTTTTGAATACATCCCATGTCGGCATCTTGGAAGCCAGGAAATACCTGTCTCTGGGATATCTGGAAGTCAGTGTTTCCCGGATGGCGGTTTCGCTCCTGCCGCCGTGATATACATATGATGTGTCGAAATACGTGAATCCATGTTCGAGATAGTAATCAACCATGGAACAGAGTGTTTCATTGTCGATTGCGCCATCCGCCTTCAAAGGCAGGCGCATAAAACCGAATCCGAGTTTTTTCATGATCTGTATTCTCTCTTTCTTTTTTCCATTTTAGCATACGCTGTCAGAAAAGCAGATATCGGAACATCCCAGTGCATGCCCAAAACAAAACTCTGCAGCAAATGTACCGCAGAGTATTTATGTGTTTCCATCCGCAAACGGATGTGAATGTTTATTCAATGGGGCTTACGCCTCTTTCAATTCAGTGTGCTGCCTTCAGTTTTCCATAGTTCATGGAAATTGCGAGAATTGCGTATGTTACTGCGAACTGCACACTGACAAACATTCCTGCTTCAATCAGTGCCATTGATTTCATGACCTCCTTTCCGGACTTCTTATGATACTCCGGATTTTTTGAAATGCAAGGCCAAAATCAATGATAACGGTTACAGATACAGAACCGACAGATCGAAGGAAGAAGTGTCGGAAATTCCGGTATACATCATCAGTTCCGAGAGCTGTTCATTCATTCTCTGAACCTTCTTTATCACGCCGTATTTGCCTTCCTTCAGCAGCGGAGCCAGGATGCCTCTTCCGACCGATACCGCATCCGCACCGAGTGCCAGTGCTTTGTAGGCGTCATATCCGTCATCGATGGAACAGTCGCAGAATACCGCCATACCGCTTCCCTGCAGTGCCTTTCTGATTTCCGGAAGGATCTGCACCGGCGCAATGCCGAACGGAATTCTGCCATGGTGATGTGATACAAAGACGGCGCTGCATCCGGCTTCCTTTGCCTTCAGCGCATCCCGCACCGAGAGTACACCCTTGGCTACAAACGGAACATGGCTGGCCTGCACATATTTCTTCAGATCTTCCAGCATCACCGGGCCGAGCGGTATCCCGTCCACAACATCATACTTACCGTTTGTGCCCGGAACATGGTCGATGTCGATCCCCACGGCAAGCGCACCGCACTTTTCAGCAAAAGCAATCTGTTCCAGAATCATGTCATGATCCGCAAACGGCTTGATGATGCGTACGGTTGACGCCCCGCATCCGGAAATCGCTTCATATTCCTCATCCGGTTCCATGCCCACCCAGTTGAGCAGATTCATTTCCTTTGCGGCAAGCGCATACTCCTGCATCGGCGTCCTGCCTTCGGTTCCCACTTTGTTGAGATGGGAAAATGCCGGCATCATGACCGGTGAGGAAAACTGCTTTCCGAAGATAACTGTTTTCAGATCGGGCTCCACGGCATCAATCACCCGCATTTCCACATGGATCGCATCCAGATAATTCCGGTTATATACATTGGCGTCCTCCGCCTTCCCGCTGGTAACGGGAATCAGGCCTTTCGGTCCCGGCCACGGACTTTTGATTTCACTCATATACCATTTCTCCTTTTTTCTGTCAAAAACATTATAGCGGAATTCAAAAGCGCCGGCAGTCTCCTGCGGGCGCCTGTGTTCTGCGTCAGTTCCCCTGACCACCGTAATCCTTAGAGATCCTTTAAATTTGGACGGGGAACAGAATAAACTCTAAAACAGAATTGGGACAGGAAAAGATATCTGATCAGATATTGCTGTAAAGCAGTATGGGATCAATATCTTTTTATATTTATGAACTA
>SVBN01000119.1 GCA_015058875.1 Erysipelotrichaceae bacterium | reverse complement strand
ATATTCAGTATGTTTATTTGAAGAGCACTTCACCGTTGGATTCGATGATTTCCTTATAGCGGTCATAGGAGTTCTTCTTGACGCGCTCCAGTGTGCCGTGGCCGTCATTGAATCTGTCGACATAGACAAATCCGTAACGTTTCTTCATTTCGCCTGTACCTGCGGAGACAACATCGATCGGGCCCCACCACAGATAGCCGATGCACGGTACGCCGTCCAGAATCGCTTCATGAACCTGCTTCAGATGTTCTTCCAGATAATGTACGCGGAACGGATCGTCGATATGTCCTGTCTCGTCCAGATTCTCATCCAGTCCGATACCGTTTTCCACAATGAACTGCGGCAGATGATAGCGGTCATTCAGGACATTCATTGTATAGCGGAGTCCCTTCGGATCTACCGGCCATGCCCACGGCTGCGGACTGCATTCCTTCAAGTAAGGATTGCCTTTGCCCTTGATTCCGCCGGTGTTGCTGGTCATCTGTGCATCCACTGCATAGACTGCGGAACGATAGTAGCTGTAGGAGATGAAGTCAATCGTGTTTTCCTTAATCAGCTTCAGTCCTTCTTCATCCATCTTCGGTTCCAGATCAGGATTCTCATTCCAGATGCGCTTTACATAGCCCGGAATCTCACCGAGTGCCATCGGATCGCACATATAGAAGACTGCCATGCGCTGTGTATTCAGAGCACCAAGCACATTGTCAGGGTTGCAGTCATCCGGATATGTCGCTGTACCGGACGCTGTCATCATGTTTCCGATCTGGGATTCCGGATCGATTTCATGGCAGAGTTTCACTGTCCATGCATTCGCAACCAGGATATTGTAATATGCCTGCCAGATTTCCTTCTGGGTAATGGAGCCGATCGGATCATTTGTGTCCTTCGGATCATCAATGTTCAGAATGCCTGCCGCAACAAACGGATTTCTCAGCATTGCATTGACTTCATTGAATGTCAGCCAGAACTTTACCTTGCCCTTGTAGCGTGTGAATACGGTAGTGACATAGTTCTTCCAGAATTCGATCAGCTTCGGATTGGACCATCCGCCGTATTCTGTGAGCAGATGCAGCGGTGTTTCATAATGCGAAAGAGTAATGCAGGGAGCCATGCCGTCTTTCAGCATCTCATCAAACAGATCGTCATAGAACTGCAGACCCTTTTCATTCGGCTCAGTTTCATCACCGTTCGGGAAAATTCTTCCCCAGGCAATGGATGTTCTGAAGCAGTTGAAGCCCATACCTGCCATTAAAGCAAGGTCTTCCTTGTAGCGATGGTAGAAATCGATACCTTCATGGCTCAGATAAACCTTATCCGGATTCAGGCACATTTCCCACTTCTTTGTCTCTTCATTCCATTTCAGTCCCGGGTCTCTGGATCCGATACCGACCATGATATCTGTGACATTCGGCTGTTTTCCATCTTCGAGCCACGCACCTTCCAGCTGATTTGCCGCAACAGCGCCGCCCCAATAGAAATTCTTCGGAAAGCTCATAATTATATTTCCTCCTTGTGCTTTAAAAACATTTTAACATGATGTGTAAAAGACTGCATCACCGGATAAAAAGCACATCATGCTTTCATGCATCATGTGCTCTTCAGTATTACTTTGTATGTTTTTCAAACCAGTCTGTGATTTCCTGCAGTCTTCTCATTCTGTGCTGCGGCTTTCCGCTTCTGCTCAGTTCATGGTTCTCGCCATGGAAGATGACAAGTCTTGTTTCAATGTCTCTGACTGCCAGCGACTGCATCATCTGCATTCCTTCCGGCAGCGGGCACCGGAAGTCTTCATCACTGTGGATGAACAGCGTCGGTGTCTTTACATTCTCCGCATACTTCAGCGGGGAGTGGTTCCACATCATCTCGACATTCTTATCTCCGAATCCGTTGGAGGCTCCGCACTGATCCGGTCCGAAACATTCACCGATATCCGAGATAAATGTAAAGGAAGTCCAGTTGGCAATGGAACGCTGGGATGCGCATGCGCAGAACCTGTCGGTATGGCCGATGATCCAGTTTGTCATGAATCCGCCGTAGCTTCCGCCGGTCTCGCACACCTTTGTCTTATCGATGTTCGGATACTTTTCCAGTACCGCATCCGTGAAGTCCATCAGATTCCGGAAATCCGTTCCGCCGTAGTCATCCCTGATGTCTGCGAATGCATCGCCGCGTCCGTCGGATCCCTTGATATTTGTAAAGAAGACAACGAATCCTCTGGATACCCACAGCTGCATTTCATGGAAGAAAGCTTCGCCGTATGCACATCTCGGTCCGCCATGCACATCCAGGACTGCCGGATACTTTTTCTTCGGATTGAAGTCCTGCGGCAGCAGTACCCATCCGAGCAGATCATATCCTTCGGAATGATAGGGGAGACGCTCCGGTTTCGCGATATATTTACCTTCCAGCGCTTCATCATTCAGTGATGTCACTTTACGGAAGCCGCTTCCGTCAGGATTCATGACATAGACTTCGGAAACATGGTTCCAGTCCTGATATACCACTGCGATTTCTTTTTCACAGGCTGCCATGGTGCAGAGCATGCCTTCCTGTTCCCAGAGAACGTTCTTCCTGAATGTTTCATCAAATGAGAAGACCGCATTATGGGATTCCACTGTTGCCAGAGTCAGCAGATGATCATCGACTGTTTCAAAGGCGGGGCCGCCTTCCGCGGTATCTCCGATGACGCTGCTGTACAGAGATACTTCCGGTACATATTTTGTTTCCAGATGGTTCTTTGTGATCTTCACCAGATCCGCCGTCTGGTTCAGGCCGTATTTCTTCATGTCACTCGCGGCACCGTACAGCTGTCCTCCGAGAAAGAACAGGCTTCCAATACTGTGATCATTTTTACTGTAAATGACCTCGCCCTTTTCCAGCTCGGCATCATACATGTAGACTTTGGAATACAGGGACTCATGGCCTTTGTTCAGATTGCCGGTGTAGTAAATCTTTTTGTCTTCCACCTTCATATCGCCGACGGAGAACATCGGTGCAGTGAGTCTTTTGACCTTCAGCGTATCGCCGGTATGAATCAGAAACAGGGCACTGCGCTTCTTATTGGTATATCCCGCGCCGTTGAACCAGTATGGGACTTCATCCACCACGGTATAGACCGCTTCCTTTTTCTTCTCTTCAGCCTTCTTTTTCCGGACCTCATCGCTGTCCTTATAAGCGTCCGGATCATTGGCGTCAATGAATCCCTTTGCGGCATACATATTTCCCTTGATCTTTTTCAGGGAACTCATGGCAAACGGCAGGGTGATCCAGGGTTTTGCCTCACCGCCGTCCATGGACAATGCAAACAGTTCCGTTACGCCGGGAAGGGCGTCCTTCGTTGTCTTTCTGACAATCAGAGTTCTTTCATCTTCCCAGAATACCGGCACTGCATCCAATGACCAGGTCAGCTGTTCCGCTTTGCCGTTCCGGACTGCCCACACATCGTTGTGATAGCAGTTCTTTTCTGCATCGGCTTTCTGTACGGAGAAGGCAAGAACTGTACCTGACGGATTGTACATCAGATTGTTCGGCTGACGGTACTTCACGATATCTTCAATGGTAATCGGTTCAAGTTTCTTTGCTTTCATATTATCCCTCTTTCCAATTCCCTATTGTAGCGCATTACAATGCATCTGCTTTTCATTTTTTACGGCATTCATAATGTATTCCGGGTTCTTTTCACGCAGATATAAAAACAGACTCCCGATGAGGGGAATCTGTATCATGTTCAGTCAAAATATTCGGCGTTGATCATCTGGATCTGATGGCGGGTAACAAACTCACGCAGTTCCCTGGAACAGATGAATCCTGCCTCCATCGGACGCACGGCATTGAATGAAGACAGCTTGTAGAGATCTCTGTCCAGGAAGCCGGCATGCGTATGCAGGATCATGACCACATCCTGATCCGCATATTTCTCAAGATTCTTCAGCTGACCTTCAATAAACATCTGAAGAGGATCGTTCTCCAGCTGTACCAGCGGACTGTAATCATAGCTCTTGTCTGCACGAAGCACCGGTTTTACCCATCCGCCGAGCATCTTATCCGGCTCAATCTCATCTCTCGGATAGCTGTTCCGGCAGCCGTATTTTTCCCTGACATCCTTCAGAGCCTGATCAGTGATCTCATTATGGAAGGCATGTCCGACAATATATCCCGGCTTTCTTCCGACAAGTTCGATAAAACGCTGTACCTGTGTCTCATATTCCAGATAAGCTTCTTCATAACGGACATGTCCCGGATCCTTTTCCTGCAGGGCACGGTGCATCTTTGAGGTCAGGAATGATCCGTCCTCCTGTACCAGGGAAGGAATCTTTTCCGGATCACTCAGCGGTCTGCCTGTCGAGAGATTCAGATCCTGTCCGAGAAGAACATGCGGTATTTCCGCCTTGTATCTTCTGACTGCATATTCCGTTGAGGGCATGTTGGTAAACAATCCGGTCTGGGTAAGAAGACCGTCACGTCCGCTGGCCACAATACCATCCGCAACGCCGACAGTCATGCCGAAGTCATCTGCCTGAATGAGAAGTTTCATGATGCTTTGCCTCCTTGTGAAACAATATTTTCCTTAATTGCAGTATATTACAGATTTTTCCGGCATTGAA
>SVBN01000027.1 GCA_015058875.1 Erysipelotrichaceae bacterium | reverse complement strand
TGATGACTATGGGCAGGAAATTCCCTTTATGAAGTGGTATTGGCGACAGAAAGATCCGCTTCATCCGGCAAACAGAAGAAAAGCACTGCTGAATGAGGCAATGCGCACAGATATAAAATTCAGTACGGCTGAAGAGGAACTGATGTTTCTGAGAAATTCACAGTATATCCTGAGAGAAGAGATTATTCTGTATCGTCGCTTTCTGGCAGGCTGTAATGGTGAAGTGAGCAGATTCGAACAATACAGGCTGAAAGAAGCCGGAGAATGAGAAAACCGTTATCTTACAGATAATAATGCCAAGCGTTCAATGATCAGCCAGAAACGTTTGGCTTTTTCTATCATTTCCATTGCGGGATTTATCAATTATATTTTGCGGAAAGTGTCAAATATGACTTGCGGTATCGTCAATTCAGTTTTGCATTTTTTGTCAATTTCTTTTGCGGAAACCGTCAAAACCGATTTGCGTAAACTGTTAATTCTTTGTTGCAAAAAACAGTTACAGCCCCTTTTCATTTGGTGTGATCATTTTGTGATATTTTTTAAGGGTTTGTACTTGACATTTTGGAAACGTTTCCATATATTATAACTGTAAACGTTTACGGAAATGATAACGATGATATGATGGGCCGAGGGTGATATGGTTACGATTAAGGATATCGCCAGATTGTCCGGGTACAGTATTGGGACGGTATCGAGGGTTATCAATCATCATCCGGATGTCAGTGAGACAGCCAGAAAAAAGATTGAAGATGTGATAGCATCTCTGAATTTTCAGCCGAACTCCAATGCGAAAATGCTGAAACAGTCTTCAATGTCTTCTGTGACAGTTCTTGTCAAAGGGATGAAGAATGTGTTCTTTGAATCCATCCTGGAAGAAATGCAGAAAATTATCAGAGATAACGGTGAAGACGTCAGTGTACTGTTTCTGGATGAAGAGGCAAATGAAGTGGAAACAGCCGTACAGCTGTGTGCGGAAAGAAGACCGAAGGGTCTGATTTTTCTCGGCGGCAACCTGAATTATTTCCGGCAGGGATTTGCGCCGATCACAGTTCCCTGTGTTCTGACAACAGTCAGCGCAAAGGAACTCGGTTTTGAAAACCTGTCCAGTTTTACGACGGATGACAGAAGCGGTGCCCGCGATGCGATTGAATATCTGGTGAATCACGGACACAGGCGGATCGGTATCCTCGGCGGCAATCCGGATGAGGAACGCGGACAGATCAGCAGTTACCGGATCAGCGGCGCACTCGAGGTCCTCGGACAGAAAGATCTGCTGTTTGACCTTGAAAAGGATTATGAACCATGCCGCTTTTCCATGGAGGACGGATACGAAGCCGCAAAGCGTCTGGTCGCGAAAAATCAGGATCTCACCGCAGTGTTTGCAATCGGAGACATGATTGCACTCGGCGCGGTCCGGGGATTTGCGGACTGCGGCAGACGTGTGCCCGAGGATATTTCCGTGATCGGATATGACGGTATCGGCTATACCAGGTTTGCCATTCCGAGAATTACAACAATCAGCCAGGACGTACACAGACTGGCATACAGAAGCGTAGAAGATCTGCTCTGGCGGATCAGCTACCAGCGCCCGGCGCAGCACGGTGTGATCGGGCACATGATCATACCCGGTGAAAGCGTGATTGATTATACCGGGAAATAACAAAGGAAAATCAGCTGACAGATTCAGCTGCAGATAAAATTGCTTGGGAGGGAAAGACATGAAAAGCAATAAGATCTTAGCTTCAGGACTCAGCGCACTGCTGGGCATCACAATGCTTGCCGGATGCTCATCCGGCGCTCCGGAAACCGGCGGAACCAACAGCGGCGGAAGCGGCTCCGGAAGTGCACCTACGCCGATTACCATCACTGTTTGGACACCGTCCGAAGACCAGTCCGCGGATAACGGAAACTGGCTTGACAAGGAACTGACCGCGTTCAAGGAAGCTCATCCCGAATGGGATCTGACAATCAACACAGGTGTCAGCCCGGAAGGCGATACGCTGAAGAATATTCAGACTGACCCTGAAGCAGCCGCAGATGTATTTATGTATGCAAACGACCAGATTCCGGATATGCTGTCGATCAACGCGCTGGCAAGACTCGGCGGTGCTACTCTGGAACAGGTCCAGAAGCAGTCTTCTTCCACAACACTGAACACGGTCAGCTATAACGGCGGCGTATACGGTGTTCCGTTCACCGGAAACACATGGTTCATGTATTATGACAAGCGTGTTTTCTCTGAAGATGATGTAAAGAACCTCGACACAATGCTGGAAAAGGGCAAGGTCGGATTCCCGCTGTCCAATTCCTGGTATATCGCTTCTTTCTATGTCGCAAACGGATGCACACTGTTCGGCGAGAACGGCGGCGATGCGGATGCCGGCTTTGACTTCGGCGGTGACAAGGCTGTCGCAGTTACCAACTATCTGGTTGATCTGGCCGCGAATCCGAACTTCGTAGACGCGAACGGTCTTTCTCCGAGCACACTGGCTGACGGCACAATCAACTGCCTGTTCTCCGGTACATGGGACTATGCGGCAGTTGTTGATGCGATCGGTGAAGAGAATGTAGGCATCTGCGCCGCTCCGACATACACACTTGACGGAAAAGAACTGCAGCTCAAGGCATTCGCCGGATCCAAGGCGATCGGCGTCAATGCGAACTCCAAGAATCCTGAAGTCGCGGTTGCACTCGCTGCATTCCTCGGAAGCACACAGGCTCAGCAGGATCACTATGATCTGAGAAACATCATTCCGACAGATGAAAGTCTTACAGTTGATGATGCACTGGCAACAGCACAGATGAATGCGATGAGCTACGCCTCCATCGTTCAGCCGCTGCAGGCCGACATGGGTCAGTACTGGACACCTGCGGAAACAATGGGCAAGGAAATCATTGCCGGAACTGTTACTCATGACAACGCTGCCGAAAAGACAGAAGCCATGAATACCAGCATGAATACTGCTACAGTCAACTGATTTCATTCAGAACAACCGTAAAAGGACAAGAGGGAGAAAACTCCCTCTTGCCTGCATGATAAGGAGGCAGATATGGCAAAAACTGTCAATCGCAGATACACCGCTTTAGAGGCACTTGCAAAAGGCGATCTGTGGACGAAACTGTCCGCAGTTGTCATGGGTGCCGGATTGTTCGGGCACGGACAGAAAGTCAAGGGAGTGCTCGTACTGATCCTTGAAAGCGCATTTTTCTTCTATATGTTTACCACCGGATTTTCCGCACTTGCCAATCTGCCGGGACTGGGGAGCGTCGAAGCGGGAGAAGTATACAACGAGGCCAAGGGAATCTATGAGTATTCCCAGGGCGATAATTCCCTGCTGATGCTGCTGTTCGGCGTTGTTACCTTATTTGTAATAGCGGCATTTGCGGTACTCTGGATTCTGCAGATGCGCCAGTCGCTGAAGATTCAGGAAAACATATCGGAAGGAGAACATGTTCCGACTTTTAAGGAGGATCTGAATTCTCTGGTGAACGGAAATATGTGGGCGACGCTCATGGCGCTTCCGTTCCTCGGCATCCTGGTATTCAATATTGTGCCGCTGGTCTTTATGATCTGCATGGCATTTACATCCTATTCCAAGGAAGACAACCATCTGACGCTGTTTGACTGGAACGGCCTGACCCAGTTCAGGCGTGTCCTCAGCATGAGCGGCAATATCGGACGTCAGTTCTGGCATGTGCTCGGATGGACCATTGTCTGGGCAATCTTCGCCACATTCCTGAACTATATTCTCGGCATGATCCTTGCGCTGATCATCAACCGGAAGGATACCAAATGGAAAGGTTTCTGGCGTTTCTGCTTCGTATTGAGCATCGCGGTACCGCAGTTTGTTACCCTGATGATCATGAACATCATGCTGCAGCCTTACGGTGCGGTGAATGTGGTCCTTCAGAATCTCGGGTGGATTAAGAGTCCGATCCCGTTCTGGCAGGATGCCACGCTTGCCAGGATTACGGTCATCGTCATCAACCTCTGGGTCGGTATTCCCTATACGCTGCTTCAGATTACCGGAATTCTTCAGAATATTCCGGCGGAGCTGTATGAGGCCGCAAAGATGGACGGCGCAAATGCCGTGACGATTTTCTTCAAAATCACACTGCCGTATATGCTGTTCGTCACGACACCGTATCTGATCACTTCATTTGTCGGAAATATCAACAACTTCAATGTCATTTATCTGCTTTCCGGAGGCGGTCCGACATATGTCGGAGATACTGCCGGCCAGACCGATCTGCTTGTTACATGGCTGTATAAGCTGACCATTGACTTCCAGTATTACAACATCGGCGCCGTGATCGGTATTCTGACATTCATCGTTCTGACGATTGTTACGCTTGTTACCTATCACAGATCCGGTTCCTATCAGAATGAGGAGGCGTTCATGTAATGACAACCGTAAAGATGACAGCTCCGAGAAATAAAGTCGGAGGATCAAAACGACTGGTGAATATTCTCGTACACGTTCTGCTTGCCGTTCTGGCATTTATCTGGGTCATGCCGATTGTCTGGATCGTACTGACCAGCTTCCGCGCGGAACCGGGATCCTATGTCAATACATTCTTCCCCAAGGGATATACACTGAACAACTATGTCAAGCTGTTTACGGACAGAAATGTTCTGAACTTTCCGAAGATGTTCGGAAATACTCTGCTGATTGCGGTAATCTGCTGCTGCATTTCCACATTCTTCGTTCTCTCTGTTTCGTACAGCCTGTCACGCATGCGCTTCTCCCTGAGAAAGCCGTATATGAACCTGGCAATGATTCTCGGCCTGTTCCCGGGGTTCATGTCCATGATTGCACAGTACTATATTCTGAAAGCAATGGGACTGACGGAAGGCTCGGCAATCCGCATCGCGCTGATCGTTGTATATTCCGCCGGTACGGGACTGGGCTTCCAGATCTCCAAGGGATACTTCGACACGATTCCGCGTTCGATTGATGAGGCGGCAGTTATTGACGGCGCTTCACAGTGGCAGGTGTTCACCAGAATCACGATTCCGCTGTCAAAGCCGATTATCATCTATACTGTTATGACGTCATTCATTGCGCCGTGGGTAGACTTTATCTTTGCGAAAGTCATCTGCCGTGCGAATTCGGACCAGTTCACGGTTGCGATCGGTCTGTGGAACATGCTGCAGAAAGAATATATCAATCAGTGGTATACTTGCTTTGCGGCAGGTGCAGTGGTGATTTCGATTCCGATTGCCATTCTGTTCCTGTACATGCAGAGATTCTATGTCGAAGGAATGACCGGAGCGGTAAAGGGATAAATTATGAAACATGTGCTGCAGAAAATACTCGGTGTGATTGTTCTTCTGCTCGCATGGATTGTATACGCGTTAACAAATGCAGGTCCTTCGGGACCTGCTTCTGTTATGTCGGATGTCAATTCAGGCCTGCAGAGTGCAATCGTTGATGATGATTACCGGACAACTTATGAGGTATTTGTCTATTCATTTGCAGATTCGGATTCAGACGGAATCGGAGATCTGAAAGGACTGACGGACCGGCTGGATTATATTTCCGATCTCGGCTTTAATCAGATCTGGCTGATGCCTGTCTGTCCGTCGCCGACATATCATAAATATGATGTGACGGATTATATGAACATTGATCCTCAGTACGGAACAATGGAAGATTATGACCGTCTGATATCGGAATGCCATCAGCGCGGAATCCGTGTAATCATTGATCTGGTGCTGAATCATACATCGTCACAGCATCCGTGGTTTACCGAAGCCGTCAATTATATCAGGACGCTTCCCGTCGGAAGTCAGATCGATGCCGCGGAATGTCCGTATGCGGAATACTACAATTTTACCGGGAACGGAGGCAGCGGATTCGCTTCCGTTCAGGGAACCGGCTGGTATTATGAGGCAAGATTCTGGGACGGAATGCCGGATCTGAATCTGGATAATCAGGCAGTCCGCGATGAGATTGATCAGATCATCGGATTCTGGAGTGAGCACGGAACCGACGGATTTCGTCTGGATGCGGTCACTTCGTACTATACGGGCAATCCGGATAAAAATATCGGATTCCTGAAATGGGTAAACGATACTGCGAATAAATATAATCCGGATTCCTATATCGTCTGCGAAGGCTGGGAAAATCAGGACAGTTATGCCCGTTATTATGCATCGGGTGTGGATTCCATGTTTGATTTTGCCTTTGCGGATGCGTCCGGAATGATTGCGAAAACGTTGCTGGGAAACTGTAGCGCCCGCGACTACGGAAATGCGCTGGAAAGAGAATGGCAGCTGTTTCAGTCCTACCAGCAGACGGCGGTCAATGCCCCGTTCTATACGAATCATGATATGGGCAGAGGCGCGGGATACTATGCCGGAGATGACGGAAGGAAAACCAAAACGGCACTTGCAATGAACCTGTTTACTACCGGCAATGCGTTTATTTATTATGGCGAAGAACTGGGAATGAAAGGCTCGGGAAAGGATGAAAACAAACGTGCACCGATGTACTGGAGTACGGATGCCGCATATGCGGGGATGACATCCGGTCCGCCGTATATGGATGCATTCGAAATGAAATTTCCGTCCTATGAAGAACAGAAGGATGATCCGTATTCCATCTATAACTATGTAAAACAGGCAATGAAGATCCGCAATGCGTTCCCGGTGATTGCCAGAGGCAGAACCTGGGTTCATCAGGATCTGACCACAGATCAGGTATGCATCCTGCTGAAGGAAGATGATGAACATGCACCGTGCGCAATTGTCATGAATCTGAGTGATGCTGAACAGACAGTAAATATGAGCAATACGGAATTCCATCAGCTGAAAGCAGTACTGACTGTAAATGACACAGCGGTATCTTACGGAAATAATACGCTTGTGCTGCCGCCGTACGGGATTGCCGTACTGACGGAATGAGAGGAAACAATATGCCCGAATGGCTGAAAGATGCAGTGTTTTATGAAATCTATCCGCAGTCGTTTTACGATTCCGACGGGGACGGCATCGGTGATCTGCAGGGGATCATTCAGAAACTGGACTATGTCCGCTCTCTCGGCTGCAATGCCCTGTGGCTGAATCCGGTCTTTGACTCTCCGTTTCTGGACGGAGGATACGACGTGCGTGACTACAGGAAGATCGCGGAGCGCTACGGAACGGATGAAGACATGAAACAGCTGCTGGAGAGAGCGCATCAGATGGGAATGCATGTGCTTCTGGACCTTGTGCCGGGACATACTTCCGACCAGCATCCATGGTTTCTGGAATCCTCGAAAGCGGAAGAAAATGAATACAGCGGCAGATATATCTGGACCTCACATGCCTTTGAAGGTATTGCGGGACATCCCTATATCAGCGGAATGAAGGAACGCGCCGGAGCATATATGCTGAACTTCTTCGCCTCCCAGCCCGCATTGAACTATGGCTGGCTGAACCGTACGGAGTCATGGATGAGCGCAGTGGATTCACCGGAGGCACTGGCTACCCGGGAGGCCATGAAGGAAGTAATGCGTTACTGGCTGGAGTTCGGATGTGACGGCTTCCGGGTGGATATGGCCGATTCGCTGGTCAAGAATGATGATGAAAACAAGTCTGCGACCGCAGCGATATGGCGTGATATCCGGAATATGCTAGATCGGGAATATCCGGAAGCTGCCCTGGTCAGCGAGTGGTCCAATCCTGTGCAGGCAGTGAACGGCGGCGGATTCCATATGGATTTCTATCTGGATCACCATCACAACGGATACAATACGCTTTTAAGGGACTATGAAACGGAGGGCGGCGATCACAGTTTCTTCCTGAAGGAAGGAAGAGGAGATATTATGCGGTTCCTGAATGACTGGCTGCCGAAGTATCATGCCGTCAGGGAAAACGGATATATTTCCATGTTCACCTGCAATCATGACACACCCCGTCCCGCCCGGACTCTGAGTGAAAGAGAGATGAAGCTGTTTTACGGCTTCCTGCTGACCATGCCGGGCGTGCCGTTTTTCTACTACGGTGATGAAATCGGCATGAAATATCTGGATGTCAGAACAAAAGAAGGCGGATATCAGCGGACCGGTTCAAGAACGCCGATGCAGTGGGACAGCAGTAAAAATCACGGATTTTCCGTTTCGGACAATCCGTATCTTCCCACCGATCCTGCCCCGTCAGCTCCGACTGTACAGGATCAGCTGGAAAAGAAGGATTCGCTTCTGCATGCCGTAAGGGATCTGACACGGATCAGGCACACATATCCCCGGCTGCAGGCGGACGGTCCGTTTGAAGTGCTGCATGCCATGCCGCATCAGTTTCCGTTTGTCTATGCAAGAGGAGAGATGATCATCGCGGTCAATCCCTCCGGAGACACGGCGGAAGTACCGCTGGAATGTGATGCGGAAGCTGTATATATGATCGGTGAATGCCGCATCGCAGGAAACCGGCTCCGCATTCCGGAACAGTCATTTATCATATTGCAGAACAAGGCCGGGTGAAGAAATCCGGCTTTTCTGTCATAATAGTGTCATTCAGCCGGAGGTGTTTATGAAACTGGAAGACGTAAGAAAAGAAATGAATCTGAGAGAACTGGGAGGGTACCCGGTTCAGGGAGGAAAACACATCCGGCATGGCGTGTTCTGGAGAAGCGGAAGCCTTTCTTATTTTAATGAAGAAGAAACGGAATTTGTCAGAGGTCTCGGAATCAGATCACTGTTTGACTTCCGTTCCGATTATGAGCGGGGGCTCAGCCCGGATCCGGAAATTCCCGGTGCCGGGGTATTCAATCTTTCTGCGCTGACCGACCGGTCCGGGAAGGAAATCGATCTTTCTCCGGAAGGAATGCAGAAGCGGGCAAAGCGCGGGAAACCTCAGAACTTTCTGGAAGTGATGTACGGTGGTCTGCCGTTTTCTCCGGCATATCAGGTGATGTTCCGGGAAATTGAAGCAGGCAATGCGCCGGTGCTGTTCCACTGCACTGCCGGCAAGGACCGCACAGGCATCGCGGCGGCACTGATCATGCTGGCGCTGGGCGTAAATGAAGAAACGGTTCTGGATGATTATGAAAAGACAAACGAATACCGTCACGCTGTCATTGAAAGATTCCTGGAAAACCGGGCGGATGTATTGAAGGACCATCCGGAATTCTGTGAACAGCTGGTTGCCTATGAAGGTGTGCTGCGGTCTTCGGCACGTTATTCGCTGGACTGCATTCTGGAGGAATACGGAAACTACGACGCTTATTTCACGGACTGCTTCGGACTGGATGAAGAGCGCCGGGAACGTCTGAGAACAATGTATACGGAATAAAATGAAAAAGGTCCTGCTGATAAATGGGTGGGTATCGGCAGGAACACTTTTTCGTTTGGGGGATTTATCCAAATCCGGCGGGTATGTATACTGCGGGTAAACAGCATACCCGGATTCAGATACAAATTCAGGAAAATATTTCCACAGAGATAGTACTTTGAAACAGGAAATTAATTCAATCGATGAACAGCATTGTTCACAAAAAATTCAGAATCCGGTGAAAGAAAAATGTAAATTTTTCCATGACGCGGGAAGATCCTCCGGAAATGCCGGAAAAATGCATCAATATGCCGCAAAAATGCTGTTCCGGAGCGGCGGAAAGCTGTGCGGCAGCCTTCCGGAATATCCATATCCGCAGGATCGGACCGGAACATTTTTCTGTACGCTTTGAAAAAGATATGATTAAATCACCGTATGCAGATGAAAGTGACGATCGGCGGAACGGACAGGGAAGTCCATATCGAAAAGAAGCGCCGCATGAAAAATATGTATCTGCGGGTGAACCAGGACGGAAGCCTGAGGGTAACCTGTCCCTACGGTATCCCGGAGGCGCAGATCCGGCGTTTTATTAACGAAAAGGAAAACTGGATTCTGAAAGCAAGCATGCATCAGAAGCGAAGGGAAGTGCTTGATCAGGAAGGGACGGCGTCTCCTGTAATCTGGTGGCTGGGCGAGAAGAAATATGTAAGGTATGAGCAGGCTTCCCGGGATCATATTCTGATTGACGGGGATATACTGACATATTATCTGAAGGACTTCAGTGAAGAACGGATTTCCGCCGTTTTCCGGAAATATGCGGCTGAAAAGATCCGTGATATGATTGTCGAAAGCAGAGGGGAATGGGACCGTGAAATCTGCATGAAGCATGGTCTGCCCCTGCCGGTATTTCAGGTGAGGTATATGACCAGCCGCTGGGGCGTATGCAAGCCTTCGGATCATAAGATTACAATGTCGACGCGGCTGATTCATTATCCCCGGGAAGCATTTGAATCTGTTCTTCTGCATGAATATGTGCACTTTCTTGTGCCGAACCATTCTGCACGGTTTTATCAGATTGTCCGGCACTATATGCCGCTGTATGACCGGTACAACGGACTGCTGAAATGAGGTGGAAACATGGATTGGAATGATATTCTGACATTCGGATCGGATGTTTTTGAAGAAGGGTTTGTACCGTTTCTCGTATCCGCTCTCGTCACATTGATCATCACAAATCTGGTTACCAAAGCGATGGATAAAACGGAAAAGGCTGTTTCCGGAATCGGACCGGGGAACCAGAAAATGGCCTACAGATATCTGTTTTCCACATTGAAAACAGTAGTCAGGATCATTGCGGCCGTATTGATTCTTTCAAGAGTGAAGATGCTGCAGGCGCTGGGCAGGACCGCACTCGGAGCGACATCCATCCTGGCGGTCGCGGTATCCCTGGCAGCTCAGGAGTCCTTCGGAAACTATATCAGCGGATTCTTCCTTGTGATTTATCAGCCGTTTCATACCGGCGATCTGATTATCATGAGCGAAAAGGGCATCACCGGTACGGTTTCCGAGATTACACTGCGCCATACGGTGCTGAAAACATATGAGAATACGACTGTGATCATACCGAATTCCGTGATGAATACGGCGATCATTGAAGACAGAAGCATTGCCAATACGCATTATGCCAACTGGATTTCCGTATCCGTAGCCTACGGGACGAATATCCCCCTGGCAAAAAGGCTGATCCGGGAGATTGCAGAGCGGCAGCCGGAGTTTGTGGATATCCGTACTATTCAGGAAAAGAATGAGGGGAAGGATGCAGTAACCATCCGGGTAAATGACTTTCAGGACAGCGGAATCGAACTGAAGTTCCGCATTCAGACGGCAACCTACGGCGGATTCTTTACCGCAGCCAGCAATATCCGCGAAGCGATTGCTTCGGAATTCCCGGCCAACGGCATCGTGATACCTTATCCGGTAAGAACAGTGGAAATTGTGAACGGCGGCAGACAGTCATAAGCCGGAAGCAGTCTCTCTGAAAAAATGAAAATAAAATGAAATGAAAGAGGTTACAAACGGAAATCGTGAAAATCCTGTGAACTTGACCGGTTTCACCGGGATTTCGGTTGAAGTATTTTAGGTTTCCGATACAATATATTCAGAGCAGTATTCTTTTTAAAAGATGAACGGAGTGATGAATCATGAGAACGATTGCGGGGACAAAAGCCTTTTCTGTCACTTCCTGCCGTAAGGAGGAACTCCTTTTCGGCGGGGTGAATACTGCCAGTGAAAATGTTTTTTAGATGGATGTATACTGTCCATCTTTTTTGGTTAAAAAAATAAATACTGAACGTAATAAGGAGGAAAATTATGGATCAGACAAATCAGGAATTCTTCGATGCAGCAGCAAGAGGTGATTTTGCCAAGGTATGCGCAATGGTATCGAAGGGCGCAAACGTCAACGTCGCGAACGGTGACGGACGTACGGCACTGATGCGCAGTGCCAAGCGCGGGTATGAAGACATTGTCCGTTTCCTGCTGGACAACGGTGCAGATCCCAGAGCGCGTGACAGAAACAACAAGACAGCACTGATGGGTGCCGCAAAGAAAGGACATCTCGCTATCTGCAAAATGCTGGAACATGCAGGTGCGGATGTAAACTCCCATGATAATAAGGGAAGAACTGCACTGATGAGAGCTGCTCTGCTCGGTGAAACAGATGTAGTGACATATCTCGTCGGCAAAGGCGCAAATCTCGATGCACAGGATGAACAGGGAAGAACAGCTCTGATGGAAGCTGTCAACGCCTATAAGCTGGATGTTATCCGCTTCCTGATCGAAAGCGGCGCAAATGTCAACGCAGTGGACGGAAGAGGCTGCACAGCTCTGATGAGAGCCGCATACAGCGGATTCCCGGAACTGGTAAACTATCTGCTGGAAAACGGCGCAGATAAGGAAATTCTGGACTATAACGGAAACAAGGCGATCCACTATGTCCGCAAAGAATGCCTTGCGGATCTGAAGGATATTCTGAAGTAAAAAGGAGCTTGCATAAAATATGAGAGATTATCTTGCAAATGAAGTAAGAAATGTTGTCGTCCTGGGTCATTCCGGCGCCGGCAAAAGTTCATTGATTGAATCCTGCCTTCGTTTTACAAAGGCAATCGACCGTTACGGAAAAGCAAATGACGGTACATCTTTCCTGAATTTCGATGCGGAAGAAGGCAAGAGAGGACTTTCCTGCTACTGCCATCTGGCACCGGTTGAATGGAAAAACAAGAAGATCAACTTCATCGATACTCCGGGCTACATGGACTATGAAGGTGAAGAAATGACAGGCCTGACCGTCGGTGACAATGCGCTGATTGTTGTAGATGCAAAGGAAGGCGTTGAATCCGGTACGGAAAGAGCCTGGAAGGAAGCTGCCGCAAAGAGAAAGCTGCCGACCATCTTCTTTGTCAACAAGATGGATGATCCGAATGCAAACTTCGATGAAATCCTTGCTGAACTCCGCAGCAAGTTCGGAAATACAATTATTCCGTTCGAGATGCCGATCATTGAAGGCGGCAAGGTTATCGGCTCCGTCAACATTTTGAGAAACAAGGCGTGGTATTACAACAACCATGACGAAGCCAAGGAAGTACCAGCTGAACTGGCAGACAAGGTTGAAGAGTACTATGCGGAAATCGCCGAAGCAATCGCATCCACAGATGATGAACTGATGGAAAAATTCTTCGAAGGCGAAAAGTTCGAAATGCACGAAGTTGCCAAGGGACTCAGAATCGGCGTACGTGCCGGTGATATCCGTCCTGTATACTGCGGCAGCGCCGATCAGGCAACCGGTATCGAGCGTATTCTCGACCTGGTAACGGAATACTTCCCGAGCTATGCCGAAAAGGGATTTGTCCGCGGAAAGAATGCCAAGGGCGACAGCATCGATATGGAAACAAACGAGAACGAAGCAATGTCCGCATTTGTTTTCAAGACAGTTGTTGACCCGTTCGTCGGAAAGATTTCCTATCTGAAGGTAATGTCCGGTGTCCTGAACTCCGACTCTCAGGTATACAACTCAACCAAGGAAGTTAATGAAAAGATCGGTCAGGTTTATGTCATCAACGGTAAATTCCAGATCGGTGTCGGAAAACTGTTTACCGGTGATATCGGTGCGGTCGTCAAGCTCTCCAGCACGCAGACCAATGATACACTGTGCACAACTTCCAGAGTTGTGAAGTATGATCCGATCGATTATCCGCAGCCGATGCTCGGATATGCGATCTGGCCGAAGACAAAGGCAGACGAAGATAAGATGTCCGTCGGAATCAAGAACATGTGCGAAGAAGACGGAACGATCCGTCTCGACAAGAATGCCGAAACACATGAGCAGGTTCTCTATGTCATGGGTGACCAGCATATCGACCTGATTCTCTCCAAGCTCAAGAGCAAGTACAAGGTGGAAGTCGAAACAACTGTTCCGACCGTTCAGTACCGTGAAACAATCCGCGGCAAGGCTGAAGCTCAGGGTAAATACAAGAAGCAGAACGGCGGTGCCGGCCAGTACGGTGACGTCTGGGTCAGATTCGAACCGGCAGACAGCGATGATATGGTATTTGCCGAGGAAGTATTCGGCGGTGCCGTTCCGAAGCAGTACTTCCCGCCGGTAGAGCAGGGACTCAGAGACTGCATGGAGAAGGGACCTCTGGCAGGATTCAAGGTCGTCGGCGTCAAGGCTACACTGTATGACGGAAGCTATCACCCGGTAGACTCCAAGGAAGTTGCCTTCAAGGAAGCCGCAAGACTTGCTTACAACGCCGCAATGCCGAAGGCAAATCCGGTTCTTCTGGAACCGATCGGCAAGGTCACAGTCGTAGCACCGGAAGAGTACACCGGTACTCTGATGGGCGACTTCACCAAGAGACGCGGCCTGATCATGGATATGCAGACAAACGAAGACGGCGATCAGGTCATTCAGGCCGAAGTACCTATGGCTGAGATGCTGACATATGCAAATGAACTGCGTTCCATGACACAGGGCAGAGGCAAGTATGTCATCGGATTTGACAGATATCAGCCGGCTCCGAAGGAAGTTGCGGATAAGGTTATCGCATCCGCCAGGAAGGACGCTTGATTCATCTTCTGAATATGCATGAAAGGGAAAGTGATTCGCACTTTCCCTTTTTCCTGCGTAATGTTAAAATACAGGCATGCCGCTGTGGCGGAATTGGCAGACGCAGCAGACTCAAAATCTGCCGATAGCGATATCGTACCGGTTCGACCCCGGTCAGCGGCACGGATACTTTTGGTTTCAGTCGATTATGCCCACGTAATCGGCTTTTTTTGTGTTTTTACTAATGTAATCAGTAATAATCCAGGAGATGAATGAAGTATGAAAAATCAGAGAGGTCGGAAACAAACAAGAGGGAACCTATTTATTTTCATCTGGTGGACAGTTGAGCACGAGCAGGAAAAGAAGAAGAGACAGAAAGAAGGTAGTGTGAAACGAAAAACCACCCGTTTTTTTACGGGTGGTCATGATTTCCTACTGCTTGCTTGATTTAACAGGCAGAAATACAGGGATTAATGGAAGGACCAGCCGGCAAAGAAACCAGCTCTGACAGCTTCACCGATCTGACCGACACTGACACAGTCGCCCACCATTCTTGCGAACGGATACTTTGCAAAAATGGCATCCGCTTCACTGCGGCGGGATCTCATACCGAAGGCGGAAATAACGGTATCCGCTTCGAGAAGCTGTGTGCCGTTCTCGTTTTCAACCATAACGCCTTCCGGTGTAATGGAAACCACTTTGGTTTTCACGAGCTGCTTCACACCATATGTGTTCAGTTTTTCCAGCATGGCAATGCGGTTGTTGATGATTTCCTTGAGGCCGAGACCGTCCAGCATTTCAACGATGGTGACATCCTTACCCGCCATCGCCAGCTCGAGGGCGCAATCGCATCCGGACATACCGCCGCCGGTAATCACGATCTTATCGCCTTTGATCAGGCTGGGATCCGCATGGGCTGCGGTGACTTCGGCAACATTGGGAAGATCGATTCCCTTGATCGGCGGTACCAGCGGTGACGCACCGATCGCCACAACGATTTCATCCGCATCTGCCAGTTCTTTGGAATCGGCGGTGATTGTCTTGTTGTATACAACGGAAACATTCGGCAGCTTTTTGATCTGGCGGATCTGCCATTCACGGTAAGCGCGGATCCTGTTCTTGAACGGCGGTTCGCCGGCAAAAATGAGCTGGCCGCCGAGCGTGTCCGATTTTTCATAAACCGTTACATTATGCCCGCGCAGAGCTGCGACTCTGGCTGCTTCAAGACCGCCCGGCCCGCCGCCGACAACCGCGATCTTTCTGACTCTTTCCGCCTTATCCATCGGATAGTCAATTTCATGGGCAGCTCTGGCATTGACGGCACATGTGATCGTCCGGTTCTGGTGCAGACGTTTTACACAGTAAGAATTGCAGCTGAGGCAGGGACGGATATCCTCTTCTCTTCCCTCGCGCAGCTTGTTGGCAAAATCCGGGTCGGCGATCAGTCCGCGGCCGATCACGGCAATGTCAATATCGCCATCCGCGACTGCCTTTGCAGCAGTCTCTGGCGTATAGGTGCCGACATTGAGGATCGGAACGGAAACTTCCTTGCGGAGAATCTTTGCGGCGTATAACATTGCCGCATCCCCCTGATACGGAGACGGGCAGGTCCACTGCTTGTTTTCATAGGCACCGACGTCAACCATGATACCGTCAACACCCATTTTTTCGACATATTTCGCAATCTGGATTCCTTCTTCAACGGTACGGCCGCCTTCGTATTTATGTTCGAGGGCAAGCTGTGCGATGACCGGGATGCCGGGAGCGTTTTTGCGGATTGCGTCATACGCTTCATGCAGGAACCGCATGCGGTTTTCAAAGGTTCCGCCGTACTCATCAGTTCTGTGATTCCACTGGGAGGACATGAACTGATCCATCATATAGCCGGCGTGGGTATGAATGACGATCATATCGACCTCCGCCCTTAAAGCGCGGTTGGCCGCTCTGCCGAAGCAGCCTACTATATCATGAATTTCTTCGACGGTCAGCGGTTCGCACAGCACGTCGGGCCGGTAGAAGGAAGGAATGGCGGAGGCAGACTTGATCGCCCCTTCATCGCCGTAATTAAATGCATTCTTGCCCAGACCGCAGCACAGCTGCAGAGCCATTTTCGAGCCGTGCGCATGGATGCGTTCCGCCACTTTGGCCCAGCACTGCATCTGTTCTTCTGTGTCGACAACCTTGTAGTGGAACAGCCAGGGTTCTGTTTTGTTGGTGACCTGCTGGCCTTCCATGATAATCAGGCCGCAGCCGCCTCTGGCGCGGTCTTCATAATATTTGTACTGTGAATCTGTAAGCTCACCGCGAGGTCCGTCATTATGTGTTCCCATGGGTGACATGGCGATTCTGTTGCGGAAGGTAACACTGCCGATATTAAAACCAGTGAACAGCGGTTCAAACTCTTTTTTCATCTTCATTCCTCTTTCATCGGATGACTGCGTTGATTCAGCCATACCGTTTACCAGCCGCGGCATTTATTTTCGATATCGTATCTAAATTATAGAAACCGGTGATTTTTTTAACAATGTTATAAACATCCGTAAATAACACAAAAACACTGTGCATTTTGCACAGTGTTATGAACAATTCTGCTTGGCAGGTCAGCTGCTCACACCCTTTTCATAGGCAAGAATTCTCAGTGAGAGAGAAGCGTTGAAGAGATCCTGCCCGTTACTCAGATCCAGCCCGGAAATTGCTTCGATCTGTTCGAGCCTGCTGTAGAGGGTATTGCGGTGGATAAACAGGCCGGCTGCCGTTTTGGATGCGTTGATACCGCACTCAAGATACATTTTCAGTGTTTTCATATATTCCGTGGATTTTTCACGGTCCTGATCACTGAGTCTCTGAATACCCGGATGAACATACTGCATCCGCCCGGGAAGCACACTGAGAGCCGCGTTGAAACCATAGTGATCAAAATCAAACCAGTTTTCGCCGGAAGCTGTCATTTTACTGCTGACAAGGATCTGAACTGCCTGCTGAAGATAAGACTCCGTTTTCATAAGATCCGTATAGTAGCCGCTTATGGCACCGGACAGGTTCATGTCATCCGCCAGTTTCCGGAAAAGGCTGAGCTGTTGCAGACATGTCTTTTCATCCTCTTCATTGACCAGCACTGCCAGATAGGAACGGTAAAGACAGATACAGGCGGAAGAGCAGATTTCCCTTGCCATGGCATGAATGCCCGGGAAAGCATCCGTCAGCATATACGGATCCAGTTCCCCGATCACACACAGACAGAAGGTTTTCTTCGGTTCCCAATGGATACTCTGCATCATTGCCGACAAAGCGGACTCATCGGTGATTTCCCTGTTGAAGAGACGTGTCAGGATCATTTCCCTGGTCTGGGGCATCAGCAGCGGAAATTCGTTCTGAATGGCGGTTTCCAGTACCTGGATCATGGTTTCAATCACTGCAACGGTATCCCACTCAAACTTCCGGTATTCCTCGGACACACCGCATATTGCGGCAAGACGGCCGCCGATCATTACCTTCCCTAAAATTCTTCTGCATTTGAACCGGTCCGATTTGTTGAAAAGAACAGGTTTTTCTTCTTTCATAATCCGGTTGAAAACTCCCATCCTGCGCGAGTGCATGATCGTTGTCTGGCTGCTGTAGCCGAAATCGGAGAACTCCCTGAACGTTGCATCGTTGCTTTCCGGTCCTTCCAGAGCGATCATTCTGGTTTCCGCATTGCCGATGCCGGTGGGATTGCCGAGAATGTCCGCAACTGTGCGGGTAATCTCCCTGACGGCGTTTGTGTGACCGATGCATGCGTAGATTCTGCTTTTTTTCAGGGCAAGACGGAAATAGTCACGGATCGCTTCTTCGGTTTTTGCACAGAGTTCATCGGCCGTCAAAGCAGCAGACAGCACCGCATACTCTTCAAAAGGCATATGTATATCTTCTTTTGAAAGGATCAGACAGCCGCCCGGCACGTCTGGAATTTCCTGAATGCATGCAACATCTGCAATGATATAAAGAGTATCCGGCTGAACGCACTCTCCCGGTTCAAATATTGCCGCACCTGTATATTCCAGCGGTCTTCCCTGTTCTTTTACAGCCAGTACTTTCAGTCTGAGCCTGCCGAGTATTTCCTTCAGATTTGCCATATTATTCGTTCCCTGCCTACTTATTAAAATAATTTTCTCATACATATGCTGTGCTGTACATTTACAAGAATCTGTCCGCACGACTGTGTTTTCATTGCCTTTTCCGGATTCTGTAAAAAGACAGGAAGGATATGTTTACATTCTTATTCTTTAAAAGGATAAAGAAGAGAAAACACGGTCAGGAAAGGAAGAATCACCATCGGGAAGGTTTTGAAGAAGGTGAAGCGCTGGTCATCATTAACGTGATGCGCAGATCGCGGATGGTATCTATGTTCCGGAACTCTTCTTTTTCGAAAAACGCACTTCCGGATCAAACAATAGAAATAGAATACATGGAAAGGGGAAGTGACCAGAATTAAAAGAAAAATTGAGTTGTTGAAAAGAAATCTCTGTATGCAATACAATAATATCGTGGACAAAAAGAGATAGAAACTATTAGTAACTGTAGAAAGCTCCGCACTGAAAGACAGCCGGTTGCGTGAAGCGGCCGGCTTTTGATATACCTGCCTGATTCGGGTATGTCAGCATGCGGAAGTAAGGGGAAGTATATGCCGAAATATTATGAAGACAATTACTGCAGAGAACTGGATACGGTCATCAGCGGGGTGATCAGAGAAGGCGATGCCTGCTATCTGCGCTTTGAAGATACAATCTTTTATGCGCAGGGCGGAGGGCAGAAAAGCGACCGGGGAACAATCATCCTGGACGGCCGGGAATACCGTATGCTGAAATGTGTAAAAGACGAAAACGGGGATCCTGTGCATCTGAGTGATATTCCCGATCCGGAAGCGCTGACAGGAAGGCCGGTGCATCTGGTACTGGACTGGGATTTCCGTTACAGACAGATGAAACTGCATACATGCCTGCATATCATGCATCTGCTGATTGAAAAGCAGATCGGGCACGGGATTGAAAATCCGCTGGTTGCGGATATCGAAGAATCTTTTGCCTATAACAAATATCCGAACTCTGTCGTCAGTTCCGTTGATATGCCGGCTGTCGAGCGGGAGATGAATGAGCTGTTTCAGACAGATACGGAGGTTCTGACCTATGCGGATGAAAATGATGCGCGGTACCGTTACTGGAAATGCGGGGAATCCGTCATTCCGTGCGGCGGCATCCACGTGCACAGGCTCAGTGAGATCGGCAGGATCCGACTGACGCCGCATGCAAAAAAAGGAAAAATGACAGTCCGCGTTGAACTTGCATAAGAAAAGCTTTCTTCTGATATGGATAATCCATCATCGGAGGAAAGCTTCTTTTTTATAATCCGAGGAGTGTTCCGATGAGCCGGAAGAGCAGTGCGGCGATCCAGGCGATCAGACATTGCCAGATGACAACATTGGCTGCCCATTTTCCTCCGAGCTCTCTTTTGATTGAGGCAATTGCCGCAACACACGGCGTATAGAGCAGGGAGAATACCAGAAGCGTACCGGCGGACAGCGGCGACAGCACTGCGGCAGGTCCTCCTTCTGATGTGAACAGTACTTCCAGTATGGAAACAACGCTTTCCTTGGCCATGAATCCGCTGACCAGGGAAGTGATGATGCGCCAGTCGCCCAGACCGACAGGCCTGAACAGAGGGACAAGCACGCCGGAGATGACCGCAAGAATGCTGTTCTGTGCTTCCGATTCCGGAATCATATTGAAATGGAAGTCAAAACTCTTCAGGAACCAGACGGCAATCGTTGCGATCAGAATGACGGAGAAAGCTCTCTGCAGAAAGTCGCGCGCTTTTTCCCAGAGCAGAAGTATTACGCTGCGGGGACTGGGAATCCGGTAGTTCGGCAGTTCCATGACAAACGGAACAGCTTCCCCGCGGAAGAGCGTTCCGCTGAACAGCTTGGCGGCAATAATGCCGCAGATGATTCCGAGCACGTAAAGTCCGATCATGATCAGACCGCCCTGCTTCGGGAAGAATGCATTGACAAAGAACGCATAGATCGGCAGTTTTGCCGTGCAGCTCATGAACGGCGTCAGCAGGATCGTCATTCTGCGGTCGCGCTCGCTCGGCAGGGTGCGGGTGGACATAACGGCAGGCACCGTGCATCCGAATCCTATCAGCATCGGCACGATGCTGCGGCCGGAGAGTCCGATCTTTCTTAGCAGCTTGTCCATGACGAACGCGACTCTTGCGATGTATCCGGAATCTTCCAGAAGGGACAGGAAGAAGAACATGGTGACAATAATCGGCAGGAAGCTGAGCACGCTGCCTACGCCTTCAAATATGCCGTTGATCACAAGACTGTGAATGGCAGGGTTGACGTTCACTGCTTCCATCCAGGCAGAAACCGCAGCTGTCAGCTGTTCAATTCCCGCGGCAAGCAGATCCTGCAGGAAAGCACCGATAACATTGAATGTGAGCCAGAAGACAATTCCCATGATCAGTATAAAGACGGGAATCGCCGTGTATTTTCCGGTCAGCAGCCGGTCGATGTTCCGGCTGCGCACCTGCTCGGCGCTGACCTGCGGCTTAATGACGCAGGCGTCCGCGACTTTCTGAATGAAGGAAAAACGCATATCCGCCATAGCGGCGCTGCGGTCCATTCCGCGTTCTTTTTCCATCTGCGCAACGATATGGGCAAGGATTTCCTTCTCGTTTTCATCCAGTTCAAGCTTTTCCGTGATCTGGCTGTCGCCTTCAATCAGCTTGGATGCCGCAAACCGGACCGGAATGCCTGCGGAGAGGGCGTGGTCTTCTATCAGATGTGACACGGCGTGAATGCACCGGTGCACGGCACCGCCGTGATCCGTCTGATCGCAGAAGTCCTGACGGGCAGGCGCTTCCTGGTAACGGGCAATATGCACGGCATGGCGGACCAGCTCATCGACGCCCTGGTTCTTTGCGGCGGAAATCGGAACAACCGGTACGCCGAGCATGCTTTCCATCAGGTTGATGTCAACCGAGCCGCCGTTGCCGGACATCTCGTCCATCATGTTCAGGGCAACAACCGTAGGAATGCCCATTTCCAGGATCTGCATTGTCAGATACAGATTGCGTTCGATATTCGTTGCATCCACAATGTTGATGACCGCCTTCGGTTTTTCAAACAGGACGAAGTTTCTGGATACCAGTTCCTCGCTGGAATACGGCGACATGGAATAGATGCCCGGAAGATCGGTGATCCGGCTGTTTTTTACGCCGCGGATCACGCCGTCCTTGCGGTCAACCGTGACGCCCGGGAAGTTTCCCACATGCTGGTTGGAACCGGTCAGCTGGTTGAACAGGGTTGTCTTGCCGCTGTTCTGGTTGCCGACAAGCGCGAATGTCAGAATCGTATCCTCGGGAAGGGGATTGCCCGTTCCTTTCGGATGGAATTTTCCTTCCTCACCGAGTCCGGGGTGAAGCGTCCTGCCGGTATTGGTTTTGGCAGGATTCGGGGCAGATGAGGCAGGAACCGGCATGACTTCTATTCTGCCTGCATCTTCAAGGCGGAGGGTCAGTGTATATCCGTGGATGCGCAGTTCCATCGGATCCCCGAGAGGAGCGAGTTTGACAACGGAAACTTCTGCGCCGGGTATGACGCCCATATCCAGAAAATGCTGCCGAAGCGCACCGTCTCCTCCGACCGAAAGAATCCTTCCCGATTCTCCCGGTTTCAGTTCGTTCAGTGTAGTTTTGTTCTCCATAATAATCTCCTCAGACATGATAGTATGAAGACCTCAAAAACATCAACAAACTTGTTAAAAAAGACAAATTGGAAGTTGGTCATTTTTATTGAAATGCATCATAACGAATGCTATATTTGAATGATCGCTGACACAATACTGACAGCGGGGGAAGGAATTATTATGAAGAAGTTATTTACACTCAGCACTGCTGCACTTCTGGCTTTCAGCCTTGCGGCATGCTCAAACAACTCTGCACAGCCGGCTTCCACACCGACACCGGAAGCTTCAGCTGCTGCGGAAACAGGCACAGGCGTTTACACTATCTGGAACAGCACCGGAGAAAATGTAACCGAGCTGTATGTATTCGACAACAGCGGAACAGATAAAGGCGAAAACTATGCGGAAGGCGGACTGAGAAATTTCAAGTCTGTCGAAGTCACAAAGGCTGATGTTCCCACTGATACGGCATTCACACTGGAATTCACAACCGCTTCCGGCTATACGGGAAAATTTGAAACTCTGCATGTTGAGGAAGCCGCAATCAATCTTCCTGCAGAAGACGCTCTGACAGGTGCTACACAGATTTCCTTCGGCGAGCCGACACTGACAGCCGAGTATGTGATTTACAACCAGACAGGCGAAACTGTCAGGGAACTGTACCTCACAGCAAACGGCGATGAAAAGGGCGACAACCTGGCCGGTGATGCGGGTCTGGCAGACGGAAAGAATGTCACTGTTACAATTGATCTTCCTGCATCCGAAACAACGGACTGGGCTTCCACTCTGGAATTCACAACAGAAGGCGGCTATACAGGAACATTCGATACACTGCACTTTGAAGAAGCTCCGATCAGCCTGATTGCCGAAGACGCAAAGACTGGCGCCACACAGATTGCTTTCTCTGCTCCGGAAGCTGAAGCCGAGTACACAATCTACAATGTAACCGGCGAAAAGGTTACAGGTCTGTATCTGTATGAAACAGGTGATGCCGACAAGGGTGAAAACTATGCGGCTGACGGCCTGGCTGACGGCGATTCCATCGTCCTTGGAAGCACAGAAAGCGCCTATACGGCAAGAAAGCATGTCTATACTCTGGAATTCACAACAGAGGGCGGCTACACAGGAACATTTGATACACTTCATTTCGAAGTAGCTCCGATCAGCCTGCTTGCGGAAGATGCACTGACAGGTGCGACTCAGATCTCCTTCAGTGCTCCGAATTGATCTGCTGAGTTTTCAAATCTGAATTACAGAATGCCGGGAAACCGGCATTTTCTATTTGCACAGAGCTTTACGGCAATGTTCTGAGGTGTATTCAAGTATGGTATAATCTATGGGCGAAAGGGGTGTTGGCCTTGTCGAGTTATAACCTGAATTTAAGACTGGAAAGTATCCGGACAATTACAATCATAGCCGTTGATATTCTGATCATGTGGCTAGTGTTTTACTATGCGATCAAGCTGGTCCGTTCCAATTCCAGAACCATACAGATTTTCAAGGGAATTCTGTTAGTCATTTTAGTGGACGGCATTGCGAAGTTTTTCGGACTGAAGACACTGGAGTTTTTTGCGGATATCTTCCTGAACTGGGGATTCCTTGCGATTATCATCGTTTTCCAGCCGGAGATACGCATCCTGCTGGAGAAACTCGGGAAAACCAATGTGTTTTCCCGGATTAATACACTGACCGGAAATGAAAAGGAAAATCTGGTGGATCAGATTGTAAAGGCGACGATGCTGCTGTCGCAGGATCAGACAGGTGCGCTGATTTCCATTGAGCAGTCGCATTCGCTGGAAGACTTTATTACAACCGGTACAAAGCTGAACTCCGACGTGACCGCGGAACTGCTGACATCGATTTTTGTTACCAGCACGCCTCTGCATGACGGCGCCGTGATTATTCAGGGCAGCAGGATTGCATGTGCCAGCGCATATTTCCCGCCGACAAATCTGGAACTGCCTTCACGTTACGGAGCCAGACACAGAGCCGCGATCGGTATCAGTGAAATAACCGATGCCGTTACAATTGTTGTTTCGGAAGAAACCGGTGCTATTTCCATTACGGAAGGCGGAAAGATTTTCCGCGTGAATACAAAGCAGCTGCGCGATTATCTGATGCGTGTAATCTGCGGTGAGGAAACCGAGGTACAGGCCTCCAGGAAAAAAACGCAGGAGCCTGCAGTTCCCGGACGTGAGATTCTGATTGAGGAAGATATTCATTCCGGTGAAGTAGCGCTGCCGAAAAAAGAGGATAAGGCAGTGAAACGCCAGGAAACCGGCGTACTGTCAAAACTGACGCTGAAAAAGCAGCCGGATAAGAATACATCGGAGAAAATCGAGGTTGAAGAGGTTGTCTCTCCGGCGCACGAACCGGAAGAAACACATGAAGAGAGAAAAGGCTTATTTGCCGGTCTGTTCTCCAAGAAGGAAGAAAACATAACGGAAGAGAACCGTCTGAAAGAGCTGGAAGAAGAGCTGAATGAAATCAAGCTTCCGAAGAAGAAGGAACGGCCTGTACCGAGCTATCCGGAACATGAGCACAGAACTGAAGAAAGCGGCAGGATCCATCCTGTAAGCATTCATCCGGAAGAACATGCGGAAGCGGTGCAGGAAGATGTATCTGCGTTTGCTGCGGAAGCGGAAGAAGAGAACAGAAGGATGACGCCGGAAGAAGTACAGGCGGCCAGGGAGCGCAGTCTGGAAAAGCTGAAGCAGGCGGAACTGACGCAGGACAGTGAACCGGAGGAACCCGCAGAAGGAGAACCTGAAATCAGACGGATGACGCCGGAAGAAGTGAAAGCGGCCAGAGAGCGCAGTCTGAAAAAGCTGAAGCAGGCGGAACAGCCGCAGATCAGCGAACCGGAGGAACCGGCTGAAGAGGAACCTGAAAAAAGAAGGATGACGCCCGAAGAAGTACAGGCAGCCAGGGAGCGCAGTCTGGAAAAGCTGACCGGGAAGAAACCGATCCCGCAGGTAATGAAACCGGTTGAGCCGGTTGAAACGGAAGAAGATATTATTCCGTCGGAAGTAAAAGAACGTTCTGAAGAAGAACGGATGTTTGATACAAGCAAGCTGGATATTTCAAAACTGATGGGTTTCGATGATGATTTTGACAGCACATTCCGCATGGTCGATCATCTGGATACCGAAGCGGACAAAACCTCCGGGAACAGAAAAGGAGGTGAGTGAGCATGTCTGAAAACAGAAACCGTGTAAATGATGAGCAGAATGAGCGCTCATTCGACAGCGGAAAGACAGAACTTGCCAACCGCATTGCTGTTCAGAGCAAGCGCGTTGCCAGCACCTACCAGCATCTGGAAGACAGCCTGCTCAGAATCGTCAGGTGGTTCTCCGCATTTATCGACCGGACATTGTTCAATACCAGATATAACAAACTGGTATCGCTCGTGCTGGCCCTGATGATGTGGTTCGTAGTCAACTACAGCACATATGCTTCTCTGTATACCCCGCTTTCCTACAGCAGGGACAGAAACGGCGTGTCTGTGACAGCCAAGTACAATACCGATACATTTGAACTCAGCGGACTTCCGGAAACTGCCGATATTACAATCAGCGGCGATACCACCTCGGTCAACAACGCGATCAATTCCCGCGGCGTTGTCGTTGCGGATCTGGAAGGTCTGACGGAAGGAACGCATCAGATCAAGCTGACAACCGAAGGATACGGCGACAGTGTTTCCATCAAGATTGATCCTTCAAATGTCATCATTACGCTGAAGAAAAAGACCACTCAGCAATTTGATCTGTCCTATGATTTTGTCAATCAGGATAAGATGGATTCCATCTACAGCGTCGGAACACCGGAATTTGAATACACCCGTGTCAATGTACGCGCTTCAAAGGATACGCTTTCCAGCATTGCATTTGTCAAGGCGCTGATCGATCTGTCTTCGCAGACAGGCGACTTTACGCAGGAGGCAAAACTGGTTGCCTATAACGCATCCGGCCAGCCGGTCGATGCAAGCATTGTGCCGAACACCGTGTCGGTAACGGTGCCGGTTACTTCCCCGAACAAGACGGTGCCGATTGAGGTTGAAGTCAGCGGTGAAGTGCCTGACAATAAAGCGATCGAATCCATTTCCATGGATCAGGAAACCGTGACGATCTACGGTCCCGAGTCTGTTCTCGGCCAGATTGACAAGGTGGCGGTAACACTGAATGCTTCGACACTGACCAAGGATGAATCGACTATTCTGAGACCGATTACTCTGCCTGCCGGTGTGAATTCTTCGAATATCAACCAGCTGACAATGAATGTTGTGCTCGGAGAAGGCGTCACCAGGGAGATTCAGAACGTCAAGATCAATTACCGCAACAATATCGGCAATTACAAGGCGTCCCAGCCGGAGAACAAGACGACAACCAGCGTCATGATCTTCGGTACCGAGGCAAATATCGAATCCATTACAGCGGATGATATTGTCGTATATGTGGATATGAAGGATGCTGTGCCGGGTCTTCAGGAATTCCCTCTGCAGGTGGAACAGCCGCAGGGCGGACTGGTGACCTACACGCTGACGGAAGCGACATATGCACTGAATGTGCTCGGTGAAACAAATACCGGCACGGAATCGGAAACAGACGCAGATATCAATAACGGATAAGCATGGGGGAGGCTGAAAAGCCTCTCCTGTTTTGCATATACCAGGTACGTTTATATGGATATATTGTGATAAAATGACGGCATAAGGTGACAAAATGAAGAAAGTAATTGCAATTGTAGAAGATGAAAGAGACCTGAATGAGCTGGTCAAGCGATATCTTGAAAAAGAAGAATATGAAGTGCGTTCCTATCTGACATATGATGAAGCTTCGGTGCATACGGATGACGATGACGTGCATCTCTGGATTCTGGACATTATGCTCGGGGATAAGAGCGGATTTGATCTGATCGAGGAAATCCGTACGCATTCTCCGGATGTGCCGGTTATCTTTATGTCTGCACGTGATAAGGAATTTGACCGGATCATCGGTCTTGAGAAGGGCAGCGATGACTATATTACCAAGCCGTTTTCTCCGAAAGAGCTGGTGCTCCGCGTGAACAATATCATGCGCCGCACCTATAAGGATGAGAATCACCGGATCAGCGTCGACGGATATGAAATTGATGAGATTCAGAGAGTGGTATTTGATCATGGGACTGCCATCGATCTGACAACCAAGGAATTTGATCTGCTGATGCTGTTTGTGAAGAACAGGGAAACGGCGTTCTCAAGAGAGCAGATTCTCGAAAATGTGTGGGAAACGAATTATTTCGGAAGTGACAGAGTCGTGGATGATACGCTGAGAAGACTGAGAAAGAAAATGCCGAATCTCAGTATTCATACCATTTACGGGTTCGGATACAGATTGAGCTGATGAAACGAATATATCTATGGCTGAGAGAGTTCACGCTTTCCCAGCAGCTGATCACAATTGTATTTCTTGCGATTACAATATTCTGTGCTTTTTTAATCGCGGTTCTTTCTCCGTCAATCAATGCATTTACGGAAAATGAAATGTACCGCATGCTGCACAGTGCCCAGAGCCCGCTGGTTTATTATCTCGAGCATGATCCGGAAGTCATTCCCGATCTGAGCGATGCCGGCGACGAAAACATCATTCATGCGATCTATGACGTGAAGAATGACAGTTTTATCATGCTGGGGACCGGGGAGTTTTCCGAAGAAGCCAAGCAGGATATCCGCCGCAAGGCTCCTGGTACACTCGGTGAATCGCAGGATTATCAGTTCCTGCAGACCGATACCGACGGAATTCAGGAACAGACACTGTATTGCATGACGCCGCTTTCGGGTGACCGTTATCTGGTCTCGCTGATGCTGTCGGAATATGAGACCCTGTTCAAATCACTGCTGATGAACAGCATCGTCAATATGAATACGCTGGTTGTCGGCGTGCTGTTCATGCTGCTGATGCTGTGGATCAGTTCGCTGATCCATCCGCTGAATCAGATCAAGGCGTATATTACGCATATCCGCAAGGATGAACCGGCGATGCTTCTGGTGGACAGGCGCGATGAAATCGGTGAGCTTGCGGATGCGCTGAGAGAAATGGAGTTTGAACTGCAGAAACAGAAGGCGGACAAACAGGAAATGATTCAGAACATCTCGCATGATCTGAAAACACCGATTGCGACAATCCGCTCGTACGGCGAAAGCATCAAGGACGGCATTTATCCGTACGGTTCTCTGGAGAAATCCATTGATGTCATCATCGAACATGCGAACCGGCTGGAAAAGAAAGTGCGCAGCCTGATTGAATTGAATAAGATGGAATATCTGCTGGATGACTGTCCGGAAGGTGAGAATCTGAACATGAGTGAAGTGATCGATGAGGTGCTTCTCTCCCTGAAGGTCATCCGTCCCGAGATTACATTTGAGACGGATATTGACCGGAGCGTGTGCTTCCATGGCGATGAGGATCCATGGAGAATCGTCGTTGAAAATCTGGTCGATAACGCACTGCGCTATGCAAAGACAAATATCCGGCTGGAACTGCGGACCGGGGAACTGCTTGTCATCAACGACGGCAGACAGATTGATGCGGACAGAAAGGCCAAGCTGTTCAAACCGTATGAAAAAGGTACGGACGGCCAGTTCGGACTGGGCTTATCGATCGTATACAAGGTTGTTACAACCTACGGATATAAGGTGGAAGCCGATAATCTGGCGGACGGCGTCTGTTTCCGGATCTGGCGTGAAGTGACGAAAAAGGAACTGCGTACGATCCAGAAAGAGAAGAAGAAAGAAGAAAAAGAGCTTCTCAGAAGCATGCGCCAGAAATAACAGAATATGAATTGCACTTCTTTCTCTGAATGAAGTGCTTTTCTGTTACAATTGACGGGTATATTATGCAGGGAATATTTCATCAGACAAAAACAGAATACAGGCATACCGGTGAAGGCAGAGACGTAATTCTTCTGCATGGCTGGGGACAGAATATGACCATGATGAGCGCGGTTGAACAGCACCTTCAGGACCGTTTTTCCGTATGGAATCTTGATTTTCCGGGATTCGGGGAAAGCGATGCGCCGTCGGAGCCCTGGGGCGTGCCGGACTACACTGCATTTCTTGAAGACTTTATTGTTCAAAACGGAATTAAGGATCCGATTCTGATCGCGCATTCATTCGGCTGCCGTGTGGCAATCCGTTATGCGGCTGTCCATCATGACGTGCATAAAATGTGTCTGACCGGCGCGGCGGGAATCCGCCCGAAACACGGACTGAAGTATCAGGTCAGAACAAAGATGTATAAAGTCGGGAAATGGGCGCTGAAAGTGACAGGCAATACAAAGAAGCTGGAAGAACTGCAGAAAAACAGCGGCAGCGCGGATTACCGTGCGGCAGAAGGCGTCATGCGGCCGACATTTGTGAAGGTTGTCAATGACGATGTGACGCCGGTGCTGAAGGACGTGCAGTGTCCGGTTCTGCTTGTCTGGGGAGAATATGATGAAGCTGTACCGCTGTGGATGGGACAGCTGATGGAAAAAGAGATGCCGGATGCCGGACTGGCCGTGTTTGAGAATGATGACCACTTTGCCTATTGGCATCAGGCGGACCGGTTTAACCGGGTATTGGATGTATTCCTGAAAGGGGATGTGAAATGATGAGACTGGCAGGTATTGCTGTACTTCTGCTGTGTGCATTGATTCCGACAAAGCATGCACTCCATATGTTCCAGCAGAACCGGTATGAACTGACCCGGTATACGGCGTGGCTGAAACAGAATATCAAAGTGCTGTGGGAGAGCATGCCTGTGGTATGGGCGGGCGTGATCGGAGCCGCTGTGATGTTCCTTATGAGCGGAAGCACCGGGGCGCTGATTGCGGCTGCAGCTGCGGCAGCGGCAGGAGGAGTGCAGATTCTGAAGGAACGGAGCAGGACATATATCAAACCGCTTGTATATACGGACCGTGTCAAACGGCAGATTGCGGTGATGGTGGTTCTGTATCTGAACCTTGCGCTGTTTTTCACGGGCGTCGGATTCCGCGGCGGTTTTGCACTCGGCGTAATTGCAATGGCGGTATTGCCCTGGCTGCTGATTTATCTGATGTCCTGGATCACCTCTCCGATTGAGAAAAGTGTTCAGAACTGGTATCTGAATGATGCAAAGCGGATTCTGAGGGAACACACCGGACTGAAGATTGTCGGCATTACCGGAAGCTACGGCAAAACCTCCACAAAGAATGTCATGCAGGCGGTGCTGTCGGAACAGTTCAATTCCCTGATGACACCCGCGTCCTACAATACGCCGATGGGCATTACCCGGACAGTCAGGGAAATGCTGAAGCCGATTCATCAGGTATTTGTCTGCGAGATGGGGGCGGATAAGGTCGGAGATATTACGGAACTGATGGAATTTGTACACCCGCAGATCGGCGTAGTGACTTCGATCGGGCCCCAGCATCTTCAGACGTTCGGATCCCAGGAAAATATCACCCGGGAAAAAATGCAGATGATTGAGATGCTGCCGGAAGACGGACTGGGAATTCTGAACTATGACAATGAACTGATCCGTTCCTGGAATACCAGAAATAAAGTCAGAACGGTAACATATTCAATTGATTATGAAGGTACGGATTATCACGCTTCTGATATTTCATACTCACCTGCAGGTTCTTCATTTACAGTGCAGAACGGCAGTGAGAAAATTCAGTTCCAGACAAAGCTGCTTGGAAAACTGAATATCCTGAATATTCTTTCCGCAATCGCAACCGCAAGATATCTCGGCGTTGACTGGAAGATCATCCAGAGAGCGGTACGCGCCATGAAGCAGGTAGAGCACCGGCTGGAACAGAAGAAAATCAACGGATACAACTTTATTGACGATGCCTTTAATGCCAATCCCAGCGGCGCGGCAATGGCACTGGAAGTACTGTCGGGAATGCCGGGTACCAGATGGATCGTAACACCGGGCATGATTGACCTCGGAGAGAGGCAGTCGGAGCTGAACCGGGCGTTCGGAAAACAGATGTGCGGAAAAGCGGATGAAGTGATTCTGGTAGGCGTACAGCAGACACAGCCGATTACGGACGGACTCATGGAATCAGGCTTTGATATGCAGCATGTGCATGTTGTGGATACGGTAAAGGAAGCCTTTGCATACCTCTGGGCAAATCTGGAACGTGAAGATACAGTTCTTCTGGAAAATGATCTGCCGGATGCGTTCAACAAATAAATGCGGCCGCATTCTCTGCAGGCACATTTCAGAAATCCGGAATGATATGAATCTGAGGACAGATCAGGCGGTCTGTCCTTTCATTTCCGGGATGATTACGCCACGTCCCTGCTTACGGAAAACGAAAAAGCCCATGATCATCATGTTCATGGGCTTTCTGATCGGGATGACAGGATTTGAACCTGCGACACCATCGTCCCTAACGTACGCACGAGCACATTGTGCCTTTTTTCAGCCTTCTCTACCACCTTCTAGTATTCGGCATTAATATGCGCTTTTTTGAGCCTTCAGAGACTACGGTTTTCTGATTTCTGCATGGTTATGCACCAGATGAAAATAAGCCACCATAAGCCACCGGATAAGCCACCACAAGCCGCTAAAAAAAGCAGAGCGGCTAAGCTCTGCTTGTGAGTCTGTTTTCTTTTGGCTCGGAAGTGTAGCTGAATGCCATCCGGACATTGTCATGCATTTCCTCAGGTGAAGCTGTGGAGTGCAGATAAATCTCTGCCGTGATCTGTACACTGCTGTGTCCCATGAGCTTGGAGACATCTGCAAGCGGCACTCCTTTTGACAGCAGTCTTGAGCCGTATGTGTGTCTCAGGTCGTGCAGATGAATGGCAGGAAGCTTCTTAGACAGGATCAGTGAAGCGGTGAATGCATCGAGCCCTTCAGCCTTCTGCTCAAGTGCGAGATTGTAATTATTGATAATCTCACTCAGTTTATTACACGGGGTGTGAAGATTCATCTGCTTCCCCGTTGCTGTAATGAAGATATACTGATCACTGAAGTTTTTCGATTTCTGCCCTTCCCATGCATCCCCAAGTGATACGGCATATGCATACTGCTGTTCTCTCCATTCTGACAGAAGTTCGAGAGCTTTATCTGGAAGCGGTACTGTCCGCTCACTGCTCTTGGTTTTTGTTTCCTTCTCGATCTGTACTGTCGTTGGGTCTTTTTCCGTCTTCCTGTTTTTGTTTCTGATGGAAGCTGTTGATTTCTCAACCCGTACAGTACTTTTAATGAAATCAATGTCACTCCAGCGGAGCGCTATCAGTTCTCCCCTTCGTAAACCAGATTGAAGAGCAAGGGTGTAATAGGTGAGAAACTGAAATGGTATTTCAATAGTTTCATCATGCTCCGGGATACGTCTGCCGTTCTTCCGGATAATCTCATCATGATGGATTGTTATGCCGTTTTCACAGACATTGAAGAAGGTCATTTCCTCTTCTACCGTAAACACATGATTCTTATTTGCATCTTTTCTGTCTTTGTTGTATCGAAGCTCTTTACATGGGTTGTGCTTGAGCTTTCCTTTTTCGACTCCCAGCGAAAACAGATTGGAGAGATTCGAGAAATACTTTTTGATCGTCTTCTGCTTCTTCCCTTCACGGATCATTTTATTAACTGATTTCTGCATCATGTCTTTTGTGATTTCGTCAAGGTATAGGTTACCAAGGTCAGGCAGAAATTTATCCCTGATGCAGTCTTCACAGGTTTCATATACGCTGATTGTCAAACAGCCTTCAAGATCACAATCAATCTCTTCCTGTCTCTCAGCTTTCCATATCTCGAAGAAATCCTTGAACAGAATTCTTGCGGATTCAGGCTTATTGTTCTCGTTGATCAGGAACTCTCTGTGATACTTTGCGTCGTTCCATTGTGCGGCAACTGTAGACTTTTCGGAGCGGTACTGTCTCCTGATTTTTTTCTGTTTTCCTGTCTTTCCATCATAGCCGCCGTAGAAGGTGAGCAGAAATGCTCCGTTTTCCTTCCGTTCGATTCCTGCATATCCCGGTCTGCGCTCTGTCTGTGTCATGTTATTCTTCTCCTTCCTTGTCGAAATAATCGTTTTCCATTGCGTACACCCATGCGGTGTGCTGTATTCTGCTGAGCAGTTCAGCTGCCTGATCCCAGCCGAGATTTTCAAAGTCGATGTGTCTTACTGTGTTTGCACCCGGTATCCGGTAAGAGCGACTGCTGAGATACCGGAGAATGATTGTCTTCATCTGTTCCTGTTCATCGGCATATTTGCTGAAGGCTTCATAATCCAATCCGTGCTGGATGTAATCACGATATGTTTCATTCCGGTTATCTGTCTCTCCGGTCAGATACCTGGGCGAAATATTCAGTTTTATTCCCAGCGCTTTAAGGCTCTTATCACTTGCCATTCCGTCATCACGGATTCGATGCACTTCAGTCTGAGATAAGCCCGTCAGTTTAGAGACTGCGTACGTGCTCATACCGTTCAGAACTTCTTCCAGCCGTTCCGTGTTGATTTCCTTTTTTGTTTTTGCTCCCATTGCTTTTCTCCTTTTCCGAATTTTCTTTGTACTAACATTTACTTTTTTCTGGTGTTGGCTGTACTTACTAACATGATGGTGGTACAACAACAGTATAAAAGACGTGGCGGCATAAGTCAAAAGAAAACGCTACGCAGAGAGGAGAAAAGAAATGTTTCTTAAAGCCAACGAAGACATTCGGAGATTCATTAGAGCTCATGATGTCAAAACTTACGAAGTCGCTCGACACTTAGGTGTCCATGAAAACACTCTGCTCAGGTGGTTGAGGGATGAACTCCCGGAAGACAAGAGGGAAGCAATTAAGACCGCTGTGGCAGAACTTGCCGAAGAACAGAATCGGATTATTGCAAGCATCGAGGCAGATAAGCAGAAGGGAGAAGCTGATGCCTGAAAAGATCATGCGCTCACTGAGAGAAGAATCCGGGATACTCGGAACGTCTTATGAATGGCTCAGGCAGCAGTGCATTGCTGGGAAGATTCCTCATGTAAGAGTCGGAAAAGGTAAGAATGCAAAGTATCTGATCAATCACAAAGAGCTTATGAAGATGCTGGAAACAGAAGGGACAAGGAAGGAGTGATCGACAGGACTTACAGAAGATTGAAAGAAGGTGTTGCGGATGATCGAACCTGTTGAACGAGTCAGGGAAGCGCTGTGCTTCATCCCAGCAGATGACCGGGACATATGGATAAAAGTTGCTATGGCTCTTAGGAATGGTGGATTCGATTATGATCTTCTCGATGAGTGGAGTCAGAACGGAAGCAATTACAACCCTGATGAAAATCTTAGACAGTGGGAGTCACTTACAGCAGACGGCGGCATTACAATCAATTCTTTGTTCGGCTTGGCAAAGATGCACGGCTGGACAGGAACAGCAAAGACAGAACCGTTCAAGTATGTTCCTGTTCCGGTCTGTGAGTCTCCTGTGGAGCAGTTCGAGATGTTTCTGTCCGCACTGTTCAAGCCCGGAGATCATGTATCGATATGCATCAAGTCTGAGCCAAACAAGACGAAGCCCGGCAAATATGACCCAAGAGTCAGAGTGCTGAAACAATTCGATAATCTCATTTTTGACTGCGGTATTGTCGAAACGATAGAGGACCTGATCGGACCATATAACCATCTTGCCGGGGCTTGGATCGGAATTAATCCATTGGACGGATCAGCCCAACCAGACAGAAAGGGAAAAGATACTTATACCAGCAAAAAAAGTGTATCCGAGTACAGACATGTCCTGATTGAGTCAGATAAAACTCCGATCCCGGAACAGTATCGGATTCTGACAGAGCTCAGACTTCCGATCGTGACATTGACACACAGCGGCGGTGCTTCACTTCATGCTGTATGCAGAATCGATGCGAAGACGGAAAAACAGTTTCATGAACGGTATCAGTTTCTGCTCGACACACTGACTGCTCATGGCTATGAGATGGATGATCAGAACGATGATGTGAACAAGCTGACCCGGATGCCGGGAGTACATCGTGGAGATCAGGAGCAGTATCTGATCGGTGTGAATCTCGGCATATCATCATGGGATGAGTGGGTGCAGTACATCGAAAATCTGAGACAGGAGAAGCAGAAGAAGATAGAGCTCATATCATTGGATACAGTCGAAGAAAGAGAAGCTGAGTGGCTTGTTCCGCAGTACATACCGAAGGGCTGTATCACGATCCTTGGCGCTGAAGGCGGCATCGGCAAAGGGCTGATATGGAGTACCATAGCTGCCGAGATCAGCCGTGGTGAGATGTCATTCTTGGAAGGTGGCAGTCTCCAGCCGAGAGTCCAGCACGACAACAGGACTGTGATTGTATTCTCTTCTGAAGACTCGGTGGAGATCACAATCAGGAAGCGGCTCAGAAATGCAAACGCTGATCTAACACAAATAAAAACGATCCCTCTAGAAGATGATCGCTTTAAGGAAGTGAAATTCGGATCGGAAATCCTCAGGGACATTATACGGCAGTATAAACCAGCGCTGGTTATATTCGATCCTCTTCAGGCATTTATCTCGACAGATAAAGACATGGCAAAGAGAAATCATATGAGGGCAGAACTCGAGCCGCTGATAGCGCTGGGAGTGCAGTATGGCACATCGTTCATCGTGGTTATGCATACCAATAAAATGACCGGAGCATATGGGCGGCAGAGACTCGCAGACAGTGCCGACATGTGGGACATTGCACGATCTGTACTGCTCTGCGGCAGAGTCCCGGGAAGCGATGGGCTGATATACATCTCTCATGAGAAAAGCAATTATGGAGAACCCGGGGACACAGTCATAGCAAAAATCCTGAACGGTGGAAGACTGATATTCTGCTCGACAGATGACCGGAAAGACAGGGACTTTATCATCGAGTCGAACAGAATGACGGAAGCCGGGAAACAAAAGAAAGATTATGAGGCAGTG
>SVBN01000026.1 GCA_015058875.1 Erysipelotrichaceae bacterium | reverse complement strand
TTTTTGACTTGGTCAATGATTATCATAGCGAAAATAAAATCCGAACCTTTTCGTTCATAAAACCCAGTGTTTAAGCCAAATATGAGAAAAGGTTCGGATTTATCAAAGGTTCGGATAAAAAGAAAAATCCGAAGGTTCGGATTTTTTCTGTGCCTGAACAGAAAAAGACGCCGCGAATACTGCGGCGCCGGAAAGATTATTTACTGCCCATATACAGATCGCTGCCGATATCACGCAGATGATCCTGGAACTCACTTGTTCCGTACAGGGCGTCACGGAAGTTGATCAGTTCAATGTGATTATCGATAATCCATCTTCTGTATTTTTCGGAAAGTGCGCACTGCAGTTCACGGACACGGTGGATGCTGCAGGAGCTCTCCGCCAGAATATGATCATCGAGATATCCAGGGTGCCATCCGTAGAAGAAGATTTCTTCCTTTTCCGTCCACTGCGGATTCATCAGTCCTTTAAAGGGATCATATGCCGCCCAGTCTTCCATCTTATAGGACTGGGATACCGCACTCATATCCGAAATAATATTCAGATGTGCGTACTGCGTCTGCGGAACGGTTTTTACGGGACGGCGGGGACTGCCTTCCGCAAAGAAATAATTATGAGGAATGCCGAGCTCGTTCAGTACATCTTCAAATGCCTTTTCCAGCGGGATGTCACTGTTTCTGCAGGAAGAGACGTCCGGGTATCTTCCCAGTATGTTGTAACACAGCTGTGCTTCCGCTTTGAATTCTTTATAAGCATCTTCATACGTGGCTTCCTTCATCAGATCCTGGCGGCGGTGCCCCCACTTGAATCTGCCTTCTTCATTCACGAGGGAAGGTACTTCCTCTGGCGGAAGCACGGGACGTTCCCAGAGATGTCTGTGCCATCCGACGGAAAGCCACGGACGTTCTTTCAGCTTTTTCAATGCTTCCCGTACATGCATGCTGTCGAGCATCACGTCGGCGCTGCAGCCGATGCCGGAATCCAGTACCTTGAAAATACCGAGATCATAAGCTTCCGTATAGCCCACGTCGTCACAGCGGTAGATCAGTCGTTTTCTCATGCAATTGTTCTCCTTTCACTCATCTGCAGGCTTTTTCCGATATTATTCTACGATGTGTATCCGGCCGCTTTCTGTCAGATATTACCTCTGTTATAATCTGATTAAAGAAATCAGAAGGGAAAATATCATTATGAAACTGCTGACAATTGACTACGGCGGGACGTTTGTAAAATACGGCCTGCTGGATACGGAAAGTGGTGAACTGAGCGGCAAGGGGAAAGTGCCTGCTCCGCTGGAAAGTCCCGAGGCTTTCGCTGAAACAGCTGGCAGGATTTATGAACAGTTCAGAGGGACGGCTGAGGGGGTCGCAATCTCCATGCCCGGCATCATTGACTCTGAAACAGGTCTGGCCAGAACTGCCGGGGCCTATGCAAAAATGCCGGGGCAGAATGTGTACGAACTCCTGACGCCGTATATCGATGTATATGTATGCATTGAAAATGACGGGAAGGCCGCGATTCAGGCCGAGGTGTGGAAAGGCGCTTTGCAGGATGTGAAAAACGGATGTGCATGCATTATCGGCTCCGGTCTCGGCGGCGGAGTCGTCATGGACGGGAAACTGCGCAAAGGCGGTCATTTTGCGTCCGGTGAAATCAGCGGGCTGCTGATGAATCCGGGAGATTATTCTTTCGGAAACTATGCGGCATCCGCTGCCGGAATGAGCGCGTTCCTGATGCAGGTGGCATATGCAAAGGGAATGAATCCCTCCGATTTTGAAATCAGCGGCTATATGGCCCGGGGGGAAAGCAGCGGGGAAAAGAAGATCTCCGGGAAAGAAGTCTTTGAATGGATAGAAGCAGGGGATGAGGTTGTTATGAATGTATACCGCTCCTGGATCGAGAAGCTGGTACTTGTGCTTTACAACATGAAGATGGTACTGGATCCGGAGAAGATCGTTGTCGGCGGCGGTGTTTCCGCAAATCCGCGGTTTATCCGTGATCTGAAAGAGGAATATGCAAAATCTATCGCCGTACTTCTGAGCATGGGATTCCCGGATGCGCCGCTGGATGTGTGCCATTTCAGTTCAGACGCCAATCTGATCGGTGCTGCGTATACCTGGCTTCAGAAATACGGAAAGTAACAGAAAAAGACCCGGAAGGGTCTTGATCTGGATTTAAGGGGATCAGGATACTATCTATCACATCTGCATTTATATGATACGTCTCTGATGGAAAAGGTTTCTCTCAGAAATTCAGTTATCTTTACAGAAAAATGTTATGCATATGCGCTTAATGTTCAGAAAATGTTCAGATAAGCAGTGCATGAATTTTGTGAAATACAGGGCTGTACGTTGTAGAATAAAAGAAAGAAATAAGGAGAGAATATCACTATGAATTTATTACAGCTTCTTTTGGGATCATTGCTGTCTACATCTTCTGTCAACTCCGTTTCACAGAAGACCGGACTTTCTTCCAAGCTTGTCCAGAAACTGATCACTGCCGCACTGCCGCTTCTGATCAAGTATCTGACTCAGAATGTTCTTGCCAAAGGCGGAGCGGCATCTCTGCTCGGTGCGCTGACACAGCATACATCCAACCGTACAATCGCTGAACAGATTGACGATGCGGACGTGGAAGACGGCGCAAAGATCATCCGTCATATCCTCGGAAATGACCAGGAAAAGGTTGTTGCGGAACTGGCAGAAGAAACAGGAATCCAGGGTGAGACAGTCACAAGAGGACTGGCAAGCATCGCTCCGGCACTGCTTTCCACACTGTCCGCCGCTGCTTCCCAGCAGGCAAAGCCGCAGGCTCAGGCCGCCGCAGCTCCTGCAGCTGATCTGACAAGCCTCTTCAATATGTTTGCGGGTCAGAGTGTCCAGCAGGCTCAGCAGCAGTCCCAGGCAAACAATGCTGTCGGACTTCTGAATTCTCTGCTCGGCACAGGAACACAGCAGACACAGGCATCCAATGCGACAGCTACAAGCGTGGGAAGCCTGCTCAGCCTTCTCGGCGGCGCAGCAGCCCAGCAGGCACAGCCTCAGCAGAATGCGGCTGTCGACGGCACACAGCTGCTGAATGTTCTCGCTTCGCTGATGAAGTAAGAACAGAATCCATACCGTAAGTAAAGCACCGGGGAGTTCTTCTCCGGCGCTTTTTGTGTACAGAAAAGGGAACCGTGCGGGTTCCCTTAACCATGCGGATCAGTTGAGCTTTGTTTTCAGATCTTCGATTTCTTTTTCGATGCTGTCGATTTCACCCTTCTTCAGATAGACGGATGTTTCGAGATCTTTCTTCATTGCCGGCTTCGGTACGATTGTCATTCTGTATTCCAGATCTTCAATCTGCTTGTTCAGACCGTCGATCTTTGACTGTCTGGCGTCGATCTGATCCTGGAAACGCTTGTCGGAAATTGCTTTCTTTGCGCTCCAGAATTCTTCCTTCGCCTTGCAGAACTCATCCCAGAGACGATCGTTGTCGTTCTTTCCGGAATATCCGGCTGCTTTCCATTCTCTGTCCAGCGCCTTCATGCGTTCTGTCTTTTCCTTGCCGTAATCCTTTTCAGCCGTGATTTCGGAAGCTTCCTTAATCAGTGCTGTCTTGGCTTCAATGCTCTTGGCCCACTGTGCATTTCTCTCGTCGAAGAATGCCTGTCTGCGTGTGAAGAAGCTCTGTCTGAGTTCGTTGAACTTCTGCCAGAGTTCATCGTCCACTTCACGTCCGGCGCTGCCTGCAGCTTTCCATTCGTTGAACAGGTTGTTCAGCTGATCGCCTGCAGCTTTCCAGTTTGCCGGATTCTCTGTAACTTTTCTTGCGTTTTCGATGACTTCTTCCTTCTTGATACGGGCATTTTCACGATGTGTGTCAAGCTCGTCGAAGTACTGTCTCTGTCTTCTGCGTACATCCGCATCCAGTTCGTTCAGTCTGCTCCAGAATGCGTCGTCATTTGCTTCACCTGCAGAACCGATATCGCTGAGTTCGGAACGGAGCGCGCGGAGAGTTTTTCTGGCTTCATTGAAGTTGGTGATTTCTTTGACTGCTTCAGCTCTGGCAAGGATTTCTTCCTTCAGAGTTTTGTTTGCCTTTACTTTCTCTGCACGTTCATCGAAGCGGCTCATAACGAGATCGAAACGCTTCTGATACTCTGCTTCCTTCGGAGTTTCCCAATTGCCGAGGGCGTTGAATTCATCGCGCACGGCATTCATTTTTTCTTCAGCGTCTGCGCTGTCAATATCACGAAGAATGCTTTCAGCCTGGCGGCAGAGCTCCTGCTTTTTCAGGATGCTGTCTTCCATGACTGTCAGTGCATTTTCATTGTATTCGGTTCCGTACTCAACTGCGCCGCCTTCTTCAGCGGAGTGCTGCCAGGTGAACATCTGGTACTGTCCGTTTACCTCTATGCCTGTCCAGCGTCCGATTCCTGCGGAATCATCTTTCGGCTCAGCCGGGTTTCCGTCCGCATCCTTGGCTCCATAGATAAATTCGACGGTTTTTCCACCGAATGTGTTATGGACACGGGTGCGTGCTTTTGTAAACGGATCGTTAAATTCAGGTTTGTTCTGCCAGTTCATATGTTGTTCTCCTTTTGCGACTACAGTTTATTATTTCACCAAATCAGTCCATGATACAAGTAAAGTGAACATTTTTTTTGGAAAAACAAATGATTTTTATTTCATTGATTCTGAAAAATGATACATTTCAAAATAATAAAGACTATTCGTTATTCATTTACGAATAAATAGTATAAACAGAGAACGCGGCATGACAGATGCACTAAGTCGTAAACATAACAGACAGGGAAGCTGAAGGCGAAGCAGAGGCAGACAGAAACACAGCAGAAGTACAGATTGTAAAAAAGAACGAGCATATTCCCTTAAAGTGTTATGATATAGACATGCAATCAGCCTGTGCAAAGCAGACTGATCAGACGGTACAGACAATGGATTTTAAGGTGGAATTGCTGAAAACTCTGTCGGCTGATGAATACGTTACAGCCTCCCAGCTGTCATCTTTTTTCCATGTTTCAAACAAAACAATCAGGTCCTGGGTAAAAAGCATCAATGATGAGGGTGAGGCGTACGGCGTCAGTATCGAATCGCGGCCGCATTACGGTTATATTCTGATCTGCAGAGACCCGGAGGATGTCAGCCGGCTGATCCGGTCGCTTTCCTCGGCGGAAGTTCTTTCTCCCGATTCTCCCAATGCCAGACTGTATTATCTGATCAAGGTGCTGTTTGAAAGCGGCGATTATATCAGAATCGGCGATGTGGCGGATGAACTGTTTGTATCCCGTCCGACGATGCAGGGGGCGGTCCGGGAAGCGGAAGGCATTCTGAATCAGTATAATCTGACATTGAAGCGCCGGCCTGCCTACGGCATCAGGGTGGAAGGCAATGAGTTCGATATCCGCAGATGCATCTCCAGCACGTTTGCCCGACGGAACAATCTGCTGTACAGAAGCAATATGGAATCTGTGATGCATTCCCTGGCAGAGATGATCAAGGATCTGATGAACCGCTATGATATTCATCTGACCGATGTATCGTTTGCGTCGTTCCTGTTCCAGTCTTATGTCGGTCTGGAGCGGATGAAGGACGGGCACTATATCGAACTGAACAGCGGCGCATTCAGCGGTGCTGCGGAAAAGGAGATCCGCTTTGTCAAGGAACTGCTCTCCGTGCTCACAGAGACCTATCACTTTGAGGCGCCGGAGGATGAAGCATATTACATGCTGATATACCTGATGGCGGGAAGAAGAAGCGGCAGCGTTTCCGGTGATGAAACCAATTTTGTCATCCACGAGGAAATCGATGAGCTGACGACCCAGATCCTGGAGACGGTATATCAGGAATTCCATCTGGATCTGCGTGATAATTTTGAAATACGGATGCTGCTGAACCAGCATCTTGTCCCGATGGATATCCGCCTGCAGTTTGATATCCAGTCGGTCAATCCCATGCTCGATGAAATCAAGCGGTATGATATGCAGTCCTATATTGTTGCGGCGCATGTCAGTGCGATCATTTCAGAAAAATACAGAAAACCGGTCAGCGAGGATGAGATCGGATATCTGGCCTTTATCTTTGCCCTGGCAAAAGAAAACTCCAAAGACGAAAAGAAAGTCAATATCCTGATTGTGTGCGCTGCCGGCAAGGCTTCCTCACGGCTGCTGGCAAACCGCTACCAGAGGGAATTCAGCCGTTATATCGACCGGATCTATCTCTGTGATCTGGCAGAACTTGCCCGCTTTGATTTCGATAAGGTGGACTATATCCTGACGACGGTCAATGTGGCGGTGTATGTTCCCAAACCGATTATGGAAGTCGGATATTTCTTCAGCGACAATGACAGGGCCGCTGTACAGGAACTGCTGGAAAAAGGGGAGAGTTCCTTCCTGCGGAAATATTTCCGGCCGTCGGCGTTCTATACAGATATCACCGGAGACACAAAGGAAGAGATTATCCAGCAGATGTGCAAGCGGGCAGGATACGACACGGAGCTTCCGGAAGGCTTTGCGGATGCGGTGCTGAAGCGTGAAGCGCTTGCCCCGACCGATTTCGGCAACCGGATTGCGCTGCCCCATCCTTATAAAACGGTAACTGACCGGACGATTGTATGCACGGCCGTGCTGAAAAAGCCGATCCTGTGGTCACGGAATGAAGTTCAGGTGGTGATTCTTGCCTCAACCGGCAGGGAATCCGATCCGGATGAGGAGGAATTCTACCGTGTGACAACACAGCTGATCGTCGGCTGTCCGAAGATCGATGAGCTGATTCAGAACCCTTCCTACGAGGCTTTCATGAATCTCCTGAAGGAGATCTGAATCGTTTTCCGCAATGTAAAATCAGTGACCGCAATATTGCGGCACTTTTTTAAGTGGAGATTTGCAATAAGAGTTTTTATATTATACCTGTAACAGAAATCGCGATTAAAAAGTTACATCACAGCAGCCGTTCTGACGAAGCCCGGATCGTGTAGAATAGTTATCAGGGGAGATGTTGAAACTATGAAACATATTGTTCTGATCTGTGCCGGAGGTTTCTCAACAAACATTCTGGCGACCTATATCAGGAAAGAAATGAAAGAACATGCGTTTGACGGTGACATCAGAGCTATGTCGGAATCTAATTTTCAGGGGATAAAACAGCATGTGGATGTGATTCTTCTCGGTCCGCAGTTAAGCTATCTGTTTGAACAGATCAGCGGAAAGTATCAGGGCACCGATACAAAAGTTGCCATGATCGATATGAAGGACTACGGAAGAATGGACGGAAAACATGTGTTCGAACAGATCCTGAAGCTGCTGGATGAGTAAAAAAAGGAGAGAGGATCATGTCTATTCAGGACAAAATGACAGGCTTCTTTGATAAGCTTGCCCCGACAGTAAACAAACTCGGAAATAACGTATATCTGCGTGCTATTTCAAATACCATGATGGGAACTATCGGACCTCTGATGGTCGGTTCCATCGCCGTACTGCTGCTTGCATTCCCGATTCAGGGCGTCAAGGATGCGATTGCTGCCATCGGACTGACTCCGATTCTGGCTGCAGTCAACTCTGTTACCATCGGCGGTCTTGCTCTGTATGTTTCATTCCTGATGGCGAAGAACCTGATTTCTTCCCTGCTGAATGAAGACGGCGCGCTGATCGGTGCGCTTTCCCTGATGGGATTCCTGATTATTACACCGCTCGGACCCCTGGAAGCAGGCGGAAACGGCATCCCGACCCAGTGGCTCGGTGCTTCCGGTGTATTCTCAGCATTCATCGTCGGTATTATTACAGCAAAAACATATGAGCTCTTTGTAAAAAAGCACATCACAATCAAGATGCCCGAAAGCGTTCCGCCTGTGGTTACAAAGTCTTTTGACTCCCTGTTCCCGGCACTGACAGTCGGTGCAATCTTCATTATCATCAGACTGATTTTCCAGATGACAAGCTTCGGCAACATGCATCAGTTCATCTACTCCATGATTCAGGCTCCTCTGCAGGGTCTGGGTACATCCCTGCCGGCTACTCTGGTATTCGGTACTGTTGCCCAGCTGTTCTGGTTCTTCGGAATTCACGGAACAAACGTTATCAACCCGCTGGTTCAGCCGCTCCGTCTGGCTCTGGATACAGAAAACCTGGCAGCTCTTGCGGCAGGACAGGCTCTTCCGAACATCATCGGCAACGCCTTCTGGTCCATCAACACATGGGGTGCTACAACTCTGGGTCTGATCTTCCTGATGCTGAGATCCAAGTCCAAGCAGTATCGTGAAATGGGAAAAATCGCTCTGGTACCGGGTCTGCTCGGAATTACCGAACCGCTCGTATTCGGTCTTCCTCTGGTATTCAACTTCGATTTCTTCTTCCCGTATATTTTCAATAACGTCATCATCATCCTTCTGTCTTACTTCCTCACAGCAATCGGCGTCATCGCAAGATGCTCAGGCGTACAGTGCATCTTCGGTCTGCCGCTCGGATTCCATGCCATGGTCGGCGGCCACTGGACAATTGTCGTATGGCAGCTGATCTCTCAGCTCATCATCTCACCGATCCTCTGGTATCCGTGGTTCAAGATGGCTGAAAAGAAAAAGGTTCAGGAAGAAGAAGCTTTCACAGAAGCTGACTAATGTGATCAATTCAGGATCCCGGACCCGTTTCCGGGATCCTTTCATCCAAGAAAAGGAGAAAAATTATGTTGGATTATTCTGTACTGTATCCCGTAAACAATGCCGCAAGATCGGCGGTATCACTCGACGGCATGTGGAAATTCAGCTTTGACAGAGAGGGGAAAGGCTGCAGTGAAAACTGGATGGCAGGACTGCCCGAATCTGTTCAGATGCCGGTTCCCGCATCATTCTCCGATGTATTCACGGATCATGAATCCCGCGACTACTGCGGTGATTTCTGGTATGAAAAGGATTTCTTCCTGCATGAGTGCGGCTCATCAAGAGTTGAACTGCGCTTCGGATCCGTGACCCACAGATGCACAGTTTATGTCAACGGGAAGGAAATCTGCTCACATGAAGGCGGCTTCCTGCCGGTTGTGTGCGATATTACCGCTGCGGCTGTGAAGAATGCCGTGAACAAAGTCGTCGTAAAGGCAAACAATGAGCTCAGCGAAGCCACACTTCCCTGCGGTAGCGTGAAGGAGCTGATGAGCGGCCGGAAACTGGCGGCTCCCTACTTTGACTTCTACAACTACTCCGGTATTCAGCGCTCCGTATATCTGGTCACAAAGCCGGAAGAGAATATTTCCGATTATGATACCTGCTTTGAACTGAAGGGCGAAGATGCGGATGTGCATTACCGTGCCTACACAAACGGTGAACATGAAGTGCATGCCGTCCTGAAGGACAGAGAAGGAAATACGGTCGCGGAATGCGGCGGAAAAGAAGGAACGCTGCATGTCAGGAATGCACATCTCTGGAAAGTCAGAAATGCATATCTCTATACACTGGTTCTGGAAATCCGGGACGGTGAAGCTGTGATTGACAGCTATGAAGCCCCGCTCGGCATCCGCACCGTCCGGATTGAAGGCACAAAGATCCTGATCAATGATGAGCCTGTATATCTCAAGGGCTTCGGAAAGCATGAAGACTTTGAAGTCATCGGAAGAGCGTTCAATTACGGCGTCGCAAAGCGTGACTATGAATGCATGAAATGGATCAATGCCAACTGCTTCCGCACATCCCATTATCCCTATGCGGATGAATGGTATCAGCTGGCGGATGAGGAAGGCTTCCTGATTATCGATGAAGTTCCGGCGGTCGGCATGATGCGTTCCACCAGAAACTTCGTCAAGGCAGGTACCGGCGGATTCACGCATTTCTTTGAGACAGATACCGTACCGGAACTGCTGAAGAATCACAAGCAGCAGGTGAATGAAATGATCACCCGTGACAAGAACCATCCGAGCGTCTTCTCATTCTCCCTGTTCAACGAGCCCGAAACAACTTCCAAAGAAGCGCATGACTACTTTAAGGAAGTATTCGACAGCGCCCGTCCTCTGGATCCCCAGAAGCGTCCGCTGACCGGTGCGTTTGAAAAGAACAGCCAGCCGGAGCTCTGCCAGGTCTATCCGCTCTGCGATTTCATGTGCCTGAACCGTTACTACGGATGGTATATCAGCGGCGGTCCGGAAATCGAGGATGCCGAGCTGAAATTCCGTGATGAAATGAACCGCTGGGCTGCAAAGGATCTGAACGTTCCGTTTGTCTTCACCGAATTCGGAACCGACACGCTGGATTCCCTCCACAAGCTTCCTTCCATTATGTGGTCCCAGGAATATCAGGATGAATACTATGAAAGAAACTTCAGCGTATTTGATTCCTATGACTTCATTACCGGTGAACTGACATGGAATTTCGCTGACTTCCAGACAACCGAAGGCATTATGCGTGTCAACGGCAATAAGAAGGGCGTATTCACCAGAAACAGACAGCCGAAATCTTCCGCATTTGTGCTGAAGAAGCGCTGGGATAATAAATAAGAACCGCTCAGATAACTTTTAACAGATCCTGTATCAGACGCAGGATCTGTTTTTTTGAGAAGTTGTGATCTGATCCGGAATCCATATAATAGGTAGAGAGAAAGTGAGAACTGAAATATGACCTGGTACGATGAGGCATTGTTTTATCATATTTATCCGCTCGGATTGCTCGGAGCGGAGAAACAGAATCCCTATGGGGAAGTGCAGCACAGGCTGAAGAACCTGAAGCCGTGGATCGCGCATCTGAAGGATCTTGGGGTGGGCGGACTGTATATCGGACCGCTGTTTGAGTCGGAAGGACACGGCTATGAGACGACCGATTACCGCAGGGTGGACAGCCGTCTTGGGTCCAATGAAGACCTGAAGGAATTTGTGCGTGAATGCCATGAGAACGGAATTCGTGTCGTTCTCGACGGCGTGTTCAACCATACCGGCAGGAACTTCTTCGCATTCCGTGATCTGAAGGAAAACAGGGAGAATTCCCGGTACAGGGACTGGTACTGCAATGTGAACTTCCGGGGAAACAACGAATACAATGACGGTTTCTCCTATGACAACTGGGGCGGATACAATCTGCTGGTCAAGCTGAATCAGAAAAATCCGGAGGTTGTGAACTATATTCTGGATACGATCCGCTTCTGGGTCAGTGAATTTGATATCGACGGCATCCGTCTGGATACGGCGGATGTGCTGGACTTTGACTTCATGCGGGCAATGCGCTCTCTGGCGGATGAAGTAAAGCCGGATTTCTGGCTGATGGGAGAAGTGATCCACGGGGAATATCAGAGATGGGTAAATCCTTCGACCCTGCATTCGGTGACAGACTATCCGCTGCATAAAGCGCTGTACAGCGGGCATAACGATCACAACTATTTCGAGATCGCACATACCCTGAACCGCTTCATGCAGAACGGCATCGACTGCACGAAACTGTACAGCTTTGCGGATAACCATGACGTTGAGCGCATCTATAACAAGCTGAATGACAAGCGCTGCTGGGAGCCGGTGCACATCCTGCTGTTCTGCCTGCCGGGCATTCCTTCCATTTATTACGGATCGGAATTTGCCGTTGAGGGAAAGAAGGAGCGCTGGTCCGACGACAGCATCCGTCCCGCACTGGATCTGGATGAGCTGCTTTCGAAAGAGAATCCGTATTATGAAGTGGTGAAAGCGCTCGGAAAGATCTACCGGAATGAAAAGGCACTGGTGTACGGGGAATACCGCCAGCTCCATCTCACCACCGGGCAGTATATCTTTGCCAGAGGTGATGTGATGATCGGCGTAAACAACGCAGATCAGGAAGCGGCTGCGGAAGTCAGATGCCCCGACGGCGTTTATCACGGTGCGCTGCACGGCGGGACATACCGTGCGGAAAACGGCGTGCTGCATTTCAATCTTCCTGCCTGCGGCGGTGAGATTCTGATTCCGGAAGGGAAAAGCCGTCCGGAGTATAAGCCGGTGAAGGCGGTTATCAAAAAAGAAATGAAGAAAGAGGAAAAGCTTCCGGAAATTCCGAAGGATGTGAATCTTTCCAAACCGTACGAGGAAATGAGCGTGCCGGAGCTGCAGGCCGCAATTCTGGCAAAGATGGCAGCCAACGGTCCGGTCACCGACCGCAAGAAGCAGGATGTTGCGGAGAATGTGTACCGTGACTCCCTGCTGAACTGGGTGCGCAGCTTCCGCTGAGGTTTCTGATTCTCACATACGAAGCCGTCATGTACAATGAATGATGTCGGAGGCATTATGAAGTATAAATATCTGAATCTGAAATATGCGCTGATCAACGCGTTCTATCTGTTTCTGATCTGTGCGACGATCGGCTACGCAGCCAATTATCTGCTTTCCAAGGGATTTTCCAATTCGGTTGTCGGAACCGCACTTGCGGCAGTCAGTATCTGCGGCGTTCTGTTCCAGGGTTTCTTTGCCCCGATTATCGACCGTTCACAGAAGCTGGATGAAAAGAGATTTATTTCCATCACGCTGATCCTGACGGCGGTCATGTCGCTGCTCATGTATCTGATGCCTTCCGCATCCGTGTTCCTGCTGGTGCTGGTGGTGATCGGCTTTACATTCGCCAATGCCGGCATGCCGTTTATCAATTCCATCGCATTCATCTATGAAAAAGAAGGGCAGACCATCAACTACGGTCTGTGCCGCGGAATCGGTTCGGCTGCCTATGCCGTCGGATCGCTTGTGATCGGAAGATATCTGAATCTGACGCTTTCCGGAGGCAGGGAACCTGCGTCCTATCTGCCGCTGATCTATATTTCCATAGCGCTTGTGACGCTTCTTCTGGTATGGACACTCGAGACGCCCGAACGGCATCCCTCACAACAGGCGGAAGCCGGAGAAAAGGCAAACTATGCGGTATTCTTCCGGAAATACAGTCATCTTCTGCCGGTGCTTTGCGGGATGGTACTGATTTATACATGCCACATGATGATCAACAACTTCATGATCAATGTCGTAACCAATGTCGGCGGAAACTCTGCAAATCAGGGAACGGCATTGTTTATTCAGGCAATGTCGGAACTGCCGCCGATGTTTATGCTGTCGAAAATCCTCGCAAAGTTTGATGTCGACAAGGTCATGGCATTTGCCGGAATTTTCTACAGCGTCAAGCATCTGCTTGTATGGATGGCTCCGAATATTGCCGTGCTGTACGGCTCAATGCTGCTGCAGATGCTGTCGTATGCCCTGATGATGCCGGCGGCGGTCTATTTTGCCAACAAGCATATCCGTGAGGAAGACCGCAACCAGGGACAGGCTGTCATGATGTGGACAACCACGGTCGGCGGCATTATCGCCTCGCTGATCGGCGGCGTTCTGATGGATCATCTGTCGGTATCGGCCGCATTGCTGATCGGATTTATCATTTCCGTGGCTGGAACCCTGATGATGGTCTGGGGCATCCGCAGACTGAAAGCCGAATAATTCTCTTTGCACAGCATGCCCGGGCATGCTGTTTTGCTTGCAGGAGACACTATCCTGTGATACATATGAATCAGGACACATGAATGTGTGACAGGTGAAGAAATGAAGAATGCGTAATTTGATTCGGAAATACAGATAAAAAGAAGTTATGGCCTGCAGAGGTCTGTTTGTATGTACCGGATCGGATTGCCGTATTCGTCTCGAAACTGATATTTTCATGTGTCAAACAGCTTCTTTTCGGTATGTGCAGTCCGCTCCGGCATGGGGCGGATTTTTGCATGGCGGAAAGGAGTATATATGCTTGAAATCAGAAATCTGAAACTGACGCACATACAGGACTCCCGGGTGATTCTGGAAGATTTTTCCATGGTGCTCAATCCCGGAGACAGGGCGGTCATCATCGGGGAAGAAGGCAACGGAAAAAGCACACTGCTGAAATGGATCTTCGATCCGGAATCCGTCAGTGATTATATGGATGTACAGGGGGAAATGCACATCGGGAAAGAAGTGTTCGGCTATCTGCCCCAGCAGCTTCCGGAGGAAGATAAAAACAGAAGTATATGGGAATTCTTTTCGGAAGAAGAAAGATTCCCGGAACAGACGCCGGCTGAGCTGGGCAGGCTTGCGGCGGATTTCTCCCTTGCTCCGGAATTCTTCTTCTCGGATCAGAAAATGGAAACCCTGTCCGGAGGAGAAAAGATCAAGGCGCAGCTGATGCGTATTATGATGCGTCAGCCGACGGTATATCTTCTGGATGAGCCGTCCAATGATCTCGATATTGAAACACTGCAATGGCTGGAGGATTTCATCTGCGGATGCCGGGAAACCGTGCTGTTCATCTCGCACGATGAAGTTCTGATTGAACATGCCGCAAATATGATCATTCATCTGGAACAGATCCGCAGAAAGATGCAGAGCCGTCATTCTGTCAGGCATATGACCTATGGGGAATATGTCAGACACCGGAATGCACAGATGCAGAACCAGGAGGATCTGGCATACCAGCAGCGCCGCAGACAGAAAATCAGGGAGGAAAAGCTGCGCAGAATCGAACAGAAGGTGGAACACGATCAGACAACTATTTCCAGGCAGGATCCCCATGGCGGCGCATTGCTGAAGAAAAAGATGAAGGCAGTGAAGTCAATGGAACGCCGGTTTGAACGTGAGAAAGAGGATATTGCGGAGAAACCGGAGACAGAAACGGCGATTCTGATCCGCTTTGATCCGGAGCGTTCTTATATGCCTGAGGGCAAAACAGTGCTGGATTTGCAGAAGGAAAAGATCATGTGTCCCGACGGAACACGAATACTTTCGGAGAATATTGCTCTGAATGTCAGGGGACCGGAAAAGATCTGCATTATCGGAAAAAACGGCTGCGGCAAGAGCACGCTGCTGAAAATGATAGCGGAAGAACTGACGGCAAGAAAGGATCTGAGGGCGTTTTATATGCCGCAGAACTATGATGATCTCCTGTATGATCAGATGACGCCTCCGGATTATCTTTCCTTCAGCCGGGAAAAGGAAGAATATACGAAAATCCGGACATGGCTCGGATCCATGAAATATACGGCGGATGAGATGAATCACAGGATATGTGATCTTTCCGGCGGACAGAAGGCGAAACTGTTCTTTCTGAAGATGAATCTTGCCGGAGCGAATGTGCTGATTCTGGATGAGCCGACAAGAAATTTCTCGCCGCTGTCCGGACCGGTGATCCGCACTGCCCTGAAGACTTTTCCCGGGAGCATTATCAGTGTTTCGCATGACAGGAAATATATCAGCGAAGTCTGTGAACGCATTCTGCGCATGGATGAGACAGGTCTGCATGAAATAAGTATGGGCACTATCTTGTAAATCGGAAGGGAACCGTGATTTAATTAACGCTATGAGTGAACAGAAAACAAAAACCGAATTATTCCCGACCAGAATGGGACTGATTATGTATTTTCTGGAGGGTTCGAAGCGCTTCTTTGTTTCGAGCATGATTTTCGCGTGCCTGGTTTCCCTGCTTGATCTGATCAATCCGAAGATTCTGGGATTTACCGTAGACTCCGTGCTGGATAACAAGGCATCATCGCTTCCGGCATTTGTGAACCGCTGGATTGAAGGGATCGGCGGAACACCGTTTCTGAAACAGCATCTTTCCTATATTGCCTTTGCGGTGATTCTGGTGGCATTGTGCGGAGCTTTCTGCCGGTATGAATTCCGTCTCAGCAATTCCCGCGGTGCCGAAACGCTTGTGCAGCGCATGCGTGATACGCTGTTTGACCATATCATTCATCTGCCGTTTGCCTGGCACAGTGAGAATATGACCGGAGACATCATCCAGCGGTGCACCTCCGATGTGGAAACAATCAAGGTGTTTCTGTCCGAACAGATGACGGCGCTGGTCAGAATCCTTGTTCTGATCGTCATGTCCGTCTGGTTCATGTTCATGATCAATACAAAGCTTGCCTTTACGGCGCTGTGCTTTATTCCGGTGATTGTCGGCTACAGCTTCCTGTTTTACCGGCGGATCGGAAATGCATTTGAGCATGCGGATATCGAAGAGGGAAAGCTGTCCTCGATCGCCCAGGAAAACCTGACCGGCGTCCGCGTGGTCCGTGCATTCGGACGTGAGAAGTATGAACGTCAGCGCTTTGAAAAGCAGAATGTTAGCTATACAAAGATGTGGATTGAACTGATGCGCGTGCTGTCGCAGTTCTGGGGAACCGGCGATCTGTTTTCGGGACTGCAGATCCTGACGATTACCGTATTCGGATCGTATCTGTGCGTGCACGGGGAACTGACGGCAGGAAACTATCTGTCGTTTGTTTCCTACAATCTGATGCTGACGTGGCCGGTCAGATCGCTGGGAAGAGTCATCTCCCAGATGTCCAAGGCGGCGATTTCCATTGAGCGTCTGCGTTACATCATGAATTCCGATGTGGAACATGACAGGCCCGCGGCATTGACGCCGGATTTCCACGGTGATATCGTATTCGACCATGTTTCCTATCAGTATGAAAACGGCAGCGCGGAAGTGCTGGAAGATGTCAGCTTCACCGTGCCGCAGGGGACAACTTTCGGTATCCTCGGCGGAACCGGATCGGGCAAGTCGACGCTGATGTATCTGCTGGACCGTCTCTATGATCTTCCGGAAGGAAGCGGAAAGATTACAGTCGGCGGCGTGAATATCGCCGATATGAAGGCGGAATGGGTGCGCTCCAATATCGGCATGGTTCTGCAGGAGCCGTTCCTGTTTTCCAGAACGCTGGAAGAGAATATTAAAATTGCCAGCAGCTCGGCGGATATGGCGGAAGTCCGTGAAGCCGCAAGACTGGCAAGTCTGGATGAAACAATCGAGCACTTTGACAAAGGATATGACACCTTTGTCGGAGAACGCGGCGTTACGCTTTCCGGCGGACAGAAACAGCGTACGGCAATTGCGCAGATGCTGATAAGGAAACCGCCGGTGATGGTTTTTGATGACTCTCTTTCCGCAGTGGATGCGGAAACCGACGCGAAGATCCGCCATGCACTGCATGAGGCGGCCGGTGATTCCACGGTGATCCTGATTGCCCACCGCATCACCACACTGATGAATGCGGATCAGATTATTGTGCTGGATCATGGAAAGATTACGGAGCGCGGAACACATGAAGAACTGCTGGCAAACGGCGGAACTTACCGCAGGATCTATGATCTTCAGATTTCCCAGGAAGAGGAGGTGCAGGAGTGATGGAAGAGAATAAGAACATCTCGCTGCCTCTCTTCGGTATTCCGAAGATTCTTCCCTATGCCATGCCGTACCGGAAGACACTGATTACAGTAATTCTGCTGGGCATTCTGTCCAGCCTGATCGACAGCATTTTCCCGCTGTTCAACAGCTATGCAATCGATCATTTCATTGCCCTGGGAACACTGGATACGATGCCGCTCTTCATTGTGCTGTATGTATCTGTTCTTCTGATTCAGGTCATGGACAACTATATCAGCACCTATTGGTGCGGGAAGATTGAAATGTCCGTGGACAGGGATCTCAGAAATGCGGCATTCAACCACCTGCAGACATTGTCCTTCTCTTATTTCAACCAGAACAATGTCGGCTATATCCATGCCAGAGTCATGAGCGATACCGGCAAGATCGGTGAGCTTGTTGCATGGCGGATGATGGATATCGTCTGGAACGGATCTTACATCATCTGTGTTCTGATTGTCATGCTGAGAATTAATCTGCGGCTGGCACTGTACGTCATGGTGCTTGTTCCGCTGGCCGTGCTGATGATCAGCTGGTTCCAGAAACACCTGATTGAGCTGAACCGGATGATCCGTGAGATCAACTCAAAGATTACCGGCAACTTCAATGAGGGTATTACCGGCGCAAGGTCGATCAAGACACTGGTTGTCGAAGATACAATCTTCTCCGATTTTCAGAAGGACACCGCCGAAATGAAGCGTACTTCAATCCATGCGACGCATTACTCGGCACTGTTTTCCGCAGCTGTGACAATGATGAGCTCCATGGCATTGGCGATTGTTCTGTGGCAGGGCGGACATCTGACGATGGAAGGCGTGATGCGGATCGGCACATTGTCCGTATTTGTCAGCTATGCCCTGGGCATGATGGAACCGATTCAGAGCATTATCGCAACGATTTCGGCGCTGATTGCAATCCAGGTCAACATTGAACGTCTGACAAAGCTTCTGGCAACGGAATCCGATGTAGCGGACCGTCCGGATGTCATTGAAAAATACGGCGATGCATTTGAACCGAAGAAAGAAAACTGGGAAGAGCTGTACGGAGATGTGGAATTCCGTGATGTCAGCTTCCGCTATCCCGACGGGACGGAAATGGTTCTGGAACACTTTAATCTGCAGGTGCCTCAGGGAACCAATGTTGCGATTGTCGGTGAGACCGGTGCCGGCAAATCAACGCTTGTCAATCTGGTCTGCCGTTTCTATGAACCGACGGAAGGACAGGTGCTGATCGATGGAAAAGATGCACGGGAACGCTCCCAGCTCTGGCTCCACAGCAATATCGGGTATGTGCTGCAGACCCCGCATCTGTTCTCCGGAACCGTACGTGACAATCTGCGGTACGGCAAGCCGGATGCGACGGATGAAGAGATCATGAAGGCGCTGAAGCTGGTTTCCGCAGACTTTGTCATTGACAAGATGGACAAAGGACTGGACAGTGAAGTCGGTGAAGGCGGCGACATGCTTTCCACCGGTGAAAAACAGCTGCTTTCCTTTGCAAGAGCTATTATTGCGGATCCGCGTATTCTGGTGCTGGATGAAGCGACCGCTTCGATTGATACTTTGACGGAAAAGGCGATTCAGGATGCGATTTCCGTTGTGATCAAAGGAAGAACTTCCTTTGTGATTGCCCATCGTCTTTCCACGATCACCAATGCGGATGTGATTCTGGTGGTCCGCGACGGAAAGATCGTGGAGTGCGGTAAACACCGCGAGCTGATGCGCAGGAAAGGGTATTACTACAGTCTTTATACAAGGCAGTTTGAAGAAATGGCTGCGGATATGGTATGAGATGCTGAGTCACAGTATCTCATATCTTTGTTTTCGGGAGTGAAATATGACAGTTGAAGCAATTCGTAAACGATATATCGGTGACCGCGTGTTTTATCAGAATGTCATGGCGGTCACGATTCCGATTATGATACAGAACGGCATCACATCGTTTGTGAATATGCTGGACAATATCATGGTCGGCCAGGTCGGAACGCTGCCGATGAGCGGCGTATCCATCACCAATCAGCTTCTGATGATTTTCAATATCACCATCTTCGGCGCAGTCAACGCGGCCGGCATTTTCGGTGCGCAGTTTTTCGGAAAGGGCGATGCGGAAGGTCACCGCAATACCATGCGCTTTAAGTTTTATGCGGCCGGCTTTGCGGCGCTGGGATGGCTGCTGGTATTCGGCCTGGGCGGAAAGCATCTGGTCGGGCTGTTTCTGAATTCACAGGCAAATTCCGCTGCGGATGCGGCTGATACGCTGGGCTATGCGCTGTCATATCTGCATATTATGCTCTGGACACTGCCGCTGTTCGCCCTGACGCAGGTATATTCCTCCACCGTCCGTGAGACCGGCGAAACGATTCTGCCGATGCGGGCAAGCATCTGCGCTGTCCTGGTCAATCTCTGCTTCAACTATCTGCTGATCTTCGGTCATTTCGGTTTCCCGAGGATGGGCATCCGCGGTGCTGCTGCGGCCACGGTTCTTTCCAGAGTAATCGAACTTGCGGTGATGGTTTACGGATCATATCGGCGGAAAGACAGATTTCTGTTTCTGGACGGCCTCTACAGCACAATGCGGGTTCCGGCCTCCCTGGTCAGGTCCATTCTGCTGCGGGGAGCTCCGCTCATGCTCAATGAAGTGCTCTGGTCGGTCGGAATGGCTGCAATTACCCAATGCTATTCCACCCGCGGACTGAATGCTGTTGCGGCGATGAATATCAACAGCACGATTCAGAATGTGTTTATGATTGCCGGCATGGCAATGGGCATCTCCATTTCCATCCTGGTCGGGCAGAAGCTCGGCGCCGGGAAAACAGAGGAAGCGGTGGATCTGGACAGGAAGATGATTGCCATGGCACTGGCAGTATCATTTGTTATCCTGGCAATGCTGTATCTCAGCGCACCGCTGTTTCCGCGGATGTACAACACGGGGGAAGAGGTCAGGCAGACGGCGGAACGGCTGCTGAAGATCACGGCATTGTTCCAGCCGGTATTCACCATGTACAACGCCTGCTATTTTACAATGCGCAGCGGCGGCAGAACGGTCATTACGATGCTGATGGACAGCTTTTACACCGTATGCATCAATTTCCCGCTGGCATTCTTTCTGTCCAGATTTACCGGTGTGAATACGGTCCTGATGTATCTGGCGGTACAGGCAAGCGATATTCCGAAGATGATCCTCGGTCTGTATCTTGTCCATAAACTGGTCTGGGTCAGAAATCTGACGGAAACAGTCAGTTAATCCATAATTAAGATTTTCCATCAAGGTACGCATGTTATGATAAATGCATGGATTATTTGGAACTTCCGGGATGGATTTTTACCTTTGACTGGGAATCCGTCCTCGACACATACGGAAATCTGAGCCCTCTGGTTCCGATACTGGTGGTAATGGCCGAGTCCTTCCTGCCGGCGGTGCCGCTGACAGCGATCGTTGCGTGGAATATCGCGGCATACGGTGTGATGGAAGGAAGCCTGTTCAGCTGGATCGGAAACTGTCTCGGCTGTACGGTCGTTTTCTGGTTCTGGCGTCTGATTCTCTCATCACGGGCGGCACGGTTTGCCGCAAAGCATGAGAAAGTAATGAAAGCAAGAAGGTTTGTGAACAGAATCAACCGGAAAGCGCTGTTTCTGATTATCATGATGCCGTTTACGCCGTCATCGTTCATGAACTTTGCTTTCGGCGCTTCCGATTATCATCCGCTGGGCTACCTGATTACACTGTATTGCGCCAAGACGCTGATGATTGCATTCCTTGCTCTGATCGGCCGCGGGATTGTTCTTTCCGCTGAGGAACCGCTTTATATCCCGGCTGTGCTGGCATTGCTCGGCGTGCTGTGGCTGATTTCAAGAAAAGTATTTGAGAACGAGAAGGACACAGGGGAGTGAATTCATCCCCTTTTCATTTATGAACAGTACATTTGGGATATAATATCCGTGTAACAAGGAGAATTGCAATGCGAAAGATACTGTTTCTTGATGTGGACGGAACACTGATCGATTATGAACAGAAACTCCCTGCTTCTGCCAGACAGGCAGTCATCGATGCCCGGAAAAACGGGCACCTGGTATATATCTGCACCGGCTGTTCCCGTGCCGAGATTGATTCCAAGCACTGGGACTTTGAACTCGACGGAATGATCGGGGGAGACGGAGCCTACGTTGAAGACCATGGCGAAGTTGTGATGCATAAGCATCTGACTGTCGATCAGGTAAGACACGTCATTGACTGGTGCAATTCCCGCGGTATTTTCTTCCGGGAAGAATGCAACAGCGGCATGTATATCTGCGACGGATATGAAGAGGGTTCCCTGCAGGCAAGAATCCAGTATATGAAAGGGAAAGGTGCGGAAGTGCCGGAAGGTTTCCGTCCGCCGCTGCCTTCACATATGATTGCGGGAGCGGATCTGATCCGCGATGATGTCAACAAATTCAGCTTTGTACTGAATTCCTATCAGGATCATCTCGATTCCATCAAAGAATTCCCCGATCTGAAACCGGGTACCTGGGGCGGCGTCGGCGAGGCCGCACTGTACGGGGATCTGGGCGTAAAGAATATCAATAAGGCGGAAGCGATCCAGGTGCTTCTGAAGCATCTGAATGCCGATGCGGAAGACTGCATTGCATTCGGGGATGCGAAGGTGGACATTCCGATGTTTGAATGCTGCGGATACAGCGTTGCCATGGGCAACGGCGGGCCGGAATGCAAGGCGGCAGCGGACTATATTACCGATGATATCAATGAGGACGGACTTGCGAATGCATTCCGTCATCTCGGGCTGATTGACTGAGTCCGGGACATACAGGAGGTTATTATGAGCAGAAGAATTGTTTCGGATTCCTCGTCCAATGTTTACGAGGTTCCCGGTGTGGATTTTGTGTCCGTACCGCTGAAAATCATTACGGAAAAAGCGCAGTATGTGGATAACCCGGAACTGGATGTTCCGGAAATGGTAGCGGAGCTGATCGCTACCAAGGGACCGAATTCCACATCCTGTCCGAATGCGTTTGAGTTTGAAGAAGCGTATATGGGTGCCGATGAAGTATTTGCCGTAACGATTACAAGCGCTTTGTCCGGATCATGGAATTCCGCCCAGCAGGCTGCCGAGCATTACATGGAACAGCATGAAGGAAAGAAAGTCTGCGTAATCGACTCGCTGTCGGCAGGACCGGAGCTGCATCTGATTATTGAAAAGATGACGGAGCTGATTCAGACAGATCTGACCTTTGAGGAGATCAGCGAACAGCTTCATGAGTATACGAAGCACAGCCACCTGCTGTTCTCTCTGGAATCCCTTGCCAACCTGGCGAAAAACGGACGCGTCAATCCGGTGATCGCCAAGATTGCAAGTCTGGTCGGCATCCGCTTTGTCGGCGTTGCCAGCGAGGAAGGAAAACTCCAGCAGATCGCCAATGTCAGAGGCGCAAAAAAAGCCGTTCAGACTGTATTCGATCATATGAAGGAATACGGCTACAACGGCCGGAAAGTCAGAATTGCCCACTGCCTGAATCCGGACGCGGCATACAGGCTGAGAGATCTGATTGTATCGGAATTCCCGTTTGCGGATGTGGTTGTGGAACCTACGACAGGTCTGTGCAGCTATTATGCGGAAAAGGGCGGTCTGATGATCGGCTTCGAGGACGGCACACTTTAAACATTTTCAGCTAAGGCAAGTTCATACTCTTCATCGGAGATGAACTTGTTTTTCTTCATGTCATTCAGAATTTTCCGCTGCCGTTTCAATGCAGGATCGTGGCCGGTGGAAAGCTGATAGATGCCCGGCGCGTTGGGGATTCCGGCAAGCATGGCTGCCTGGGCAATGCTCAGATCGGAGACAGATGTTCCGTAATATCCTTCGGCGGCATTTGCCAGACCCCAGTATCCGTCGCCGTAATAATTCATGTTCGCGTAGACGGCAAACAGATATTCGTGTGAATAAAGTTCTTCCAGATCCGACATGATGAAGACCTCGGTGATCTTTTCATCGATCCCTCTCGGAGCGCCCTGAAAGTACAGATTCTTGGCAATCTGCTGGGGGATTGTGCTTCCTCCTTCGACAGCTCTGCCGGCCCGCAGATTATTGACGATTGCCCGGCCGAGTGCGAACCAGTCAAACCCCTCGCGGTAAAAGAAGCGTCTGTCTTCCACGGCAACAACCGCATGGACAAAGTCCGGATCGATTTCCTCATATGCCAGGCAGCAGGAACAGTTTTCATACACTTCTGCGGCAGCTTCCGGCGGCGTTTCATTCACGGCGCTTCTGTATCTTCTGTAGCCGCGGTATACAAAATATCCGCCGGCGGATGCGGTCAGAATTACCAGCAGTATAAGAATGTTCAGCAACAGTCTTTTCATGCTTCAATTATTGTCTTTTTGCGGAAAGAAATCCAGAAATCAGAATTTACAGTTTTTTTAAGATTCTGTTTTGTGTAAGATATCGCTATGGCAGGATATGATGATATTCCGTTTGCGGTGGAAGAACTGTTTATCAAATTTGTTCCGATCACACTGGACGACGGCAGAAAAATCGACGGTGAACAGACTGCAGAAATCCTGATGCATGCGGTGGAAAAACACGGCAGTACCTGGATCAGCATCTCCCAGGCCGCCCGCGGCATGAGCGCGAAGCGGGCGGAACATCTGAACCGGGCAATCCGGGAGGGACAGATAATCCATCTGTTTATCGGCATAAACAACCGCAATATTGACAACGATATCGGATTCTCCTGCCGGATCAGGGAAATCAGGACTTCTCCGACACCGTTTCCGGTACCGGACCGTTCCAATCTTGCGGAAGAGTTTTCCTATGAAGGCATGTGCCGGACATGGGTGCTGGTCACAGATATGAAGCGGGAAACGGAACGGAAGGCGGAGGATTATATCATCTCCGGAACAGGGGGTTCCCTGAAATGGACAATTGCCCATTCGCGCATGAGCTTTGCCTACATTATGGAAAGGATAGGATGAGAGAATGCTGCTGATACATCAGATCAAATATCCTGTCGGAACACAGTTTTCAAAAGAGATGATCGCGCGGAAGCTGAGATGCAGCGACAGCGATATCCTTTCGTATGAGATTGAAAGGCAGTCGCTGGACGCCAGAAACGGTCATTTTGAATGGTCCTGCAGTGTTTATGCACGGCTCAGAAATGAGCGGAAATATCTGAGAAACAAGGATACGGAAGAAAAGGAACGCCCGGTATATGAGATACCGGAAGGCGTAAAGACCGATGACAGACCGGTGATTGCCGGATTCGGTCCTGCCGGTATGTTTGCAGCATTGATTCTTGCGGAAGCAGGAATGCGTCCGATTGTCATTGAGCGGGGAAAATGCGCCGAAGAAAGAATCAGGGACGTGGAACTGTTTTTCCGGGAAGGCGTTCTGGATGAAGAATCCAATGTCCAGTACGGAGAAGGCGGTGCCGGGACGTTCTCGGACGGGAAGCTGACTTCCCGCAGCAAGAACTACCGGGTCAGAAAGGTGCTGGAAGAACTGGTGGAAGCCGGCGCGGATCCGGCGATTCTGTATGAACATATGCCGCATCTCGGAACGGACAGACTGCGCGAAATTGTTGTAAATATCCGCAGAAAGATCATCCGTCTAGGCGGCGAGGTGCATTTTTCCGAAAGACTGGAGTCGCTCTGTCTGCGTGAGCGGACGCTGACCTCCGTTGTGACGGCGCACGGAAAGATTGACACGCAGGCGGTGCTGCTGTGTCTCGGGCATTCCTCCCAGGCAACCTGGCGCACACTGTATGAACAGGGTGTGCATATCATTCCGAAAGACTTCGCGGCAGGGGTGCGAGTGGAGCATCCGCAGAGTCTGATCGACCGGAACCAGTACGGGGAGTATGCCGGACATCCGGATCTCGGCCATGCTTCCTACAAGCTGACGCACCGTTCCTCTGCGGGCAGAGGCGTTTACTCTTTCTGCATGTGTCCGGGCGGAATCGTGGTGCCTTCTTCTTCGGAGAACGGAACGCTCGTCGTCAACGGCATGAGTTATTCACAGCGGGACGGCGCAAACGCGAACAGCGCCATCCTTGTGCAGATACCCGTATCGGATTTTGACAACGGCAATCCGCTGAACGGCTTTGCCTGCCAGCAGGCGATTGAGAGAAAAGCATTCCGTCCCGGCTTCCGGGCACCGGCAATGAATATCCGTGATTTCGTGAAACGGACCGGACCCTCAGAGCTGCAGCTTGTCACATCATATCCTCTGGGAGTGATTCCCGAAGATATGCATGATCTGTTCAGTGATCCTGTCGGTATATCCCTGGAGGACGGCTTTCTTGCATTTGAAAGGAAAATCCCCGGTTTCCTCGCCGGGATTATGGTCGGAACGGAAACACGGTCCAGCTCCCCGATCCGCATGGTCCGGGATGAAAGCGGACAGAGTGTCAATACAGCCGGCGTATTCCCGTGCGGGGAAGGGGCAGGCTATGCCGGAGGCATTGTTTCCAGCGGTACGGACGGGATTGTACAGGCGGAGAATGTGATCCGGTTCTACCGTGAAAAAGAGCAGGTTATACATAACTAACCCGGAAACATGCTATAATCATTGTGTTCATAAAAAGGAGACTGATATGGAACAGCTGGAATTTAAATTTGATACACAGCTTCTGATCGACGGCGAAAACCTCGATGAGGATGCAATCAACGATTATATTACCGAACATTTCAAGGGCGACAGCCTGCTGGTTGTCGGCGACGACACGCTGATCAAGATTCATTTCCACACAAATGAACCGTGGCTGATTCTGGAATACGGCCAGTCCATCGGTGATATCTATGACGTTGTTGTTGAAAACATGCAGCGTCAGCAGGAAGGCCTCAAAGGCTGAGAATGCAATCCATGCTTCCCGGAGACGGGAAGTTTTTTCTGCAGAGAAAAAGGAATCCTTTTCCGGATTCCCTACAGAAGAACTGTCAGTATGATCTCTGCAATAAACAGAAGAATGCAGATGATGATCGTATGCGAAGTAAGCAGGATCTTCCAGAGCTTCCATTCCGTGGCTCCCGTTCGGGGCATATTCAGCAGCATATGCTGTTTCATAATCCCGAGGGCGGCAATGAAATAAACAAGAATAATCATGACGATCGTAACGGCAAAGTATCTGTCGGGGATCTGTTCCATGATCAGGTAAAACAGTCCCATAAACATATGCACACCGATGGAAGGACGGATCGAATGATATTTCAGGGTGATCTGGGAAAGATACCATCCGAAAGCAAAGGAAGGCAGCACCATAATCAGATCCTGGTGCGCGATGGCGTACAGAAAGGCGGAGGCCAGGACACCGAAGTATCTGCCGTAATGACCAAGCTGCCGCTGAATTACACCGCGGAATATATATTCTTCACATACCGGCCGTATGATAATAAACATAACGGCATACAGAATGTTGGCCAGGAGATATTCCCGGGAATTCCATTTCCCGAAGAATTCATAATCGGTATTGGAAATGAAAATTCCGGTCATATTGACGGCAGTCAGAACGGCCAGATGAATTCCCGTTCCGATACAGGCAAGAGACAGGCATCTGCCGAAGGAAAGACGTGCCGGTTTCAGATATGTGCTGTTTTTCAGTTTCAGAACAGCGGCGCTGAGTGCAAACAGGATCAGGCCTGTCAGACAGATCAGAATCATTCCGGCGATCGTAACGGTATCTTTCTGCCATGATGAAAAGAACTGCGGGAACCGGCTGTAAATAAAACCGGAACCGAACTGCAGCAGCATCAGCAGGATCATATATACTGCCAGCGGCCTTCCGAAATGATTGATCTGTGATCTTGCTTCGGCAGGCGTTATAACTCTGAGTGAATCCTCAGGCATGAAACCTCTCTTTCTCCCCCTTAAGGACTTCATTCTATCATCTGTCTGTGAAAAGCATGTGAAAAACTGACGGACTGTGTGATCCGTCAGTTTCAGAATCCGTGTTTTTTAAAGAGCTCATCCATGATGGAAGGGATCATGCTGAAGTCAAATCCCCGGATGCTGTGCTTCTGTACTGCCAGATCGGCAAGATATCCGTGGATCCATACTGCCATGCATACCGCCCGGAAGGTGTCGCAGTTATAGGAGAGCAGTGCGGTCATGATGCCGGTCAGCAGATCGCCGCTGCCAGCCTGAGCCAGCGCCGCGTTTCCGCTCTGGTTGAAATACATCTCGCCTGCCGGACCGGCCACAATCGTGTTTGCGCCTTTCAGAACGACGATTACCCTGTAATCCCTGGCAAAGTCCGCAGCCAGTTCGACCTTATGATCCTGTACATACGGAATCGGTTTCTGGATCAGATCCGCAAATTCCCCGATATGCGGTGTGATGATCACCGGTGCCTTGACGAACCGGAACAGATATGTGTTATGAATCATCAGCCGCAGTGCTTCCGCATCCAGAACGACCGGGCATTTGCTGTACTGCAGAATGAGATCCATTACGTCCCGCTTTTTCGGCATGTATACGGCACCGCTGCCGAATCCGATGGCTTTGCTGGTGGAGATCAGCGGCAGAATCTGTTCGATCCAGTAATCCTCCCGGAAGGGATGGAAGACAACGGACATGAACTGCGAAGCGGCAATCGGATAGATTTCCTCCGGGAGCGCGCAGTTGATATATCCGGCACCCATTGCCCGGGCACCGAGCAGATTCAGGCATGCGGCTCCGGCCATGCCGTAGCTTCCGGATACCAGGGTAATCTTTCCGAATGTGCCTTTATAGGCGTCTTCCTGCTTTTCGGGAATTCCGGCAAAAAACAGGTCCTCGTTCATTTCATAGTATTCCGTCGGAATGTCATGCGGCAGTCCGAGATCCAGCAGTTTTGTTTCCCTGAACAGATGATGCTCTTTTCTGAGCATATGGAACGGCTTATAGCAGTCGAGGGCAAATGTGACATCGGAACGGACAGCATCCGAGTCATGCGCGTCGCTGTCACTTTCCGCACCACTGTTGATATCAATGCTGTATACAGGCTTCCCGCTCCGGTTTACCAGGCGGAATGCCTGCTTCAGATCCTTGCTGAGGGAACCGTGGAATCCGAAGCCGAATACCGCATCCACGACCATATCCGCACCGGCAAGTTCTTTCTCCAGGGATGATGCCGGTACAATATCTGAAGGATCAAGCCTACGGAAAGCTTCGGCTGCGGCATCCGCCGCCGGACCGCCGCACAGCAGAATCACGCGGCAGATTCTTCCCTGGTCTTTCAGATATCCGGCCGCGGTAAAAGCGTCTCCGCCGTTATTTCCTTTCCCGGCAAGCATCAGGATAACGGATCCGGAGCGGCTCAGTTCCAGCAGTTCTGCCGCCACTGCCCTGCCGGCAGTTTCCATCAGTTCACTGACGCTTTTTCCGGAATTATGTTCAATCTGTTTCATTTCGAGATGATTAACAATCATATGCACCTTCTGCATATAAACGATATCACAAGTTGACGGGGTACAGGCAAAAAAGTGTGAAAACATGCAAAAACAGCGTGACAATCGGAAAATAGTGCTATAATCATGGACATGGAGCCCAGGCTCCGTAAGGGAGGATTTGAAATGCCGGCTAAGAAAAAGGCAGAAGTGCAGGCTGAAGAAGCAGTAAAGGAAACAAAAAAGACTGCAAAAAAACCTGCCGCTAAGAAAACAGCAGCTGCAGCAGCAGCGAAAGAAGAAACAAAAACTGCAAAGAAGACAACAGCTAAGAAGACAGCCAAGAAAGATACAGCAAAAGAAGAAGCTCCGAAGAAGACAGTTAAGAGAACAGCCAAAAAGAAGGCTGAACCGGCTCCGGAAGTTGCAAAGAAGTCCGTACAGGAATACAAGGACGTCATCAACTGGAAGAAGTGGGAAGCTCATAACCTCGACTGGCTCTACATCGAAGTCAACGCAGGCGATCTGCTGACAGAGCTTGAAGCAGGTGTCGACAACATTGCGGCAGCTGTCGAAGCAGTCAAGGATCTGATGCTGGAAGGCGACTATTATATTACCGAAGCAGATGACGCTACTCTGTCTGTCCGTTACTACACAGACAATCTGAGCGAATTCCGCCGCAAGTACAGCGAAGTCAACGACTGAGCAGCACACATTACGGGACTCTGAGGAGTTCCTTTTTTTTGCGCTTTTCTGTCATCGGAACAGTGAAAGTATTATAGTTTATGTAGAGATATATCGACAAAACATAATCGAAACCGCGCATTGACAGAATAAAGGAGGAGAGACTAATGACTGTCAGGAAAGAACCGGAAGTCACCGGACTGAAACCCAGTGCGAACCGTCTGAAGGATAAGGTGGTAATCATTACCGGCGCAACGTCCGGGATCGGCAAGGCATCTGCGATTCTGTTTGCCCATGAGGGAGGAAAAGTAGTGCTGAGCGGCCGGAGAAAGGAAAAGGGTGAAGCCGTCCTTGCCGCGATCAGGGAAAACGGCGGCGAGGGAATCTTTGTCCAGGCGGATGTGACAAAAGAGGAAGACTGCCAGAGAATTGTGAAAGAGACAATGGATACATACGGCCGGATCGACTGTCTGTTCAATAATGCCGGCGTCTGATCACAAAGCCGACAACCGAGCTGACCCGACAGGACTGGGAGGACTTCACGAATCTGGACTGCTATTCCTATCTGCGGATGATGCAGCTGGTGCTGCCCATCATGGAAAAGCAGGGCGGAGGATCCATCGTCAACGATACTTCGCTTGCGGCGCTGGATAATCAGATTCCGGGCGGCGCGCTGTACTGCTTTACAAAGGCAGGCGTAAACCACATGACCCACTGCATTGCCGTGGAATACTGCAAAAAGAATATCCGCATCAATAATGTCATGCCGGGTCTTGTTGCGACGGAAATGACCCTCGAAGGTCCCGGTGCCGAGGGATATGACTATATCCAGTCACTGCTTCCGGTCGGCAGAGCCGCAGACCCGATTGAAGTTGCCTATCCGGTATTGTTCCTGCTGTCGGATGAAGCAAGCTATATCAGCGGTGCATCATTGTTAATTGACTATGCCCAGAGAGGATATTAAGGAGGAAAAGATGGGACAGTATATTGATATTCTGAAAGACAAGGTTATTGTCATTACCGGTACAACATCCGGTATCGGAAAGGGAATGGCTAAGCTCTTTGCCGAACAGGGAGCGAAAGTTGTCGGCTCCGGCAGAAGAGAAGAGCTCGGTCAGCAGGTGGCACAGGAAATCAGGGATGCGGGCGGAGAGTCCATCTTTGTACGGACTGACGCCAGTGATCCTGAACAGGTGAAGCATCTGATTGATACGGCTGTGGAAACCTACGGCAGAATTGATATTCTGGTAAACAACTGCGCCTGGGAACCGACCATCATGATCAAGGATCTGACATGGGAAGACTATCAGAAGGTCATGAATACAAATCTCGGATCCTATGTCATGGCAACCGTAAATGCACTGCGCTACATGGTTCCCCAGCACAGCGGAAAGATTCTGAATATCAACTCTGTGACAATGGAACAGATTGTTCCGGGCGTGGGCGTCTATTCCCTGGCAAAAGCTGCAATTCATAATCTGACAAAGACCGTTGCACTGGAACACGCAAAAGACGGCATCCGCTGCAATGAAATCTGTCCGGGACTGATTCTGGCCGGTGCGTTTGAAAAGCCGGAAATCCGTGAATGGGCAAAAGACTCCATCGAAAACGGAACGCCTGTTCCGAGACTCGGCACCGTTGATGAAATTGCTCATGCGGCGCTGTATCTGCTCAGCGATGAAGCTGATTTCTGCAATGCCGCAAGTCTGTTTGTGGACGGCGGAAGACGTCTGATCTGAGGCAGTTATGTATCAGTGTTTATCAATTGTGCATGTGGATCCCGCAAAACGGGATGTGCTGATTCAGGCAGCGTCCGCTCTGGCGGATCTGACCCGTCAGGAAGAAGGCAATCTCAGCTATGATGTGCTGGCACCGGAAGGCAGGGAAGATCTTGTAATCCTTGCCGAGCGATGGGACAGCGAAGAACACTTCCAGGCGCATGTCGCCCATGCGGATGAGGAAGGCGACCGGGTATTTGAATTCGGAAAGCTTGCGGCTTCCATCAGCACGGCACCGCCGGATCTGTATCCCTGCAAAGTATTGTATTGATCTGAAAAAAGGATGTCTCAGGGCATCCTTTCAATTCGTCCGAGCAATACGGATATGATAACCGCAGTCACGGCTTCCGCCGGTCCGCTGATTTCTCCGGCGGTAATGCAAAGCAGAAATGATGTGAACAGACCTGCCGCATAGACGGTGAGATATTTCGGAATATAAAGGATTTCCCGGAGTATCAGAAGATTGAATGCCAGAAAGGAACCGTACGCAAAGATCAGATGCAGCTGGGAAAACAGATCTTCCGGAACATGATAGGGCACCAGCAGGGTGAGCAGAAACAGCAGGATATACAGCATCCAGAGAAGCCGCTGATATTTCCTGAGGGAATGCCACGAAAAACGGTAAGTCATCAGAACGCACCAGCAGAAAGCAATGCCGGCACAGCAGTAAAAAAACAGACGGTTCCGGTTCAGAATCCCGGAATAGTTTTCACTGAATCCGGTCATGATCATCGGGATGAGCAGACAAGCGGGAATGATCAGATCTGAGATAAGATGACTCCATTTGCATTTCTTTTCATACATATCTAGAATTATAGCAACACGGAATATGATCCACAAAAGATACAGGAAAGAAAGCGGGATTCGGCAATGGAATATGTGACTTTGAATAACGGAATCCGGATGCCTATGGCAGGCTTCGGCACATGGGATGTACGCGGAGAAGAAGGCCTCAGAATACTGAAGGATGCGATTGACGCAGGATACCGGCTGTTTGATACAGCCGAAATGTACCGGAATGAGGAAATCGTCGGAAAGGCAGTCAGAGACAGCGGAATCCCGAGAGAAGAATTCTTTGTCGAAACAAAGATTTCCCATGCGTGTGCATCAGCTGCGGAAACCCTGACGGCTGTGGAAGCACGGCTGGGACAGCTCGGACTGGACTATGCGGATCTGATTCTGATTCATGAGCCTTACCGGCAGGCGGAAGAAATGTACCGCGGTCTGGAACAGGCATTGGAAAAGGGCATGGTACGTGCAGCCGGCATTTCCAATTTTATGGAGAAACCGTACCGGGCACTGCTTTCTTCCTGCAGGAGTGTTCCGGCTGTCAATCAGATTGAATCCCATGTTTATTATCCCCAGCAGGAGATGCGTGATCTGCTGATATCCTCCGGAACTGCCATGCAGTCATGGGGCTCCTTTACGGAAGGAAAGCGGAACATCTTTGCGGAAGAGATACTCAATGAGATCGGTGCGGCCCATGGAAAGACTGCCGGACAGACAGCGCTGCGTTATCTGATTCAGAACGGGATCTGCGTCATTCCCAAGTCGCAGCGCAGAACGAGAATGGAAGAGAATATCAGTATCTTTGACTTTGAACTCAGTGCGGATGAAATGAAACGTATCGGAACAATGAATGAAAGAAAGTCGCTGTTCGGCTGGTACGGAAACCATTGGATGTGAGGCGGCTATGAAGAATACATTCGGAAACACAATCACCCTGACGATCTTCGGTGAGTCGCACGGACCGGCAATCGGCGGGGTTCTGGACGGACTTCCGCCGGGATTGAAAATTGATGAAGAAGATATCCGGAAAATGAATGACCGCCGCCGTCCTGCCGGAAAGACAGGGACTGCGAGAAGGGAAGCGGACCGGCTTGAATTTCTGTCCGGCGTTAAGGACGGATACAGCGAAGGGACGCCGCTCGCTTTCATCATCCGCAATACGGATGTGAAACGGCATGACTATGACGCGCTTACCGGGATTGCCCGTCCCGGACATGCGGATTACAGCGCGCAGATGAAATATCTGGGATATCAGGACGCCTCCGGCGGCGGACATTTTTCCGGCCGGCTGACTGCAGTGCTGACAACAGCCGGTGCAATCCTGATGAGAGCATTGGAAGAAAAGGGAATCCTGATCGGTACGCATATTTCGGTTCTGGGCGGAATCGAAGATCAGAAACTGGATACATTGGATCCGGCAGATCAGCTCAGGGAACTGAGAGGGAAACAGTTTGCTGTTTTGAATGAAGAAGCCGGTGAAAAGATGAGAATGCTCATTGAACAGACGGCAGAGCAGAAAGACTCGGTCGGCGGAATTCTCGAGACCGGAATTGCCGGATTGCCTGCAGGAATCGGAGAACCGTTTTTCGACAGCCTGGAAAGCATGCTTGCCCATGTCCTGTTTTCCATTCCGGCAGTAAAGGGCGTGGAATTCGGCAGCGGCTTTGGATTTGCGGAGATGAAAGGCTCGGAAGCTTCCGATCCCTTTGCCCTCAGGGATGACCGGGTGGTCACACTTGCCAATCATAACGGCGGCGTGAACGGCGGTATTTCCAATGGCATGCCCGTCACTCTGAGAACAGCATACAAACCGGTATCCTCCATCGGAAAACCGCAGAAAACTATAAGCTTTGAAAAGATGGAAGAAACGGAAATTGAGATACAGGGCAGGCATGATCCGGCTATCGTTCACCGGGCGTGTGCGGTGCAGGATGCGGTCTGTGCGCTTGTGATTGCGGATATGCTGGCGGTACGGTACGGAACACTCTGGCTGAAAGGCGGATGCGAATGAATGAAAACAGAAATCCCGTATTGATCGGCATGCCGACCGCCGGCAAGACAACACTCGGAAAGCTTCTGAGCAAAGAACTGGGCAGAGAACTGATTGAGATGGATGATGAAATCGTCAGGAAAGCCGGCATGCCTGTGACGGAAATTTTCCGGATATTCGGAGAAACATATTTCCGTATGCTTGAAACGGAAGTCTGCAGGGAAATCAGCGGCAGGGAGAATGCCGTGATTTCCTGCGGCGGCGGAGTGATCAAGAATCCGGAGAATATGAAATATCTTTCCGGAAACGGTCTGATCATCTGGCTGGACCGGAAACCGGAGCTGCTGTTTGCTTCGGCAGAACGTCCGCTGGCGGCAGACCGCATCAGTCTGACAAGGCTGTATGAAGAAAGAAAAGATCTTTATGCGCATTACGCCGATCTCAGGATTGAAAATAACGGAACACCGGAAGAATGTCTGAAAGAGATTATCACACAGACAGGCCTGCGGAGGAACGGATGATATGAAAGCAGTCATACAGAAAGGCAGGAATGAACCGGCAGCCATCCGGATTCCTTCCTCCAAATCTATGACGCACCGGGCACTCATCGCCGCCGCGCTTGCGGAAGGGGATTCCCGGATTTTTCATCCGTCCGTCAACCTTGACACAGATGCGACTATACGCTGTCTGGAACAGCTCGGTGCTTCCGTAAAGATGCATGATGATCTGTTTGAGGTATATGGATGCGGACTGCGTTTGCCTTCTTCCGGAACGTTGCTGGACTGCGGTGAGTCGGGAAGCACACTGCGTTTTCTGATACCGCTGTTTGCACTCAGCGGAAATGAATACTTCTTTACGGGCGGAGGAAAGCTGATGGAGCGCCCGTTAGCGGTTTACCGCGACCTGTTCCATGAAGCGGGACTGCTGTTTGAACAGAATGGTGCAGTACTCAGAATCAGGGGACCTCTGAAAGGCGGGACATACCGGATTCCGGGAGACATTTCCTCACAGTTTATCAGCGGATTGCTGTTTGCACTGCCGCCGGCAGAAGAAGATTCCGTGCTGCATATTATTCCGCCGTATGAATCCAGAGGATATGTCAGACTCACAGAAGAAACACTTGTGCAGGCCGGCATATCCGTCAGGGATGAAGGAAATACGATATATATTCCCGGAAACAGCAGATATCATTCTTCCGACTGGTTCGTGACCGGGGCGGATTCCCAGGCGGCTGTGTTCCTGGCGCTCGGATGCATGGCGGGACAGACTGTTGAAGTGCAGGGGATGAGGCATGACTCACTTCAGCCGGATCATCAGATCATCAGTATCCTGAGGCGGATGGGTGCTGCAATTGAAGAGACGGAAGAAGGATACCGCGTGCTTCCGGCAGAACTGCATGGCTGTGAGATTGATCTTGCGGACTGTCCGGATCTCGGACCGGTGCTGTTTGCATTGGCACAGAGAGCGGAAGGAGAGACAGTGTTCCGCAATGCCGGCAGGCTGCGCTTCAAGGAAAGCGACAGGATTGCCGCAATGCAGGAAGAGCTGGAAAAGCTCGGAGGAAATCTGCATGCGGACGGAGGCACTGTCATTGTCCGGGGCGGTTCCCGTCTGCATGGCGCACTTCTTTCCGGGCACAATGATCACAGAATTGTGATGGCGCTGAGCGCCCTGGCGTCCGGATTGGATGAAACCGTGACAATCATCGGTGCGGAAGCAGTAAACAAGAGCTATCCGGAATTCTTCTCCGATCTGAGCACAATCGGACCTCAGGTCCATATGATCACGGAATAAGCCAATATTTTTCATAATCCAATGGCGGAAACAGACCCGATGCGGTAAAATCGCTGATGAAATGAACACTGCACTGAAGAATAAATACATCGGAGACAGGGGATTCTATGAAAGGACAGCTCATACGGCTGTCCCTCTTGCGCTGAATTCCGCCCTGCAGAGCACTATGAGCACGGTGGATACCCTGATGGTATCCTGGATCGGCATGGTGAGTGCGGTCGGAACCGCTTCCCAGATCAATACACTCTCGGGCATGATCAACTACGGGATTGTCGGCGGGATCGGAATGTTTGCGGCGCAGTTTTTCGGTGCAGAGGATTACCGGAATCTGAAGCGTGCGCTGGGTCTGTGTCTTTCCATGACCCTGGCCAATGCGTTTCTCTGGTATCTTGCGGCAATGTTCTTCGGGCGGCAGATTCTGACTTTTTATATGAATGATCCGGCGATTGTTGCGGACGGTCTGCGGTATCTTTCCATATCGGTCTATGCGCTGTTTCCCGGTGCTGTGACCTTCAGCTTTTCCAACATGTTCCGTTCCACCGGACAGGCAAAGCTGACGCTGCGCATCTCCATTGCGACGGCATTGATGAATGTCGGACTCAATGCCTGTCTGATCTTCGGCCTGGGTCCTTTCCCGGAAATGGGCGTACGGGGAGCGGCGCTGGCAACAGTGCTGGCATCGTGTGCGGGCGCATTGATTTATATTGTTTATTCCCTGAGGACAGACCAGCTGTTTATCGGGACGCCGGCGGAGATGTTCCGGTTTGACATGCGTTTTGTAAAGCCGATTCTGAGCAAGATCCTGCCGCTGATTATCAATGAGTCAACATTCGGCTTCGGACAGACGCTGTTTGTCAAAGCGTTCGGCAAGCTCGGCAAAGAACAGATGGATGCCTATTATGTCGGCAACCAGATCTTTAATCTGATGAGTTTCATCATTTACGGATACGGAAACGCCGTACAGGTACTGCTCGGCCAGCTGCTCGGCGCTGGAAAGATCGATCAGGCAAAGAAGGAAAAGGAATGGCACATGGGATTGTCCTTCCTGCTGTCGGTTGTCATGATTGTCTTCCTGATTGTATTTGCCGTACCGCTTGTTTCCCTGTTCCGGCTGAATGATTCCGCGGCGCAGAAGCTTGCGGTGTCGATTGTCTATGTGTTCGCGCTGAAAACATCGATGCGTCTGTTCAATTTTGTGATCTTCTGTATCCTGCGCTCCGGCGGAGACTCGGCTGTGATCCAGTTCCTCGATTCCGGACTGGAATGGGCGGTCGGTCTGCCGGCCGCATTTGCCTGCGTGGATCTCTTCCATATGTCAAGCATTGCGCTTGTTCTGCTCGTATCCCAGCTGGAGCAGCTGGTGCGCCTGATTCTGGGAATGAAGCGCGTGAATACGAATATCTGGGCGAAGGATCTTACAATACTGGTGCAGGAAAGGGAATGATGGTAGAATACTGACGTTATGAAAAAGAAAGAAATCTGGATTCTGGCAGTCCTTGCACTGGTTTCCCTGGCAGCGCTGCTGATCATGAAACAGCCGTGGAAAAAGCCGGAAGAAAAAACTCTGGTGGCAATCTACCATCAGAATAAAGTGATACATACATTTGATCCGGAAGAAGACGCAATCTACCATATCACCGGTTCCTACGGAACGCTGGATGTGGAAGTAAAGGACGGCAGCTGGCATGTGACCAATGAGCAGTGTCCGAACCATATCTGCGCCGGGATGGGCTGGGTGACAGTCGATGACATGATCCCGATTACCTGCCTGCCGAACGAAGTGTATATCATGGTATTGGAGAATCAATGACGATTAACAAGAACAGACATTTTGTATATCTGACGCTGCTTTCGGCAATGGCAATTACGCTGAATCTGATCGAATCGATCTATATCGGTCCGATCTTCCTGACACTGCGCATCGGCCTTGCCAATATCATTGCCCTGATTACCATCCGCATTCTCGGTGTCCGGGATATGATCATTGTCAATGCCATGCGTGTCATGATCGGAAACCTGCTGAGAGGGACGATTTTCGGAAGCACATTCTGGATTGCCTTCGGCGGCGTAGTGCTTTCCAGCATTTCCCTGGTGATCTGCGACAGGATGAAGTCCTCGCTGATGTTTACATCCGTGATTTCCTCGATCTGCCATTCGCTCGGTCAGGTGCTTGTGGTCATGGCGTTTTACAATCAGCCGGCTTTTGCGGCGATCCTGCCGTATATGCTGCTGGGATCCGTACCGATGGGAATTCTGACAGGATATACCGCACAGCTGGTGCTGACCCGCATCAAACCGCTGCGGAAGGATATTGAAAAGAACATGAACCGGTGAAAACCGGTTTTTATATGACAGCATGCCACCGGTATCTGCCACTATCCGAAGAGCGGGATTGGTCATAAAATGTATCTGATTTATATGAGGGAGGAAAATCTGACATGAAAAGATATTTTAAAATGCTCGCGGCAGGAATCCTGACACTGAGCCTGGCCGGATGCGGATCCGGAAGTGCATCTGATTCTTCATCTTCTTCCGGTGCTGCAGAGTCAAAGCCGGCTGCGGCAGAAACGCCGGAAGCGGCAGCTGTACCGGAGACAGTACAGGCAGAGTACCTGGAACCGGCGGAAGAAGGAACGGAGCCGGGCCATTTCAGTGATCCGGCGGCGTTTGAGAGCTTTAATACTTATTCTGTTAATGCCCGTCCGGAAGATGATTTCACCGGTGACGAGGTTGTTCTGGGCGTTACAAGATTCGGCGATCATTTCAAGGGAGAGGTTTCGAAAACAAAGCAGTACGCGGATGCGGACCATGAGTCGGTTTCCGGTCCGGAGAAGCTGGAGGCAGGAGCTGTCGGGGCTGTTACGGGAAGAATATCCTACTCAGGCAGATCTTCTGATTATATTGTATATAATCCGTCGGATGAACCTGCTGAGTTCGCTGACTGCATTCTGATCGGTTTTCATGAAGCCTATGGCGGAATCCTGACATTTTCAAATGATATT
>SVBN01000118.1 GCA_015058875.1 Erysipelotrichaceae bacterium | reverse complement strand
TATAGATCTCTGCGATCAGCTTCGGCGATACCCTTACGTGGTATTCCGACAGCAGCTGTTCCTGGCTTACTTCCGTGAAGTAATTCCCGTCTCCTGCCCAGTAATATGTCTCTCCGTAATTGTTTCCGTCCTCATACTGCGCTTCACTCGCCGTCTGATATTCCAGCACCGCTTCTCCTACTTTTCCGGCCATTACCGATCCCGACGCAACCGCCAGCGTAAATCCCGCTATCGCTATGATGATCAGCTCCGCAAACAGCTGTCCCACGACCTTCAGCTTGCTTACTCCCATGGAAAGCAATACGCCGATCTCATATTCTCTTGTTTTCAGCGTCAGGGCTGTAACGAGTGAGATGATGACAATCGCATTGATTACCACAATCCACACAATGATATTCGCAAAGAAGGACAATGTATCCAGCGGTCTTGCCATCTTTCTGAACGTATCATTGTTTGCGTTCAGGATCGTATATTCATCCAGCTTCCCTTCATAATCCTCCACGAATTCTTCCACATGCAGGGGATCGTCGAGAAGGAATACAACTGTGGAAGGATTTGTCAGCTGTTCCAGTGCTGAGTCGGTATCGACTTCGCTGCCGTATTCAGATCTGTAATATTCATACTGCTTTCTCAGAACCGGTTCATACCATTCGGCCCAGTATGACATCGGAACGACAATGATATTCTTCGGTGATTCATAAGCGCTCATCCACTGGAACCGGTCACTGTTGGGATCGACTTCAGCCAGTGTATTGAAAATACCTACGATCTCCATGGTCATGGTGGCATCTTCCTGTGTGAGTCCCATGTTTTCCATTTCCTGTATTTCATAACCGCCCATGGTTGTCACACTGATTTCATCACCGACTCTCAGGCCGTTCTGATCCGCAAGATCTTTTGTGATAATGACGCTGTTCCTGGCGCCTTCGATATCACTTTCATTCAGAAATCTTCCTTCTGATATCGTCCATGTTTCCTCGGCGATTTCGATCATGTTCGGATTCATTACACCGTACATCATGATATTCGGTTCGATATATTCATGCTGTTCGCCGTTTTCATCCATGTAGTAACTGCTGCCTCCGCGGTTCTCTTCATTTCCTACAGGGACGCTGGAAAAGCCGCTGGAATAGACAACATTGCTGTTCATATAGTTGACGGCTTTCACCCGCGGATCTCCGGCAATCTGATCGGCCGTCTCTTTGGACAATCTCGGTGAATGGCTGTAGGCTTCCTGGCGCTCATCTTCATCCTCGATATTGTCGGCATACTGCCAGAACGCATCGTAATCAATTTCATAACGTACGGCGGCCCGCATCGACTGTCTTGTCAGTATCTTTGCATTATCCGCTGCCTGGGATATTCCCAGTCCAAGTATGACCAGATTCCCGATCAGGAAAAATGTGATCATCAATAATATTGTCTTGGCTTTCCGCCTTGTGACATATCGCCATGCGCGCAGTAAAAAGTTCATATTATTAAATTCTCCTAGAATAATTCGATTATGTTATTGCTTGTTATAGTAAATTTTAAGGCTGGTATCTGAAGAAATAACAAGCGGGAACTGATTAGGATCTGATTCTTTGACAGGTGTCTTGCTGTCGCCAATCAGAATAATAACCTTTGAAGTTGTATCTCCTTCATATCCTGTTCCGGCAGGGTCAATCTCATATGTTATCGAATGTGATTCACAGAATGCCTGAATTGTTTCCAATGAAGCCAGATCTGTCTGGTTCAGAACAATCTGCTGAGGTGCCGGAGCCGGAGTAGGCTGCGGATCAGGTGTATTTCCCCAATGAATATTGACAACAGTTCCCTCCGGAATCACAATCGGGAATTCATCTGTCTGATGAATTGTACCGGCCTTTGTTGTTTCCATCTCGATTTTCCCATCCGCCAGATCAGGATTCGGTTCAATCGAATAAGTAATTCCGTTTGCGATGCACCATGCTTTGATGCTGTCCAGTGTGGCCATATCGCTCTGGTTCAGAATGAACTGTCTGGTAGTGCAGGCACCTTCGGAAATGGTATATGCAATTCTGGCATCCAGTGTCAGCGGTCTTGCACAGCCGTTGTCATAATCACTTGTGCCGTATTCGCAGGCATAAGCAACAATCTGTCCTTTCTTGGGATACTGGTCCGAACAGAGACTGTACTGGTAGTTTCCGTACTGTCCCGCCTGGATTCTTCCGCCCTTGTTATTGACTTCATCAACCCATGCAAGCAGTTCCAGATAGTCTCTTCCGATCCAGCTGTTTGTTGCAGTATCCAGTGTCGGAAGATACAGGGAAACTGTCAGTTCCAGAACATCCTGGGATCCGACAGTGGTATTCGGAGCGATGGACTGGGAAATGACAGATCCGTCCGGTGCCGGATCATAGACCGATTTTGTTACAACCTGAATTGCATTCGCTGCACGCCATGCTTCAAGCTGTTCTCTTGTATAGCCGACAAGATTCGGTATTCTGATGCCTTTTCCTTTTGAAACGACAACTGTAAAGGTCCCGCCCTCAGAAAGACTTGATCCCGAAGCTGCGCTCTGGGAAATTACAAATCCCGATGCGACGGTATCACTGTAGACTTCCTGCTTGACCAGGCTGATCTTCTTGCCGTTTGCCCAGCTTTCAACTTCTGTATAAGACTTGTTCTTGAAATCCTGAACTGTGATCTGTCCGGCAGGTGCCTTTCCCTTTGATGCAACGATATTCAGTGTTGTTCCGCGGGTAAAGTCACTCTCGCTTGCGTTTCTTACTTCATAGGAAATGATTTCTCCATCCGGTACAGTCTCACTGTACTGTGTGGTAATCTTTGTCTTGGCAAGCTTATTTGCACTGATCCATTCCCTGACTTCGGAAAGCGTCATGGATTTCAGATCGGGGAAACTGATATTCTCATCCGGATCTGCACCGGCAGATACAGTGATTGTGATCGGTGTATCCTTTTTGATCTTTTTCCCAGGTTCCACACTCTGACGGATGACAGTTCCTTCATTGTATTCCAGACTGTATTCCGGCTGCGACTGGGCAATTGCCGTACTGCTGATTTCATTCTGCCTTGCCCAGGAAGATACATCATTGATATTCTTCCCGACAAAATCAGGCATTGTGATATGTGCCGCAATGAAAAACCACCATACAAGGAACGCACACAGTGCCAGCGCTGCCGCAAGTGCCGCAATCCCTGCTGTTGAAATCGTGCGTTTCGGCTTTTCATATCTTACAAACTGCTCTTCGTTGAAGCTGTCTGCTTTTCCGTCTGAGGAATATGCATTGCTGTCATCATAAACAGGTTCCGGTTCTCTGACCGGTTCCGGTTTCTTCTGTACAGGCGCTTCCGCTTTTTTCCCGGCGGGTGCTTCTTTCGGCTCCGGTTTTCTGGCTGGTGAAATGAATTCATCCACCTCCGGATATTCATTCAGGTCATCCTCCGGCACATTTCTTATTTCTCTGGGTTTATAATCGTCAATCGTGCTGATCCGGTCACGTTCGCCGCGTTTTTTCGCTTCGACCTGACTGGCAAGATCACTCAGAAAATCTTTCTTCGCTCCCATTACTTACCCCTTTCTGATTCTGTATAACAGCCGCAGATATCTGCGGCTGATAATCCGAAATCTATTATATAGGATATTTCCGGAAAAGTTCTTTTCCAGATAAAACTTAATATTTCCTTAACGCTTATTGTGCCTCATCATATAGTCACGGATCCATTCCTCAGGTGCTTTTTCATATATGCTGCAATGTCCTTCTTTTCTTACCAGATATACTTCCGGTTCATGATCACAGTCCGCAAATACGAATGAGAATTCGCTGATATTGCTGGAGGCGCCGGTATGCCCGTCCTTTGATACCGCAACAACGCTCAGATCTCCGGGCTCGCTTCCGGCTCTGATCAGCCTTACCGCAAGTTCACTGACCGCTCTGTCACATGCCTCCTGAGGGGACAGTCCTTCTTTCATCAGTCTTACGGTTTCATAGGAGATGCATCCTTTCATCAGATCTTCTCCGAGTCCGGTCGCAACCGCGGCACCGGCTTCGCTGTCCGCATAAAATCCGCTTCCGATCAGCGGTGAATCACCGACCCGGAACGGCCTTTTCAGAAAGAGACCGGACGTGGATGTGCCGGCATAAATATTTCCCTCTTCATCCAGTGCAATTGCACCGACCGTATCATGTCCGCGGTAAGCAGACTGCGTATCCTGTTCCAGAGAATCTTTCCACCTCTGCTGTGAGGATTCCGTACGCATCTCCTTTTCTTCAAAACCATGTTCGCGGGCATATTTCTCAGCGCCTTCCGCGCATAAAACCGTATTGGTTTTATATGCACTGAGACTTCTTGCAATCCGGAACGGACTTGCAAATCCTTCCGCAGCCATCACGGATCCTGTCACCATCTTTGTTCCGTCCATATATCCGGCATCCAGCCGCAGATGTCCTTCTGCGTCCGGAAGTCCGCCGTATCCGACGGAAGTAAAGCACGGATCATTCTCCACATCCGTGATCAGAGCTTCCAGCGCATCTGCGCCGTTTCCGCCCTCTTTTAATATCTCTGCGCCTTTCCGTGCTCCTTCCAATGCCATGCACCAGGTTGCTGCTATAGTCCACATAATTTCACCTCGAGCCCATTATACAGTCAGCATGCAGAAATGCGTTATCCTCTGCATGCAGATAAAAAAGCCTGCGGCATGTCGACATGTGCCGCAGGTCCTCTTCGTGCTGATGGATCCGTTCAGCTCCCGGATCCTGTTCCGGTACTGAAGTTCAGGGCGCTGCTGATTTCACCGTCAATCAGTCCGGATTCTTTCAGCAGGCTGATTCCTTCTTCTCCGAACTTCTCAGTGATTCTATGAATCAGTGTTTCGAACTTTGCCTGCTTCTTTTCCATCTTTGCCAGTTTGGTTTCCATCTGTGTACGCTCGATTTCCATCTGTGTACGCTCGGTTTCCATCTGACTCCGCTCGGCGTTCATCTGTGTCCGCTCATTCTCCAGCTTGAATTCCATCTTTGCCCGCTCATTTTCCAGTTCGGTTTCCATCTTTGCCCGCTCTTCTTCCATCTGTTTCTGCATTTCCTTTTTTGCTTTTTCAACGGGTCCCATCGGGTATCGTTTCATATCAAGTTCTCCTTCCTCTATGTATGCT